>SYOX01000381.1 GCA_005804885.1 Pseudomonadota bacterium
CCAGTCCGCCGCTGTGGCCATGCCGTTGAGCACGGGCGGCACGCCGCCGCTGGCGACGTAGAAGTCCTGGGTCGAGCGCGCCCTGGACCAGATCGCGACCCCGATGTAGAGCGCGAAGGAGAGTCCGACCATCACGAAGGTCCACGCCTGGACGTTCATGGCGCCCCCCCCTTGCCGGTCGGCTCGCCCTTGGCGTCGGCGCCCGAGGGCTCGTCCTGCTCATCGACGCCAAAGGCCCGATCCAGGCGGTTCATCACGCCGACGTAGACGAAGATCAGCGCGACAAAGGTGTAGATCGAGCCCTGCTGGGCGAACCAGAAGCCCAGCTTGAAGCCCCCGATCCTCACGGTGTCGAGCGCGTCGACGAAGAGGACGCCGCACCCGAAGGAGACCCCGAACCAGATCAACAGCAGGGCGGCCAGCACCCTCAAGTGCGCCTTCCAATAAGAGCGGTGTCGCTCGGCGTCCCCCATCACCCCCTCCCGGCCCAGGTCCGCGTACCCCAGGCAGGATCGCCCCAGGCCCGAGGCGATGTCAAAGATCGGGGTCGTCGCCCACCTTGACGGCGCGCTGGAAGAGGACGAAGGCGACGAGGCCGACGACGACGGCCCACCACAAGGTCGCCAGCCGCGTCAGGATGGTGGCCGCCGAGGCGACCGCCTCCTGGTCGACCATCCCGAAGAGCTGGAGGGCCGAGATCATGCCCGCCTCGGTGACGCCGAGGCCGCCGGGCAGGAAGGACACCGCGCCGAGGATGGTGGTCATGGCGTAGACGAAGGTGCCGCCTGCCAGATCGATGTCCACCGCGGCGCCCGAGCCCTCGAAGCCCCGCACGATCAGCACGAAGGCCACGCACTCCATCCCCCACGAGAGCGCCGACAGGGCCGTCGTCCCCGCCAGCGTGGCCGGCGAGAGCAGCCTGCGGGTCGAGCCGTAGGCCTCGCGCAGCTTCGGGACCGCGCGCGAGACGAGGGGCAGCGCGCCCAGCAGGACGAAGCCGCGCTCGACGACCGAGGGGAGCGAGACCAGCGCGAGGCCGAGCGCGACGGCGGCGCCGGTGGCGATCAGCGCCCCCGCGCCGTACTGGTAGGTCCCGACGCCCGTGGCGGCCAGGATGATGAGGGCCAGCAGATCCGTGAGCCGCTCGGCCAGCACCACCGGCGCGGTGCGCGCCACCGGGACCCCGTCGCTCTGCCGCAGCAGAACGCTCTTGAGCACCTCGCCGAGCTTGCCGGGCGTGATCGACATGACGAAGCCGGCCAGGAAGATGAGCAGCGACCGCCCGAGGGGCACCCGGACGTCGATCCGACGCAGGAAGATCTCCCATTTCGCGAAGCGCAGCGCGTAGTTGAGGCAGGTCAGCCCGAGCGCGGCGGCGAAGGTCGGCCAGGCGTAGCCGGCCAGGGCGTCGCCGAGCGCGTTGAGGTCCGCGTAGAGGGCCACCAGGGCGTAGACGGCGACGCCGGCCAGGACCCCGAGGATGATCTTGCGCTCAAGGTGCTTCACGAGCGCCCGTCGAGCTTCTCCATCAGGAGGTGGCCGCGGAATTTGACGACCTCGGCGCCGACGCGCGCGATCCGACGCACCCCGAGCACCTTGGAGTGGCCGGCCCGCCGCGCCTTGACCTCGACCGGGACGCTGCGCACGTCCAGGCCAGCGCGGATCGCGCGCACGGGCAGCTCCAGGTTGACGAAGAAGGTCTCGCTCTTGAGCGGCAAGGTCTTGAGCAGCTCCCGCTTGAACATGTAGACCCCGTCCATCGGGCGCTGGGTGCCCAGGAAGGCGTTCATGCAGTAGCGCAGCCCCTTGCTCAGGACCATCCTGAAGTTGCCGTCGACGGCGCGGCGCTGGGTGTAGTAGCCCACGGCCATGTCGGCGCCGTCGAGGATGCCGGGCAGGAGCTTGATGAGCTCGCTGACGGTGACCTGCCCGTCCGCGGGCAGGATCGAGATGTACTCCATCCTCGCGGCCGAGAAGCCCGTCTTGACCGCCGCGCCGATGCCCCGGTTGGTGCCGTGGCTCATCGGCGAGATCCGGGGGTTGTCCGCGGCCAGGGCCTCGATCACCGCCCCGGTGTCGTCGCGGCTGCCGTCGTCGACGAGGACCAGCTGGTAGTCGTCGATCCCGACGCCACGGGCCGCGTCGAGCGCTTCGAGGGTCTCTCGGGCCACGGGGCCGATGTTCTCGGCCTCGTTGTAGGCGAACATGACGACGGTCAGGCGGATGCCCATGTTGCTCCGAGGGTGGTCCTTGAGGTCAGCGCTCGGGCCGCAGGCGCAGCACCCTGGCGGGCACCCCCGCGATGACCGAGTAATCGGGAAAGTGGCCCTTGACGACGGCGCCGGCGCCGACCTGGACGCCGCGGCCCAGGCGCGCGCCGGGCAGCACCGTCGATCCGACCCCGAGATCGCAGTCGTCGCCGATGACGACGGGCTCGAACTCAATGGGCGAGTGCAGGATGGGCAGCCCTCGGCCCGCCTCGACGTGGGCGCTGGTGATGATCCGCACCCCCGGCCCGACGCCGACATTGCGGCCCAGGACCAGCCCTCCGGCTGAATGGAAGAAGCATTGCTGCCCGATCCAGGTCCCCGCGCCGATCTCCATCAGGTTCTTGTAATAACCCTTGAGGATCGTCTGGTGGCCGACGTAGACGCAGTCGCCGATCTCGATGTTCTCAGGGTGGAAGACCATCACGCCGCGCTCAAGGACGACGTCTGAGCCCAGGCGCCTGAACTGCTCAGGGCTGAACTCGCCGTCGCCGTGGCTGCGCGGCGGCCGAGGCGGGCTCATGGGTTCTTGAGGGTCTGACACGGCCTGACATCCGGGTGAGAGTCGGCCGAACTATAGCCCACCCGCGCGCGGCAGGCCAGATCTGCGCACGCAGACCAGCCCGCCCCCGCAGCGCGGGAGGCCCTCCCTCAGCCCAGCATCGCGAAGTAGGCCTGATCGGTGAAGTCGTCCAGCGGCATGGGCCTGTCTCCAGAGGTCCATACGCCCCCGATCTGCACGGCCAGATAGAGGTTGTGGCCGCCGACGAGCAATGGGCGGCGCGCGAGATCCTTCTGGAGCCGCGCCGCCACCAGCGAGGTCTCCTCCGCCGTCACGCAGCGCAGCAGGATCCCCAGGCAGCCCTCTGCGAACCAACCCACCGTGTCCGTCCCTCGGACCATCCCGGTGGCCGCGCTCGCGAAGCTCGAATGGAAGGCCTCCCGATCCGCGATCTGGAAGCGCTCGACGTAGATGTCCTCGAACTCCATCCTCAAGATCAGCAGCGCGCAAGGCACGTTGAGCCGCTCTGTGACGTTGAGCTGCGCCGACAAGGCCCCGTAGAACCCCTCGGGGTCAAGCAAGCTCTGCATCTGCCGGGTGTCCTTCATGTTCCCATCCTTGCCGTTGACGCCGACCCTTGGCCGCGTTGCCCTCCGTAGGCCCCTCTCCTTCCTATCGGAGCGCTCGCCGCGAGCTTTAGCCTCCCCACACACACCCACGACCGACGCCACGACCGCCACACTGTCGTCCCCCCGTCACACACACCTCGCCGCCGAGACCCTCCACGCGCGAGCCCGTCGACCTCGATCGAGGTTGACGGTGGCACGCCCCTTGCCAAAAGCCTCCCTCGGCACTCAGGATGGAGTTTCGGCTGACCCGCGGGTCAGCCCAGGCAGGGCGACAAGGTCCAGACGATGCAAAGCCCACTTCACAGCAAGCGCGAAGCCTCCTTCGCAGCGCGCGCCCTGCTCCCCACGCCTGACCGCGCCGTGCGCCCCCTGCTCACCCTCGGACTGGCCGCCCTGCTCTGGGCCGCGCTGGCCCCTCCGGCGCACGCCCAGGACCCGACCGACGCCCTCCGCCTCCAACCCCCTTCCCTCTCCAGCACCTCGGCCCGGACCAGCCACGGGGCGCTCTCCCCCGGCGCCCTCGCCGATCCCACCGGCGACCTCGACGGGATCGAGGGTGGCCCGCCCCTCGATCCAGCGATGGCCGACCCCGAAGGCGGGGGGTCGTCGGCCCAGCCCTCCACAAGGACGCGCAGGATCATCCGCAACGGCGCGTACATCCTCTATTTTTACGAACACGACCCCGTCGACGACGAGACCCTCCTGCACATCCTCGGGCTCTTCTGGTATCGCGGAAAGCCGGACTGGAAGCTCTTCATCGCCCTGCCCTTGGGCGCCTACTGGCGCTGGAACGACGACCCCAACCGCTGGGGGCTGATCTCCCCCCTGGCGTGGCACGTCCAGGACGACGACTTCACCTACACCGGCGCGTGGCTCTATCATCGATATGAGAGCCGCCAGACGCGCTTCTCCACCCTCTTCCCGCTCTACTGGAACCACCAGGATCTGGACCTCGACGAAGACCTCCACATCCTCGGCCCCCTCTTCTACAAGACGAGGCCCGAGGGCTGGAGCGCGGGGCTGGCGCCGATCTTCTGGATGGGCGGCGGGCCGGAGAGCACCTCATGGACCCTGCTGCCGCTGGTCCACTACGAGGACGACGCCGAGTCCACCCGCCTCTACTCCCCGGCCTTCCTCCACATCCACGACAAGGAGAGCGACAGCCTCTTCGGCGGCATCCCGGCGCTGATGACCTTCTGGAGCGGCGACGACTACAGCACCTTCGTGATGCAGTTCCCCTTGCTCTTCAAGTACATCGAGGACGACTTCAGGCTGACCCTGGCGGCGGTGCTGCTCCTCGGCCTTGAGGCGGACGACTGGCGCTTCGGCTCCGTGCTGCCCTTCTTCTTCGGCTACGAGGACGACGAAGACGACTTCCGGCTGCTCCTGCCGGTCCTCTACGCGCGGTGGTCGGACAAGCGGAGCGACGATCACTTCGGGATGCTCGGCCCGCTCTACACCTGGCGCGATGGCCAGGAGCACGGCGCCGGCCTGTGGCCGCTGATCAAGTTCGACCAGGACGACATCACCGGCGACGCCACGACGATGATCCTGCCGATCTACTACGCCAGCGACGAGGGCGAGGTGCAGCACCGCTACTTCCTGCCCTTCCTCTACGGGAGCAGCTTCTTTGACGAGGAGCACCACTGGACCACCCTCGGGCCGCTCTACACCATCGACGACGGCCAGGACCACTACCACGGCCTCGCGCCCTTCGTGCACGTCCACCAGAACGAGGAGCAGCAGGAGGAGCTGACCATCGTGGCGCCCCTGTACGGGGCCTACGACGACCCTCAGACGCACATCCGGCTGCTCGTCCCGCTGCTCTACTTCCGCCACGAAGATCTGGCCCTGGACACCCACCTGATCATCGCCGGCCCCTCCTGGTACAACCGGAGCGTCGACGACCTCTCCTACGGCGTCGCGCCCTTCTACATCCACTGGGAGAGCGAGGCGCTTGAGCGGGAGTTCACCCTCATCCCTGGGCTCTACTACAACAACGAGGGGCCGGGGTGGTCGACGACCTTCGTAGGGCCGGCCTTCCATAAGCAGGACGCCGATGGCTCGATGACCGGCGTGCTGCCCCTTGGCCTGTGGCACGAGGACGACCTGACGCAGACCAGGACGCTTGCGCTGGCGCCGGGGCTCTACTGGTCGGAGGGGCCGGAGCGCAAGCGGATCTTGATCGGGCCGGCCTGGAGCTTCAGAGACGGGGAGACGAAGAGCGACGGGCTCTTCCCCATCGTGGCGCGGCACGAGGAGGCCGACGGCAGCGGCTTCTTCTTCATGCCGGGCTTCCTCGATCTGAGGGTCACCGGGGAGGACGGGTGGGACTTCACCTGGCTGCTGTCGGGCTTCCGGTACAAGAGCCGGGACGGGGTCCGGACGACCATGGTGGCGCCGCTCTTCCTGGAGACGAGCGACGAGCGAACGGGCGACTACTGGGCGCTGGCGGCGCCGTGGATCTATTTAAGTGGAAATACGCGCACTTACGAGCGCTTCATCTTCGCGCCGCCCTTCTTCTACGACCGCGATCTGGACGAGACGGACTGGCTGCTCTTCCCGCTGGCCTTCGGGCACGACGACCGGGAGCTGTCCTATTGGCTGGCTGGGCCGCTGGCCTTCAAGTACGAAGAGAAGGCGCCCGGCGGCGGCAAGCTGCTGCTCGGCCCGCTGCTCTTCGGGCAGTACACCCGGGGCCTGAACCCGGATCTGGGGACGCCGGAGGCCCTGCAGGGCGAGCCGGCGACGGACATGGGCTGGCTGGGGCCCTTTGTGTGGAGCGACACCCGCGAGCGGCGCTTCAGGATGCTCTTCCCCTTGCTCCTGGACTGGAAGGACTTCGAGCACGACGAGAGCTTCATGGCCTTCTTCCCGCTCTACTTCCAGTGGAAGCAGCAGGTGGAGGGGATCCAGCGCAGGCTGGACGCCTACGTGCCGCTCTATGTCCGCTACAGCGAGCTGATGCCCGACGGCACCGAGGAGTCCTTCCACGGCCTCGGGCCGCTCTTCGCCTACAGCGGCAGGAGCGGTTACGGGCTTGGGGCCTTCCCCCTCTTCTGGCACGACCGGAGCACGGCGGAGGCCGGCGAATCGGGGCACGACATCGTCTTCCCGCTGGTGTGGCACTTCTTCAACGAGGGAGAGGGGACCCGCTCGGTGGTGGCCGGGCCGGTGTACAGCTTCAAGGAGCCGGGGGAGCAGAGCTACGGCGTGATCCCGCTCTGGTTCCACAAGACGGCCTGGTCGGAGGCCGGCGAGCAGGGCTATGACGCGGTCTTTCCCTTGTACTGGTATGGGTTTGGGAGGGACGAGGCGGGTCAGGAGGCGGCGACGCTGCTGACGCCGGCGGGCTTCTATCGGCGCGAGGGGGAGAGCCGCTACGGGCTGGTGCTCAACTACTACTTCTCGCGGGAGGGGGAGGAGGCCACCGACTTCCTCTTCCCCCTGGTCTACAGCCACCGCGATGAGACGGAGGACACGCTCTTCGTGGCGCCGCTCTACTATCACACGGAGACGCCCTCGTACTCGGCGCGGCTGCTCGCGCCGCTCTACTTTCACGCGGAGGACAGGATCGAGGATACGGAGGTGACGCTCCTCTTCCCCTACCTGGGGACGAAGACGCCCGAGTCCGAGATCGACATGGTCCTGCCGCTCTTCTTTCAGGAGCGGACCCGCGACGGGGATCTCTTCCGGCTCATCGCGCCGCTCTACCTCCAGTTGGAGGACGGGGTGACGGGATCGCAGTTCGTGGCGGCCGGGCCGATCTGGTATTCCGGAGATGGGGCGGGGGGTTACGACACGGGGGCCTTCCCCTTGCTGTGGTGGGGGGAGAGCGCCGACGGGAAAGACGGCTACTTCGTGGGGGCGCCCTTGTTCTGGCGCTTCACCCTGAACGGCGGGCAGGACACGTGGACGGTGCTGACGCCCTTGTGGCACCACGAGGACGAGGAGGGCAGCGCGGCGGGCTTGTTCCCGCTGGCGTGGTGGGGCGAGGGGGCCGACGGGGTCGACGGCCACTCGGTGCTGGCGCCGGTGTGGTGGCGCTTCGTGTCGGGGGGCGGGCGAGATCGGTGGACGGTGTTGACGCCCTTGTGGCACCACGCGGACGAGGAGGGGGCGACGTCGGCGGGCTTGTTCCCGCTCTACTGGTGGAGGGAGGAGGCCAACGGGGTCGACGGCCACTCGGTCTTCTTCCCGGTGTGGTGGCGCTTCGTGTCGGACCAGGGGGCGGATCAGTGGACCTCGCTGGGGCCGCTGTGGCTTCACGACCACCCGGAGGGCTGGTCGGCGGGGCTCTTCCCGCTGGCCTTCGCGCAGCGCGACGGCGAGGACACGAGGATGGGGGTTTTCCCCTTTTATTACAGCAATGTGGAGGACGTGCAGACGACGGTGGCCTTCCCGCTCTACTTCGGCAGGCGGTGGGACGATGGGGCGGGGAGCTTCGACACGATCCTGGGGCTCTACTGGGGCTGGGAGGACAAGGAGGAGGAGGTCAGCGGGCAGCTCCTGGGGCCGCTCTACCACTTTGAGGACGGCGAAGCGAGCACGACGGGGCTCTTCCCGCTGGCGAACTGGAGCCACGATCCCGAGGAGGGGGACACGGGCTGGCTGCTGCCGGTGGCCTATTACGATCGGTCGGCCGACGGCGCGGACATGCGGGTGGTGGCCGGGCCGGCCTTCTACGATCGGGACGAGGAGGGGACGGACTGGGGTCTGGCGCCGCTCTTCTGGAGCTTCGAGCGTGAGGCGGCCAGCGGCAGCATGCTCCTGCCGGCCTACTTCTACGAGGGGAGAGACGAGGGGCACACCTTCATCAGCCCGGTGGCGTACTCGAGGCGGGAGGGGGAGGTGTGGAACGCCTGGTCGCTGCTCTACGCCGGCGGGGGCGACGCCATGGGGAGCTGGCATACGGTGTTGCCGCTCTTCTACGGGCGGCGCAGCAACGACGGGTCGAGCTTTGACATCGCCCTGCCCTTCTACCTCAACTTCAAGCAGCCTGGGGGCCGGTCCGGCGGGACGGTGCTCTTCCCGCTCTACTGGAACTTCTACAACGAGGATTCGGGGAGCGACGCGACGGTGCTCTTCCCGCTCTACTGGCATTTCCTCAATGACAAGAGGGAGTTGACGTTGCTCCTGCCCTGGTTCCATTCCCAGCGCAAGGACATCGACCGGGTCACGCACGGGCTGGTGCCGCTCTACTATTACAGTCGGGATCCGAGCGGCTACACCTTCCAGCTCATGGGCGGTATCTTCGGGGTTGACCACACGAGGGCGGAGGACAAGACCGACTATCAGCTGCTGTGGATACCCTTCTGAGGGTCGGCTTCGAGGGGGGGGGGATTCCTGGGCGGTGGCCCGGTCGTGGTGGAGAGGGCGGGGATTCTTGGGCGATGGCGCGGCCGTGGTAGAAAGGGGTGAGAAGGTAGCCGCGCGGAGGGAGCATGGGCCTGAGCGAGAAGAAGTTTCAGCGGATGAACGTCCCCTCGGGCAAGCGGGTCACGGCCGGGCTGGGCGTGCACGCGCACCCGGCGCTGTCGCCGAAGGGGCGCTGGATGGCGTGGGCGGCCGAGGGCGGAGGGGACGTCCACATCTACGTCGGCGACAGGCAGGGGCGGCTCGGGCGGCAGATCAGCGGCGGCCACGGGGTCCACGCGCGAGCGGCCTGGTCCCCGGATGGCCGCACGATCGCCTACGGGCTGCGCAAGACCGAGCAGGGGCGCTGGCAGATCTGGCTTGGCGACAGGATCGACGCCGCGCTGACGCGGGTCCTGCTCAGCAGCACGCGCTTCAACTACCAGTTCCCGGCCTTCAGCCCGGAGGGCGGCAGCCTCGTCTTCTCCTCGACGCAGGGCTCGTCCGACGACACCTACAACCTCTGGCGCGTCGATCTGTCCACCGGCGAGAAGGAGCAGCTGACCGAGGCCGCCGGCCGCAATGACATGCTGCCGCGCTTTGATCCTTCGGGCCAGCGGCTGATCTTCAGCGCGGCGCCGGCCGGGGATCTGGCCGCGACGCACCTCTACAGCCTGGATCTCGAGTCGCGGGGCGAGGAGAGGCTCACGGGCGGCAAGAAAGCCATGGAGGACGCGATCCTGGTCGACAGCCGCGTGGCCATCTGCACCCGGCGCGGCAAGAAGGGGCCCTCGCTCGTCGCGCTGGATCTGGAGCGCGGGGCGACGCTGATGCTGGTCGAGGACGCCCGCCACCCCACCGCGCGGGTGGACGCCGATGGGATCGTCGAGCTGGCCTGGACGGGCTCGGCGGGCGTGCCTGGGATCTACAGAGGGGAGCTGGCAGACTTCAAGGCCGAGCGGAGCGCGCGCCCCGTCGCGAGCGATCTGGAGAAGCAAGCGCGATCATGAGAGCAGCTCAGGGAGATGGCCTCTGGGGGCCGGTCGCCGCCCTCTGGCAGAAGTCGGGGCGCGCGCTGATGGTGCTGTCGATCGGCCACCAGCTTTTTGCCGCGATGGTGTGGGCGACGGGCCAACACCGCCTGCTCTACCTCGGCCAGCGCGCCCCGGAGGGCGTCGAGGGGCTCGATGAGGCGGCGATGCTGTGGTTCCTGCTCTCCGGGGTGCTCTTCTTCATGGTCGGTGCGGTGATGGACTGGGGGATCCGCGCGTCGGGTGAGCCGCCGCCGCCGTGGTTCTCGATCTTCGTCGTGGTGTTCAGCGCCGTCATGGTGATCCTGATGCCGCTGTCGGGCTTCTGGGCGGGCCTGGCGCTGGGGCTGGTCCTGCTGCGCGCGGCGCTCGGGCGAGCGCGCTCGCCGCGCAGTTGAGGATGGGTCGGAATGCGCCCGTGCTGCGGCAGGTTCTGAGGCCGTGGATCGACCCGCAGGAGGAGCCATGAGCCAGAATCTGCCGCCCGCCCCCTACCGGCCTCAGCCCCTGGCCCCCCACGAAGAGAACAACTGGGCGATGGCGAGCCACCTGAGCACGCTGGCCGGCCACCTCGTGCCCTTCGGCCACATCCTTGGGCCGCTGGCGATCTGGCTGATGAAGAAGGACCAGTCGGCCAAGGTCGAGCTTCACGCCCGAGAGGCGATCAACTTCCAGATCACGATGACGCTCGGCATGGTCGTGGGCCTGCTGCTCTCCGTCGTGCTGATCGGCATCCCCATCCTGATCGGGCTCTACATCTTTGATCTGGTCGTGACCATCCAGGCCACGATGAAGGCCAAGGACGGGCTCCACTTCGACTACCCCATGACGATCCGCTTCATCCCCTCTCCCCACGGCTCGCCCTGAACTCAGGCAGCAGATCCTTGGTGCGGCGCTGGGCGTCGAGCACCTCGGAGAGCCGTATCGGGTGGTCGCGGGGGATCCTGGCTCGAAGGAACCGAAGCCCAGCGGGCAGCTGGCCGCCGTGGTGCTGACCCGGGGTCCTTGAGAGCCCGGCCAGGAAGCCGTGGACGAGCTCCAGCGCGGTGGTGTTCGATCCCCACGACCACCCGGCGCCGCCGTCGACGCGGACCTCCAGGTTCTCGACGGGGACGTCGTGCGCCACGCACCACCCCCACCCCCAGCGCACCGCCTCGACGAAGGCCGGCAGCCTTGATCGGTTGAAGCGGCGGGACTGGGCCCTCTTCTCGACCGTCTTGAGCACCTGGGTGAACCAGGGTTCGTGGGCGCCGGTCAGCAGCAGGTGGATGGGCAGGAGCGCCCCGGGCGCGTCGGGCAGGTTCAGCGCGTCAAAGGCCGAGCCCTTCGGCCAGCACGCGGGCCTGATCTTGGCCTCGACGTCCCAGCCGGCGACCCCGTGCTCGACCAGATAGTCGATGCCCAGGTCGAGCCCCCTGCCCTCGCGCAAGCGCTCAAGAACATTGCAGATCCTGGCGACCGCCACGGGCGCGGCCCCCTCGTAGACGAGGGCGCGCAGCTCAGAGAGCGCCTCGCTGACGCCCAGCGACGCGGCGGGATCGTAGGTGCCCTGGTCCGCGCCGCTGAGTTGGGCCGCCAGGCCCCTCATGATCGGATCGCACGAGGCCCGCGCCTCGGTCAGCGCGGCCCGCGCGACCCCGGAGCGCTCCGAGGCCAGCGCCGCCTCGATCCAGGGCACCGCGGCGGCGTCGGCCAGCAGGCTCAGGCACCGCGCGGCCCCGACCCGCTCGTGGGCCCTGGGCGACTCCAACAGGGCCCTCAGGCGCCCCGACGACTCGGGGCAGGTCGCCGCGATGTGCCTCGCCGCCTGATCCTGCACCCCCGTGGCGGTGTCGGCGAGCATGTGAAGGTCGAGATCGATCCCGTGCCCGCCCTTGGCGCACGACCACCGGTAGATCGCGAGGCGGTGTTCGTGGCGCTCCTCGCCCAGCACGTGGCGGATCTGCGCCTGCAGGTCCTCCTTGAAGATCTTCGAGAGCAGGTCGAGCCGCTCGCTCGCGCTCTTCGTCGAGGGCAGGCCGAGGCCCTCCAGGCCAAGCGCGATCGCCATGGGCGAGCCCTTGTTGGCGCCCAGCGTCGTCCACCAGACCCTGTCGACGGTGTGGATTCTCCACGGCATCGACTGGCCGGTCCAATGGTAGACCTCGCGCAGGAAGGGCAAGCCCTCCCCGAGCCATCTCTCCCACTCGCCGCTCCAGTCACTCTGGAGCGCCAATCTCATGGTCTTCTGGAGGTCGTCCGGATAGTGGCTGATCTTCAGCCAGGCGCTCAGGGCCTCTCGGGCGACAAAAAATGTCACGGCCTCACCCCTGGCCTCGGGCCACCTCCTCGAACAACTCGCGGACCGGATCCTTGAGCAGGTGCATGATGGTGAAGGCGCCCAGGAGCGAGCCGAGGGGCATGAACATGCACGCGACGCCTGCCGCGACGAGGCAGAGGGTGCGGCGGCGGGCTCGGCGCAGGCAGAGCCCCGCGCAGGCCATCAGGATCGCCTTGGTCCATCCAAGCCCCATGACCAGCAGGCCGACCCCCAGGAAGATCCCGCCGAAGAGCTCCGGAGGCGGCCCGTCGGCCGCGCTCGGCGGCGGCGAGAAGAGGAAGAAGGCCCCGACGATCACATGGACGATCGGGATGGTCGCAAAGATGGCTGTCATGCCGGCGTACACGAAGTGAAGGACGGAGAGCGTTCGCAGATGATCAAGCGCCTGGTTCTGCATTGGACCTCCTCGGGTGCGGGGCGTGCGAGCGCGCCGGAGACCCTTCTTTGGGGATGGCGGCGAGCGCAAGCAAGCGCAAGACAAGCATAAGATATGCTGGTCCGCTCTTTGCACTCTTCAAGGCAAGGAGCTTTTTATCCAAGGGTTGAAGCGGCAATGGCTACTCATCTTCAACCTCGACACCATCATGGTGACAACATTCGTTGTCAAAAACATGGCAAAGGGTCGCAAAAATTGTCACCGGATCCAGGAGCAGGAAGTCATGAGGACACAACAGGTCATCAATCCCCGCGAGACTAGAAACTCACTTGGGGGAGAGTTCGCCGAGTGGATGCGGCGATCTCCCGCGTTGGGGTTGGGTTTGGCCACGATCTTGATGGCCGCAGGGCCGGCCCAGGCGGCCCCGCCGGTGGCGCAGACCCAGAACGTGTCGACGAACGAGAACCAGACGGTCAACATCACGTTGACGGGCTCGGACGCGGATGGGGACTCGCTGCGCTTCGGCATCACCGACCAGCCGGACCGCGGCTCGCTGTCGTTCAACTTCATCTCGGGGTGCACCAAGCTCCAGGCCTTCAACTACAACCCCAACGCTGACAACGACGACGGCAGCTGCCGCTACACGTCGTGCCGCCAGATCAAGCTGGCAGATCCCAACGCCACCACGGGCAACTACACCATCGATCCGGACGGCACTGGCTCCTTCGGCGCGCTGACGGTCCACTGCGACATGACGACGGACGGCGGTGGCTACACCATGCTCAACGTCGACAGCGGCATCAACACCTTCCGCAGCACGGACCACAACTCGTGCAGGGCGATGGGCCTCAACATGGTGGTGCCGAGGACGAAGGAGCACTGGCGCTCGCTGCTCAACCGCTACGGCACCTCGTACTTCAACACCATCCCCGGCATCTCCAAGCCCTCCAGCGGCGGCAACTACACCGGCTTCGCCATGCGCTCCGGCTCGGTGCCCGACTGGCGGGCCCTCGACGGCGGCTCGTGGTTCATTCGCGACTCGCCCTACAGCGAGCCCAACGGCGACTACGAGGCCAACTGCTGGCTGTTGATGTACAACTTCGACGTCAACAACATCCAGTTCAACGACGGCACCTGCTCCTACTCCACGTCGCGCTACATCTGCTCCACCAACGACAAGGCCGGAGTGGAGAACCTCGGCGGAGTCGCCTCCTGCGCGACGATCAAGCTCAATGACCCCAACGCCGCCAGCGGCAACTACACCCTCACCACCTCGACCGGCGCCCGGGTCACGGCCTTCTGCGACATGACGACGGACGGCGGCGGCTACACGATGGTGCCTGTGGACAGCGGCATCCGCACCTCCCGCAGCACGGACAACGACTCGTGCAAGGCGATGGGGCTCAACATGGTGGTGCCGAGGACGAAGGAGCACTGGCGCTCGCTGCTCAACCGCTTCGGCACCTCGTACTTCAACACCATCCCCGGCATCTCCAAGCCCGGCGGCGGCGGCAACTACACCGGCTTCGCCATGCGCTCCGGCTCGGTGCCCGACTGGCGGGCCCTCGACGGCGGCTCGTGGTTCATGCGCGACTCGCCCTACAGCGAGCCCAACGGCGACTACGACGGCAACTGCTGGCTGTTGATGTACAACTTCGACGTCAACAACATCCAGTTCAACGACGGCGGCTGCTCCTACTCCACCACCCGCTACATCTGCTCCACCAACGACAAGGACGGGCCGCTGGTCCGGGACACGGGGCTGCGCACCTGCCAGGAGATCCTCAGGGCCAACCCCAGCGCCCCCTCCGGCAACTACACCCTCCGCCCGAAGCAGGGCGTCACCGTGTCGGCCTACTGCGACATGAGCACCGACGGCGGCGGCTACACGGCGGTGGCGATCGACGACGGCATCCGCACCTTCCGCAGCACCGACAACGACTCCTGCAAGGCCCTCGGTCTGGACATGGTCATCCCCCGCACCAAGGCCCACTTCAACAGCCTGCTGAGCCGCTTCGGCACGTCCTACTTCGGCACCGTCCCGGGCATCTCCAAGCCCACCAACGGCGGGAACTACACCAACTTCACCATGAACTCCAAGGCGGGTATCATCGACTGGCGCGCCACCGACAACGGCCAATGGTGGCTGCGCGACACCCCCTACAGCGAGCCCAACGGCGACTACACCGCCAACTGCTGGCTGTCGATGTACCACTTTGACATCAACGATCTGCGCTACAACGACGGCAACTGCTCCTACTCCACCACCCGCTACATCTGCTCCTCCAACGACAAGAAGGGCTTTGAGCAGATCAGCGCACAGCGCCGAACCTGCGCGACGATCAAGCAGGGTGACCCCAACGCCGTCAGCGGCAACTACACCATCACCACCTCGACCGGCGCCCAGGTCACGGCCTTCTGCGACATGACGACGGACGGCGGCGGCTACACGATGGTGCCTGTGGACAGCGGCATCAACACCTTCCGCAGCACGGACAACGACTCGTGCAAGGCGATGGGTCTCAACATGGTGGTGCCTCGGACCAAGGAGCACTGGCGCTCGATGCTCAACCGCTTCGGCCAGTCCTACTTCAACACCATCCCCGGCATCTCCAAGCCCGGCGGCGGCGGCAACTACACCAGCTTCGCCATGCGCTCCGGCTCGGTGCCCGACTGGCGGGCCCTCGACGGCGGCTCGTGGTTCATGCGCGACACCCCCTACAGCGAGCCCAACGGCGACTACGACGGCAACTGCTGGCTGCTGCAGTACGACTGGAACGTGGACAACATCCGCTTCAACGACGGCGGCTGCTCCTACTCCACGTCGCGCTACATCTGCTCCACCAACGACAAGGACGGGCCCCTGCGTCCCCCGGTCAGCTTCCGCTCCTGCGCCGAGATCAAGCGCGCCACCCCCAACGCCGCCACCGGCAACTACACCATCGTGACCGAGACCGGCCGCGCGGTGACGGCCTACTGCGACATGACGACGGACGGCGGCGGCTACACGATGGTGCCGGTGGACAGCGGCATTCGCACCTCCCGCGTCAGCGACATGGACTCCTGCCGTGAGATGGGCCTCCAGATGATCGTCCCGCGCACCAGGGCGCACTGGGTGTCGATGCTGGGCCGCTTCGGCCAGTCCTACTTCAACACCATCCCCGGCATCTCCAAGCCCTTCGACGGCGGCAACTACACCGGCTTCGCCATGAAGTCCGGCTCGGTGCCCGACTGGCGGGCCATCGACGGCGGCTCGTGGTTCATGCGCAACTCGCCCTACAGCGAGCCCAACGGCGACTACAGCCAGAACTGCTGGCTGCTTCAGTACCACTGGGACGTGGACAACATCCAGTACAACGACGGCGGCTGCTCCTACTCCACCGCCCGGTACCTCTGCTCCACCAACGACAAGGACGGCGACATCACGCTGCCGAAGTCGTGCATGGCCATCAAGCTGCTCAACCCCAACGCCGCCAGCGGCAACTACGACATCAACCCCGGCCGCGGCCGCCTCACCGTCCACTGCGACATGACCACCGACGGCGGTGGTTACACCATGCTCAACATCGACAGCGGCATCACCACCTCCCGCATCACCGACCGCGACACCTGCAAGGACCTCGGCATGCAGATGGTGGTGCCGAGGACGAAGGAGCACTGGCGCTCGCTGCTGAGCCGCTACGGCACCTCCTACTTCAACACCATCCCCGCCATCGCCAAGCCCCACAGCGGCGGCAACTACACCGGCTTCGCGATGAAGTTCGGCTCGGTGCCTGACTGGCAGGCCATCGACCTCGGCTCGTGGTTCATGCGCGACTCGCCCTTCGGCGAGCCCAACGGTGATTACACCGAGAACTGCTGGCTGCTTCAGTACAACTGGGATGTGAACAACATCCAGTTCAACGACGCCAACTGCGCCTACTCCACGTCGCGCTACATCTGCTCCACCAACGACAAGGATCCGGACCCCAACTTCCAGCGCTTCCAGAACCAGACCCGCCCGCCGGCGAGGACCTCGATCTCCGGCACCTACACGCCGGCCAATGGCTACTTTGGCACCGACTTCTTCGACTTCCGCGTCACCGATCCCGGCGGTGAGACCTCCACCGCCCGCGTCAACATCACGGTCATCTCCGTCAACGTGGCCCCCGTGGCCCAGAACCAGTCCGTCTCCGTCGCCGAGGACGGCACCCTCAACATCACCCTCGTCGCCACCGATGGCGACGGCGACAGCCTCACCTACACCCTCCTGACCAACCCCGGCCAGGGCACCCTGACGGGCACGGCGCCCAACCTCACCTACCGCCCGGCGGCCAACTTCAACGGCTCGGATTCGCTTACGTTCCGGGTCAACGACGGCACGGTCAACTCCAACACCGCCACCGTCTCCATCACCGTCACCCCCGTCAACGACACCCCCGTCGCCAACGCCCAGAGCGTGACCACGAACGAGGACACCCCCGTCACCATCACGCTGACCGGCTCGGACATCGACGGCAACACGCTGACCTACTCGCTCGTGTCCAACCCCACCCGTGGCGCGATCTCCTGCACGGGCGCGGTCTGCACCTACACGCCGACGGCCAACCTCAACGGCGCGGATTCGTTCATCTTCCGGGTCAACGACGGCACCGTCTTCTCCGCCAACGCCACCGTCTCCGTCACCGTCAACGCCGTCAACGACACCCCCGTCGCCAACAACGGCACGGCGGTCGTCAACGAGGACAGCTCCGTCGGCATCGTCCTGACCGGCTCGGACGTCGACGGCAACACGCTGACCTACACGGTCGTGACCAACCCGACGCGCGGCACCCTGAGCGGCACCGTGCCCAACCTGACCTACACGCCGACGGCCAACCTCAACGGCGCGGATTCGTTCACCTTCCGGGTCAACGACGGCACGGTCAACTCCGCCAACGCCACCGTCTCCATCACCATCAACCCGGTCAACGACGTCCCCGTCGCCAACGTCCAGAGCGTGACCACGAACGAGGACACCTCCCGCAGCATCACGCTGACCGGCTCGGACATCGACGGCAACACGCTGACCTACTCGCTCGTGTCCAACCCGTCTCAAGGCGCCCTGTCCTGCACGGGCCCCGCCTGCACCTACACCCCGAATCTCAACTACAACGGCGCGGATTCGTTCATCTTCCGGGTCCACGACGGCACCGTCTTCTCCGCCAACGCCACCGTCTCCATCACCGTCACCTCCGTCAATGACGCCCCCGTGGCCAACGCCGCCAACGTCTCGACCAACGAGGACACCTCCGTGGCGATCGTCCTGACCGCCACCGACGCCGACGGCAACGCCCTGACCTTCACCGTGACCACGCAACCTCTGCGCGGCACCCTGACGGGCACGGCGCCCAACCTCGTCTACCGACCCAACACCAACTTCAACGGCGCCGACTCGCTCAGCTTCAAGGTCAACGACGGCACCATCGACTCGGCCATCGTGAACGTCTCGATCACCGTCAACCCCGTCAACGACGCCCCGGTCGCCGACACCCGTGCCCTCCAGACCAACGAGGATACGCCGCTGACCCTGACCCTGACCGGCTCGGACGTCGACACTGGCACCACGCTGACCTTCGCCACCCTGACCACCCCCAGCAACGGCACCCTGACCTGCACGGGCGCCGCCTGCACCTACCGCCCCGCGGCCAACTTCAACGGCGACGACTCCTTCCTCTTCAGGGTCAACGACGGCGCGCTGAACTCGGCGCCCGCCGCCATCACCATCACCGTCAACGCCGTCAACGACCAGCCCGTCGCGGCCACCCAGAACGTCACGACCAACGAGGACACGGCTCGCAACATCGTCCTGACCGGCACGGACGTCGACGGCAACCCTCTGACCTTCGAGGTCATGAGCAACCCGACGCGCGGCGCCCTCTCGGGCACGGCGCCCAACCTGACCTACACGCCGACGGCCAACGCCAACGGCGCGGATTCGTTCGCCTTCCGGGTCAACGACGGCACGGTCAACTCCACCATCGCCGTGGTCAACATCACCATCACGCCCGTCAACGACGCCCCGGTCGCCCAGCCTCGCAACCTGTCCACCGACGAGAACATCGCCGTCAGCCTCACGCTGACCGCCACGGACGTCGACGGCGACGCGCTGACCTTCTCGGTCACCCGCGATCCCGCCAACGGGCGGCTCTCGGGCGTCGCGCCCAACCTGACCTACACGCCCAACAACGGCTTCCTGGGCGTCGACACCTTCAACTTCCGCGCCTTTGACGGGGGGCTCGACAACGAGGCGACGGTCACCGTCACCGTCCGCAACCCCGGTCTGGAGCCGCCGGCCCTCACCATCGACACCGCGAGCCTCTGGTTCGGCGCCGGGCAGACCCTGCAGGCCCGCATGACCGATGGCCGCTGCCAGACCCCCCCCACCGTCGCCGTCACCCCCACGAGCATTACGCTGGCCGTGACCAACCTCCAGAACGGCGGCTGGCAGCTCACCTCGCCCGTCCTGCCCCAGGGCACCTACAACGCCTCGATCACCGTCACCAGCCGGTGCAGTGACAGGACCACGGTCGCCACGCGGGTCTTCGGCGTCGACACCACGCGCCCGGACATCGTCTACGGCGAGCTCCCCCAGAACGGCGTCAACCCCAACGACATCACCACCTGGCCCATCAAGTCCCTGCTTGAGGAGCTTCCCATCAACAGCCTGCTGCGCGACCCCCTCAGCGGCGTCGCCTCGGCCTCGACCACGCTCTTCGCCCTGGATCGCAACAACCAGTCCTTTGCGCTCCACAGCGGCAACTTCACCACGCGCACCGGCGCGCCCCCGACGGGCCTGACGGTCACGACCGCCTCGCTCTGCTCCAACGTCCAGCACTGCAACAACGGCCGCCTGCGCCTTGAGCCCCTCGAAGGCGACCGCTTCATGCTCAGGATCCAGCTCACCGACGTGGCCGGCAACGTCCGCGTGTCCGACTTCCTCTTCCGCGTTGCGCGCTTGCGGCCCAGCATCGTGGCCTGGAGGGAGGCGCTCGTCGCCCTGACGAGCAACAACACCCAGGCCAACAACGCGCGCCTGGCCGCCATCGCCAAGCTCGACATCGCGCTGGAGGGCTTCGACAACAACTACATCGGCAACATGGTCCTCACCCTGGAGGACGCCGAGGCGCTCAGCCGCGTCGCGCGCGCCTTCGACACCCGAGTCGACACCCGCCCGCAGGCCCTGCTGGTGGCCAACCTCACCCACCGCTTCTTCGTCGAGGAGCTGAAGATCGTCGAGAACGAGTTTGGCCTGCTCGGACCCGTGCAGACCGCAGACACCCACCTCGACCTGGCGCGCGGCCACATCGACATCGAGGCCAGCGGCGACGCGCTGCTCTCGTGCGCCAACGCCTACTTCTACATGGAGATGCCGCGCATGCCGGAGATCGTCGAGAACTTCGGGACCACGCGCTCGCTCATCAACCAGATCATCGGCGAGATGGACACCTACATCACCCACAACCCCGTCCTGGCCGGCCGCACCCAGGTCGCCGTGGCCCGCACCGAGTTGAGCATCGTGCGCGACTTCATCGTCCGGGTTGTCACCAACGGCGACACCTCCCTGAGCGACCTTGAGCACCTGCGCCTCCTGCTCGGGCTGGCCAATGTCGCCCAGCAGATCAAGGTCGTCGAGGAGGCCGGCGTCTGGGTGCGCAACTGGCAGTGGGGCCTGACGCAGATCGTCCACCTCTACGCCGACCGCGGTCTGCGCAACACGCGCTCCCGCCTTGGCCTCTTCAGCCCCATGCTGACCGAGGGTGAGAATCAGCTGGCCCGCGCCGTGGTGCACCGCGGTCGCCAGGAGGCGGACGACTACATGACGCTGCTGATCAACTCGCGTTGCGTCATGATCGGGCTCTACAATCTGGTCTTCGAGCCCAACGAGGCCATTCCCACGGCCTGCTGCGCTGACATGCTCCGCTACAGAGGCATCGACAGCCGCGTTCCCATCTGCCAGTAGCTCCGGAGCGAGAGCCCTTGCGCGGACTCAGCAAACCGGCCATCATGTCTCCAACAGGCAACATACAGCCGCAGGCGACGTCATCTCCTTATCAAGAGTTGACGCCGCCTGCGCGCCGTACCTACTTTCCACCCTCCTATTCATCAGGAGCTCATATGATGCGCTCGCTAACCTCTCTCTGTGGCCTCGTCGCCCTGCTCGCCCTTCTGGCTTGCGAAGCACCCTCGGCCACGGATGAACCCGGCCTGCGGCGCGTCAACCAGCCCGGACAGCCCAACAACCCGCCCACCGTCAACTTCCAGGAGATCTCCACGGCGCTCAACACCCCCGTGGCCTTCAGGCTGACCGGCGCAGATCCCGACGGCGACGCCTTGATCTTCACGGTGCTCCGGCAGCCCTCCAACGGGCGAATCACGGGCACCTCCCCGAACCTGACCTACACCCCCAACAACGGCTTCAACGGCATCGACTCGATCGACTTCATCGCCAGCGACGGCCTGCTCAACTCCAGCGCCTCCACGATCAACTTCCTCGTCGGCAACCTCCCCCCGACCGGCTTCAACCAGCGGCTCGTGGTCGACGTCAACACCCCCCGCGCCTTCACCCTTGAGGGCTCCGACCCCAACGGATCGGCGCTGACCTTCGCCGTCGTCACCCCTCCGCGCAACGGGCGACTCACGGGCACGGCCCCGAACCTGACCTACACCCCCAACAACAACTACACCGGCCCGGACACCTTCACCTTCACCGTCAACGACGGCGCCCTGACCTCCCCAGCGGCCATTGTCTCCATCGGCGTCGGCGGGGTCTTCAACCAGGCCCCGCTGGCCCTCTTCCAGTCCGTCTCCACCGAGCCTGGCACCCCGGCGGCCTTCACCCTCCAGGGCATCGATCCCGACGGCGACACGCTGACCTTCACGGTGGTCCGGCAGCCCTCCAACGGGCGAATCACGGGCACCCCCCCGAACCTGACCTACACCCCCAACAACGGCTTCATCGGCCAGGACTCGATCGACTTCACCGCCAGCGACGGGCTCCTCAGCTCGGAGGTGTCCTCGGTCATCTTCATCGTCGGCGATCTCCCCCCCCAGGCCTTTGACTTGGATCTGTCCACGCGCGCCAACACCCCGCTCACCGTCACGCTGGGCGGCCTCGACCCCAACGGCTCTGCGCTGACCTTCCAAGTCCTCACCCAGCCAGAGAACGGCGACCTCTCGGGCGTCGCCCCCAACCTGACCTACACCCCCGACAACGGCTTCAACGGCCTGGACACCTTCACCTACACCGTCAACGACGGCCGGTCGACCTCGCCCCCAGCCAAGGTCAACATTACCATCGGCGAGACGGGCTTCGCGCCGACCGCCAACCCCCAGGCCCTCACCATCGACGTCGGCGCCTCGACCCCGATCACCCTGACCGGCTCCGATCCCGAGGAGCAGGCGCTGACCTTCGAAGTCCTCACGCAGCCCACCGGCGGACAGCTCACGGGCACGGCCCCGAACCTGACCTACACCCCCAACCAGGGCTTCGAGGGCCTTGATGAGTTCACCTTCCGGGTCTTTGACGGCGTGTTGCGCTCTCCGAGCGCCACCGTCACGATCACGGTCGGCACCCTGAACCTCACGCCGGTCGCCTTCCCCCAGGCCCTGACGACGGCGCCCGGCACCCCGCTGGCCTTCAGGCTCGGCGGCACCGACCCCGAGGGCGCACCCCTGACCTTCGCCGTGGTCGCCGCGCCCCAGCGCGGCCAGCTCTCGGGCACGGCCCCGAACCTGACCTACACCCCCAACCAGGGCTTCGAGGGCGAGGATCGCCTCATCTTCACCGTCAACGACGGCCAGCTCACCTCAGCACGCGCCACCATCACCTTCGCCGTCGGGATCTTCAACACGCCCCCCGTCGCGCTGCCCCAGAGCATCTCGACCGAGGTGAACACGCCCGTCGCGATCACCCTGGGCGCCTCCGACGAGGACGGCGACGCGCTGACCTTCGAAGTCTTCTCCAACCCCACCGGCGGCATCCTCTCGGGCGTGGCCCCGAACCTGACCTACACCCCCAACAACGGCTTCGTCGGCGCGGACATCTTCACCTTCAGAGTGAGCGACGGTGAGGATTTTTCTCCGTTCGTATCCGTACTTGTGCGAGTGGGCGTCGATAACCTGCTCCCCGAGGCGCTCTCCCAGGCGCTGATCACCAACAGGAACACCCCGGTCGCCATCACGCTGTCGGGCAGCGACCCCGAGGGCTCACCTCTGACCTTCGCCGTGGTCGGCGCGCCCCAGAGCGGCCAGCTTGCGGGCACGGCCCCAAACCTGACCTACACCCCCAACCAGGGCTTCGAGGGCAACGACGTCTTCACCTTCCGGGTCAACGACGGCCTGGACAACTCCGCCCCCGCCTCCGTCCTGATCACGGTGGGAAGGCTCAACCAGGCGCCCTTCGCCAACGATCAAGAGCTGGCCACCCCCCAGGACACCCCCCTGGCCTTGACCCTCGACGGGGCCGACCCCGACGGCGGCCCGATCACGATCCAGATCATCGATCGGCCCACGCGGGGCGCGCTCTCGGGCACGGCCCCGAACCTGGTCTACACCCCCAACAACGGCTTCAACGGCATCGACTCCTTCACCTGGCAGGCCTCCGACGGCCAGGCGCTCTCGGGGATCGCCACGGTCGAGATCACCGTCGGCGTGCCCAACGAGCTCCCCGTGGCCTTGTCCCGCGACGTCGTCACCAACCAGGGCACCCCCGTCTCGATCGTGCTGACGGGCCAGGACCCCGAGGGCGCGCTGCTGACCTTCATCGTGACCCGCTCTCCGGACAACGGTCGGCTGGCGGGCGCTGCCCCGAACCTGGTCTACACCCCCAACGGCGGCTTCACCGGCGTCGACACCTTTGACTTTGTCGTTGATGACGGCGAGGACGAGTCCCCCACGGCCACCATCTTCATCTTCATCGGCGTCAACCCGCCTCCCCAGGCCCAGCTCCAGCAGCTCAGGCTCAACGAGGACGCCTCCATTGCCATCACCCTGCGCGCCACGGACCCCGACGGCGGGCCGCTCTCCTTCCAGATCGTCGACCAGCCCGACAGCGGCCAGCTCACCGGCCAGCCGCCCAACCTCGTCTATCGCCCCAATCAGGACTTCTTCGGGATTGACTCCTTCGACTTCAAGGCCAACGACGGCGTCAACGACTCCAACACGGCCTCGGTCATCCTCATCGTCGCGGGCATCAACGACCCCCCCAAGGCCGACGACCTGACCCTGACCACCAACGAGGAGGCCCCCGCCACCTTCTCGCTGCCGGCCATCGACCCCGACGGCGACCTGCTCCTCTTCGAAGTCCTTGACGCGCCGCTCAACGGCCAGCTCATCGGCGTTCCGCCCAACCTCACCTACGTCCCCAATCCGAACTTTGCCGGCACGGACGACCTGACCTGGCGCGCCTCCGACGGCCAGGAGGACTCCGAGGTGGCGACCGTCACCTTCAACGTCGTCAACGGCAACGACCCCCCCACGGCCACCGCTCAGGACGTCCGCACGGCGGAGGACACGCCGCTGGCCATCACGCTGCGCGGCACCGACCTCGACGGCGACAACCTCGGCTTCATCGTCTTGACGCAGCCCACGCGGGGCGCGCTCTCGGGCACGGCCCCGAACCTGACCTACACCCCCAACCGCAACACCAGCGGCGCCGACAGCTTCACCTTCCGCGCCAACGACGGGCGCGCGCTCTCGGCGACCGCCACCATCCGGATCACCGTCGACGCCGTCAACGACCCACCGGAGGCCTTCGACGGCCTCGCCAGGACCCCCGCCAACGCCCCCGTCGCCGTCACCTTGCGCGGCCAGGACGAGGAGGGATCTGCCCTGACCTTCGCCATCGCCCGCGCGCCTGCCAGCGGTCGCATCACCGGCACGGCGCCCAACGTCACCTACACGCCCAACAACGGCTTCGAGGGCGACGACACCTTCACCTTCACCGTCAACGACGGCGCCCTGACCTCCCCTCCGGCCACGATCTTCGTGCGCGTCGATCCCCCCAACAACCCCAACTCCGCCCCCGTCGCCCAGAACCTGACCTTCAACGGGCAGGAGGACACCCCGCTGCCCTTTACGCTCATCGCCCAGGACGCCGACGACGATCTGCTGCTCTTCGAACTCCTCACCCTCCCCAACCGGGGCACGGTCGAGGGCGCCCCGCCAGCCCTCGTCTACACGCCGCCGGCCGAGTTCGCCGGCCAGGTCACGCTGACGTGGCGCGCCAACGACGGCCTGGCGACCTCCAACACCGCCACCGTCACCCTGAACATCGCCCCTGCGAACGACCCGCCCTCGGTCTTTGATCAGCTCATCAACACCAACGAGCGCCTGCCTGTCACCTTCGCCCTCCTCGGCGAGGACCCCGAAGGCGACGCGCTCACCTTCGAAATCCTCACCCAACCTCGCAAGGGCACCCTGAGCGGCCAGATCCCGAACCTGACCTACACCCCCAACAGCGACTCCACCGGCGAGGACACCCTCACCTTCCGGGCCTCGGACGGCCGGGTCAACTCCGCGACGGGCACCATCCGCTTCTTCATCGCGCCCATCAACGACCCGCCCACCGCCGACAACCTCGCCGTCCGAACGGACGAGGACACCCCCGTCAGCTTCACCCTGACCGCCGACGACCCCGAAACCCCCCAGGCGCTCGTCTTCGTCCTGGCCTCGAACCCGACCCTCGGGCGTCTCTCGGGCGCGGTCCCGAACCTGACCTACACCCCCAACCTCAACGCCAGCGGCACCGACCGCTTCACCTTCCTCGTCAACGACGGCCAGTTCAACTCCAACATCGCCACCGTCAACATCACCATCACCGGCATCAACGACCCGCCGATCGCGCGCGACCTCGAGGCCACCACCGAGGTCAACACCCCAGTCTCCCTCACGCTGGTCTTCTCCGACGAGGACGATCAGAACCTCACCGTCCGGATCACCGACGCCCCCGACCACGGCGCCCTCACCGGCACCGCGCCCAATCTCACCTACACGCCCGAGGAAGGCTTCGGCGGCGAGGACACCTTCGTCTTCTCGGTCAGCGACGGGCGCGCCACGGCCACCGGCAATGTGCGGATCTTCGTCAACAACCAGGATCTGCCGCCGCCCGTCGTCACCCTCCAGACCCCGATCCGATGGTTTGACGATCAGGCGCGACTTGTCGCCACCGTCACCGACTCCACCTGCAACAGCACGCCGACCGCCTCCGCGAGCCCGGACAACATCCAGGTGGGGGTCGCCGAGGAGGCCGAGGGCCGCTGGCGCGTCCAGTCGCAGCTCCTGCCCGAGGGCCTTCACGCCATCAACCTCACCGTCACGAGCCGGTGCTCTGGGCGCCGCGGCAACGCCAGCGCCGTCTTCGGCATCGACGCCACGCCCCCCACCCTCAACGCCCCCTCCATCTCACAAGATGGCGTCGTTGTTGGCGATCCGGCCACCTGGCCCGCCTTCTCCCCCGACGCCCGGATCAACCTCTCGGCCCTGCTGCGCGACCCCCTGAGCGGGCTCGCCCGCGTGAACGCCGCCCTCGTCAACCTGGACGACCAGCGCTCCACGCCCACCCTCGACCTCGACCTCGACGCCCGCCTCGGCCAGCCCCCCGCCGGCCCCCGATCCCAGACCCTCTCCCTGTGCGCCAACCCCGCCCTCTGCGACGACGGAAGCCTCGATCTGGCCCGGATCGGCGCCCAGGACGGCGACCTCTTCGCGCTCCGGATCCAGGTCCGCGACGTGGCCGGCAACCTCCTGACCCAGGAGCTCCTCCTGCGCGTCGGCCTGCTGCGCCCCGCCATCGTCGCCTGGCGGCAGGCCCTGGCCGCCCTCTCCTCCGACATCCCCGCCGCCGATGCCCTCATCGACGGCGCCCTCATCAAGCTCGACCTCGCCCTCCAGGGCGTCGACCGCGACCAGCTCGGCAACACCCTGCTCGCCCTCGAAGACGCCTACGGCTTGAGCGCCGACGCCCGCTTCCTCGACTCCGACCTGGCCGACACCGACCCGCTCGCGCTTGAGATCGTCGCCCTCGGCCACGCCCTCTTCGAAGCCACCCTCGGCGATCTGCGCCGCGACCTCGGCCCACGCCCCGAGTTCAACCCCGCCGGCGTCGCCCTCGATCTGGCCCGCGCCCAGATGGAGCTCGAACTCCCCGGCGACGCCCTGCTCGCCCTGGCCAACGCCTTCTTCTGGATCGAGCGCGGGCAGCGCCAGCCCCGCGCCGCCTCCTTCGCCGACGCGCTGGGCCTCCTGGACCGCCTCATCGGCGACACCGGCGACTACATCGGCCTCAACCCGCCCCTGACGGGCCGCACCGGGCTCATCGCGGTCAGAGCCGATCTCATCGCCGCCCGCGCCGACCTCGGCGCCATCTCCGCGCGAGGCCCCGTCGCCCTGGACGACGCCGCCCACCTCCAGCTGGCGATGACGCTGGCCGACGCCGCCCGCGACCTCAAGGCCCTCGAAGAGCAAGCCATCTGGGTCCGCGGCCACATCCTCACGCTGGCCTTGATCGAGATCATCGTCCAAGGGCACAACTTCGAGCGCTTCGGCAACCTCATCGGCGTCGATCACCCCGTCGTCCTCCTCGGAATCGGGCAGATCGATGCCGCCGTCACGCTGGCCGAAGGCGAGCTTGTTGAAGATCTCTTCGAGACCGCCATCTTCAGCAGCCAGTGCCTCCTGATCGCCCTGGAGTCCATCTTCGACCCCCGCGGGCCGGCCCCTCCCCTGACCTGCTGCGACGACCTGCTGGTCGCCGAGGACCTCGACAGAGACGTCGTTGTCCCGAGGGCCTGCACGCCCTGACGAAGGGGGGGACTGACCGCTCCAGGGACGCGAGCGAGCCTGGGGCGAGCGGGGACACTGTTCAGACACCGCTCCACACCCTTGAGGGACCCCGACATGCACCCGAACCAGGAGCTCCTGAAGCGCTTCTACACGGCCTTCCAGAAGCGCGATCACGCCGGCATGGCCGCCTGCTACCACCCCGAGATCGAGTTCTCCGACCCGGTCTTCAAGGATCTCAAGGGCTTCAAGGCCGGCGCGATGTGGCACATGCTCTGCGAGCGGGGCAAGGATCTGGTCATCGAGTTCTCCGACCTCAGCGCCGACGACACCACTGGCCGTGCCCACTGGGAGGCCCACTACACCTTCAGCGTCACCGGCCAGAAGGTCCACAACCGCATCGACGCCTCCTTCGAGTTCAAGGACGGCAAGATCATCCGGCACACCGACGACTTCAACCTGACCGCCTGGGCCGGCATGGCCCTCGGCCTCAAGGGCAAGCTGCTCGGCTGGGCGCCCCCCGTCCAGAACGCCATCCGCAAGAACGCCCTCGGCGGCCTCGACCAGTTCATCGCCAGGAACAACCTCTCCTGACTCCCCCACCCGCTGGCCGCGCCGGACCACGGCGCGGCCCACCACGGCGGCCCGAAGCGCCGCCCCAACCCCCGCTGAGGAAACGCGAGGCACCTTGGATCTCAAAGCCCTGCTCGAAACCCTCCGCGCCTTGTATCACGACCCCCTCGACGATGAGATCGCCGCCCTCCCTCGCCAGCGGCCCGGCCGCATCTCCGGCTCCGCCCGCGATCTCCTCGACGCCCTCTCCCAATGGCCCCACGCCAGGCTCCCCGAGGTCGCCCTCGACGCGCTGCAAGCCCTCCTGACGACCTCGGGCCACGCCGCCCTCTGGACTCGACAACTCAAGGATCTCGGCTACATCTTGACCGACGTCGTCCTGACCGACCCCCTCGATCCCGACGGAGACGTCGACCGAGGCGACGCCAGGAGCCGCGCCCTCCCCTTCCGCCGCGATCTCGCCGCTCAGATCCCGCTCACCGAGCAGGCCCTGATCTGCGCCATCGAGTTCGCGCGCGGCACCCTCGAAGCCCGCGGCGAGGAGGCCGCCCGGCTCGTAAAGCGAGCGCTCGGCTCACGCGGCCTCTACCTCTCCACCGACGAGCTGAGCGTCTCCGTCACCTCCAACGCCGACGAGGGCGAGGCGACCGAAGACCTCCAGAGCTGGTTCAGGGACTGGTTCTTGCGCGACGGCCGACCCGAGCACCTCGAGATCATCTGCGTGGTCACCCCGCCCGCCATGGAGACTCGCCGCGTCGTCCTCCACGAGGACACCGCCATCGAGCTGATCTTCGATCTCAGGATCGCGCGCGAGGGCGACGGCGTCGTGATCGGCCCCGTCCAACTCCAGGACTGGGACGTGGACAACTACGTCGAAGAGGTCACCGAAGACGACGTTGGCTTCTATTACGACTGACCTCCTCGCACTCCAGCCCCACACTCCACCCCCTGTCCCCCGTGAGCCACTGGCTCCCGAAGGGCACTGCCCTCGCTGCGCAAGGAGGGGGAACGCTCGGATTACGGGCACGGTGGTTCGCACTCCACCCCCTGTCCCCCTCCTCGTGGAACGAGGAGGGGGGACGCTCGTATTACGGGTGGTGGTGGATCGAATCCCGCCCCGGCGACATCACGACCCGCCCCAGGCGGCCAGCGATCCCGGCAATGGCTCTTGCGGCCCGCCCCCCGAACCACCGTGCCCGTAATTCAAGCGTCCCCCCTCCTCGTGGAACGAGGAGGGGGACAGGGGGTGGAGTGTGCCAACCTGCCCGACCCCTTGCGGGCGCTCGTCGACCTTGCCGGGTCGGATCGGGGCGTGGTATCTCCATGTGAGCGGACACTCACCTTGGGGGGATCATGGGCGGCGACAAGGCGATAATCACATGCGCGCTGACGGGGGTCTTGACGGACCCGGCGCAGCACCCGGTGCCGGTGACGCCGGCGCAGATGGCGGCCGAGGCGCGGCGGGCCCACGACGCGGGGGCCTCGGTGATGCACGTCCACTTCAGGCGGCAGGAGCCTGGGATGGGGCGCTTGCCGTCGTGGGATCCGGACGTGGCCGAGGCGATCTGCGCGGCGATCCGGGCCGAGGTGCCGGAGGTGATCCTGAACCTGACGACGGGGGTGATGGGCGACGACATCAGCGGGCCGATGGCGTGCCTGGAGCGGGTCAAGCCGGAGATGGCGGCGATGAACGCCGGCTCGCTCAACTACCTGCGGACCCGCAAGGGGGGCGCGTGGGCGTGGCCGCCGATGCTCTTTGACAACAGCGTCGAGAAGATCGGGCGGACGCTCAAGGTGATGGACGCGCTGGAGGTCGTGCCGGAGTGCGAGTGCTTCGACACGGGGATCGTGCGCTCGGTGGGGATGTTCCAGGAGGTCGGTATCCTCAAGGCGCCCTCGCACATCTCGCTGGTGATGGGAGTCGCCAGCGGGATGCCGGCCCGCGCGGATCTGCTGCCCATCCTGGTCGACGAGATGCCTGCCGGGAGCCGGTGGCAGTCCATCGTGATCGGTCGCCAGGAGGTCTGGCCTGTTCATGCGCGCACGGCGGAGCTGGGCGGGCATCTCAGGACGGGGGTCGAGGACACCTTCTATCTGCCGGACGGGGCGCACGTGGACGGCAACGGGCCGCTCATCGAGGCGCTGGCGAGGGTGGCGCGGGAGGCGGGCCGCGAGCCGGCCACCTGCGCCGAGGCCCGAGCGATGATCCTGGGGCACTGATGGCGGCGCGAATCCCTGAGCTCGGCCAGGGGGCCGGGCAGGTCCATGTGCGGCTGCCGCCGACCACCAGCGTGCCGATGACGCCGCGCACGATGGCGATCGTCGATCACCCGGCCTTCCAGCGGCTGCGCCAGGTCACCCAGCTCGGCCCGACCCACATGGTCTACCCCGGCGCGGTCCACACGCGCTTTGAGCACTCGCTGGGGGTCTTCTTCACCGCCGGCCAGTACCTCAACCACCTGCTCGAAGTGCCGGCCTTCGCCGAGCGGGTCGACGAGGCGGACCTGCTGACGGTCCTGGCCGCCGCGCTCCTGCACGACATCGGGCATTACCCGATGGCCCACTCGCTCGAGGCGCTGCACCTCAAGGGCAACGACACGCCGAGGCACGAGGACATCGCCGCCGACATCATCCGAGGCGATCTGCCCCGGTGGCGCGGGGATCGGAGCCTGGCCGAGATCCTGTCGGAGCAATGGGGGATCGATCCTGAGCGGGTGATCGCCTTCATCGCGCGGCCGAGGGGCAGCCACGGGCGGGACGTGGACGCGCTGCTGGCCTCGATCATCTCCTCGGGGATCGACGCGGACAAGATGGACTACCTGGGCCGCGACAGCCTCCACATGGGGGTCCCCTACGGGCGCAACTACGACCGCCAGCGGCTGCTCGACAGCCTGACGGTGGCCGAGGACGGGCGCTCCATCGCGGTGACGGCCAAGGGGCGTACCCCCGCGGAGATATTCATCTTTTGCCGCTACACGATGTTCTCGGAGGCCTACTGGCACCACACCGTCCGCTCGGTCAGCGCCATGGTGGAGGCCTCCATGGCCGACCTCCAGCGCTGCGGCGTGCTGCCCGACGACAGGCTCCAGCTCGTCGACGACCTGCTCGGCCGCGCCGACGCCGCCATGCTCGACTGGCTCATGTCGCTGGCCCCGGCCGACAGCGACGCGCGCCGCATCCTCGGCGGCATGACCGGCCACCGCCGCGCCCTCTACAAGCGGGTCGTGACCTTGAGCCGGCTCTTCGACGAGCCGCGCACGACCGCCGCCTACGAGCACCTCATGGGCCTGGACAGCGCGGGCCTGCGGCAAGTCACCGAGGCGCTGCGGCGGGCCGTTCGGGAGGATCTCGGGATCGACATCCCCGAGGGCGGCCTCGTCATCGACACGCCCCCTCGGGACAAGGATCACTTCGAGGACGTCGAGGTCGCCTTCCCGGCGCTGGCCGGCCACCGCAGGCGGCGGCTGACGGACATCAGCGCCGTCGTCCGCGCGATCTCAGGCGACTTCCTCAAGGTGGTCAAGAAGGTGCGCGTCTTCGTCGCGCCGGAGTTCGCCGAAGGCCTGCGATCCCGCCAGGATCGCCTTGAGGAGATCTTCCTCGGCGCGATCCTCCCCTGATCCCTCCGACCGGCACATCGACCAGGACGCTCCAGCCGCGGCGAAGCACATCAAGATGCCAACTCGCCGATCTCGACAGGATCGCTGGCGAGGTTACTGGCGCTGGTATGCGCCGTCGAGGGGGACGAGCTGATCGCCGATGAGGGTGAAGTCGCCGCGCAGGTCGCCGGAGAGGGTGAAGGTCGCGCCATCGTCGGCGGCCACCCAGGTCAGCGTGCCGTCCTCGACGACGGGGGGCTCGGCGGCGCCGTCTGGGCCGCCGCGCTCGGTGGAGGTCCGCACGGCGCCGCGGCCCGTGGCGTCGAAGGTCACGGCGCGCTCGGTGTGCGAGGAGAGGATGAGCTCGCCGCCGGCCCCCGCCGTCTCGACGGTCCTGCTCGTCTCCCAGGCCCCCTCGATCCCGGCCCCCGAAGCCTCCCCGACGCGGGCGAGGACGCCGCTGATGACGAGGCGGTCGGCGTCGACGAAGATGGCCTCGGTGCTGCGGCCGGCGGCGTGGGTCTGGACGAGGGTGTGAGGGCGGTCGAGCGCCCACGCTCCCTCCTGGACGAAGGGCGTGGCGCCGAAGTCCTGCTCGACGCGGTAGGCGCCGTCGGCCTGGAAGGTCGCGGTGACGGGCGAGACGGGATCTTCAATGAGCCACTGGCCGACCAGGAGCGCCCGCTCGCCGGGCGGCGCGGCCCCCTCCCCTTCCTCGCCGCAGCCGAGGGTCGCGGCGCCGATCGCGGCGAGCGCGAGGGCGAGGGCGAGGCGGCGCTGAAGGGCGCGGTCGAGGGTGAGGGGGGCCCTGGGCGGTGCCGAGGCCAGCGGGGCGCGGGCATGAAGGGGGAGGATCACGCGGAGTGCTCCTTGACGATCCCGAAGGTGCGCTCGACGGACTCATAATAGTCAATGATGCCGCGGACATAGTTGCGTTTTTCGAGGTAGGAGCCGGGGAAGAAGGAGCGCTTGAAGCCGTAGATGATGCAGTGCTTGAGGTCGTTGGCCGAGAGGCCGAAGTGCTTGACGGCCAGCATGAGCTCAGCGGTCATCGTGGTGTTGGAGACGAGGCGGTTGTCGGTGCAGAAGGTGGCGGAGAGCTTGTGGCGGAGCATCTCGCCGAAGGCGTGGTGGTCGATGCTCTTGAGGTTGGGGTTGGTCTGGAGGTTGCTGGTGATGCAGACCTCGATGGTGATGCGGCGGTCGGCGATGTACTCGCTGAGTTCTTGAATGTAGGCCTGCTTGTCCCGGATGGAGCGGTCGCCGATGGTCCACGGGCTGAAGAGGTTGAAGCCGTGGCCGATGCGGTCGGCATGAAGATCCGTAATGGCCTGGAAGATCGACTCCGGGCCGTAGGCCTCGCCGGCATGAACGGTCTTCTTGAGGAAGTGCTTGTGGGCGTAGGCGTAGGCCTGGGTGTGGTCCTCGGCGGGGTAGCCGTCCTCGCGGCCGGCCAGATCGAAGCCGACGATGGGCAGGCCGTACTCGCGCTTGATGCCGACGGTGGCCCGGGCCAGCTCCAGCGAGGCCATCCCGTAGATGGAGCGCTCGGGGGCGTAGGGGTGGACCTTCATCATGCTGGCGTAATACTTCGAGAAGTGCTCGTTGAAGTAGCGCATGGCGCAGACGATGATGCCGTACTCGAAGCCGGGCTCCTGGCCGGTGCGGACGGCGTCGGTGCGGTTGAACTCGTCCTTGGCGCGCTTGAAGCCGCGGTGGACGGAGAGCAGCACGCGCTCGATGTCCAGGTCCGGGTGCATGTGGAGCTGGGGCGCGAAGCGGGGCTCGATGTACCGGACGCCCTCGTTGATGTTGTCCCAGGCCAGCTCATAGGCCACCTGCTCAAGAGCCTCCTCGTCCTGGAGGACGGCGCAGGTGAAGGCAAAGCCGTGGAGGTATTCGGCCAGGCTCGTGTAGCGCTCCTTGAAGACGGTGTCCTTGAGGCCCTCCTCGGTGAAGGAGGGCAAGGTCACCTTTCGGTCCTTGGCCAGCTCGATGAGGGTGCCAAGCCGGAGGGATCCGTCGATGTGGACGTGCAGATCGGTCTTGGGCAGGGCGGCGATGAACTCTTCGGTGATGGGTTGGTTCACGTTGCGCTCGTCGTTGAGGTTCCGGGTGGGTGTGCGGCGCCGAAGGGTCACCCGCGATCACCATCATAGAAGATGCGCCCGAGGCCGCACAAGGCGCACGGCGAGGGCGCGCAGGGTTGAGGCGCGCAGGAGGGCTATCCGTCCTCGTTGGTCTGGGGTTGGAGGAGCGACATCTGAGGATCGCGGGGCGCGCGGCGGAGCTTGTCGCGAGGGTCGACGCGGGTCGCCTCGGCGCGTGGAGCCTCAACGCGGGTCGTCTCGGCACGGGTCGTCTCGGCACGGGTCGCCTCGACACGTCGCGCTTCGGCGCGGGGGGTCTCGGCGCGGGACGCCTCGGCACGGGACGCCTCAGCACGGGACGCCTCAGCGCGGGACGCCTCGGCGCGGGACGCCTCAGCGCGGAGCGGAGGCCGGTGGTGCTCGGGAGGGGGCGCCTCGGTCTCGGGGGGCGGATCAAGGGGCGGCAGCCCCTCGGGTGGCGAGCCGTGGACCCAGGCGACCTGTCGGATGCGGCTGATGCGAAAGACTCTGTCGTCCTGGCGCTTGTGGCAGTAGGCGTGGAGGTATTTTTCGGCCTCCATGCGCAGGGGGGTCACCTTTCGGCGGGTCAGCTCGACGCGGCCGCCGGTGAAGTACTGCAGGATGACGTCGCGGCGCAGCGCGATGGCCTTTTCGAGGGTGACCATGACGCCGTGGTTGGGGGCGCTCTGGTCTTCGTCGTGGGAGGGGGTCGCCTCGGCCATGCCTGGGTCGATGCTCTGCCCGAGCCACTCGAAGATCTCGTAGGCTTCGACCTCGATGGCCATGGCCTCCTGGTGATCGAAGCCGGCCAGGAGTCGATCAAGGGGCTCGCGCAGCGCTCGGGCGGGCACCTGGGCGCCGCCGTGTCGGCGGATCTGCTCCAGGACGAGGCAGGCCAGGGCGAGCGCGCCGCGCTCGTCGGCGGGATCGGACCTGAAGGCGGCGAAGCTGGTCTTGAAGCGCAGGGCGTCTTCGTGGGTGGCGCGGCCGGGGGCCTCCTTGAGACGCTCGGTGACTCTCCCGCGGATGGTGGGGATGGAGGCCGCGGTGGCGGGGATCTCGGCGCTGTCGGTGTGCGCGGGATCCTTGGGGGCAAGGGCAATGTTGCGAATGGCCTGGCGAGTCAGGTCGCTGCCCGGCAGGCGGACCATCGGAGGATCGTCGAAGTCCGATGAGGCGTCGTCGGCGTGGGAGGTCACATTGGGGGTCTTGGGGTCTCTCATGGGTGGGCAAGTCCAGGTGGGGGGAAGGCCACCGCGCGTCCTTTCTCGGTGAAGTTAATACCTCACCTGAGGATCAGCAAGCCAACCCGCGCCACCAGGGGATGGAGCGCCTCCGAAGCGCCGCCCGCCCTGTCGAATGCGCTCGTCGATGCCCAGGAGCTCGTTGATGATGTCGAGGGCGTACTCGCCGGCGGCCAGGGTCACCTCGAAGCCGACGACCCAGCCGAAGGTGTCGCCGGCGAAGGTGCGGTTGACGCCGTCGGCGCGCAGGGCACGGATGTCGGCGGGCTCATTCCAGCGGTCCAGGGTCAGGGCGACGGCGAAGGCGCCGGTGCGGTAGTAGGTCAGGGCGCCGCCGAAGAAGCCGCCGGCGTCGCCGTCGAGGTCGGCGGTGCCGGCGCGGGCCCAGAGATCGAGGCTGTGGCGGTGAGGGATGAGGCCGGGGTAGCCGATCCGGCCCTCTCTGAACTCCCAGAGGGTCAGGGCGGGGACGTCGAGGCGCAGGAGGCGGCGCTCGACGTAGCTCTTGTCCTGGATGGTGGGATCGAGCCGCTGGTCGGGGGTCAGGCCGACGAGGGGCTCGTGGGTGACCATCTCAAGGCTGGTGACGACGCGGGCGACCCTGAAGTCAAAGGCGGTGCCGATGATGAAGGCGCGCCGGTCGAGGCTCAGATCGACGGTGCCGTCGTCGACGGGGTTGGTGAGGCTGCTGGCGCCCAGGGTGCCCGCATTGCCGGCCATGATGCAGCCAGGGGCGAGGGCGCCGAGCGCGAGGGTCCACAGGACGAGCCGGCGGCGCACGCAGGCGAGCCCTGGAGGCCCGTCGTGAGGAGCGTCTAGACGGAGGGGATGAGAGCGTGGTGATGTGGGCGTAATCAAGGCCTTGGCCCCTCGCTGACGTCCGGCGGCAGGGTCAGGATAGGGGCAAAGGGGGCGCGGCACCAGAAAGGGGGTCGGCGGGCTACTTGTAGAGGAAGATGATCTCGACGCGGTTGTTGCGCAGGCGCTCCTTGCCGCGGTTCTCGAAGGCAAGCTGGGTGTTGCCGTAGCCGGCCGTCTGCATGCGGCCTGCGGGGATGCTGCGCTGGAGGAAGAAGTCGCGGACGACCTGGGCCCTGCTCTGCGACAGGGTCATGTTGCGGGTGGCATTGCCGGCCTTCTCGGTGTGTCCGGCGATCATGAGCTGGTAGTCGGGGAAGTCCTTGGCGAGCTTGTCGACGACGTCGAGCAGGAACATCCTGTTGGGGTCGATGGCGTCCTTGTTGGTCTTGAAGAGCTCGTCGACGGTGATGACCATGCCGCGGCCGTCGATCTTGACCAGATCGCGGAAGGTGGAGTGGGCCTGTTCGAAGAGCTTCTTGTTGGTGTCGTCGCGCTTGACGGTGTCCTGCTCGGCCTTGAAGGAGGGCAGCGCCTCCTCGATGGCCTTGGCGAAGAGGAGCTGGGCCTCGACGGCGTCCTGGGCGGCGCGGTCAAAGTCCTTGTTGGTCATGAAGCGCTCGGCGGCCTTGAGCGCGTTGTTGGCCTTGTTGAAGCTCCCTGGGGCGAAGGTGTCGGCCTTGATGCCCTCGGCCTCGGTGCGGCGGACCTGAGCGGCGGCCAGCGCCTCCTGGGCGCCGAGCTGCTTCTCCTTCTCGGTGGCGAGCTGTCGCGCCTTCTCGCGCTCGGTCTCGCTCTCGAGCTTGCTGGCGGCCATCTGGCCCTTGAGGGCGATCTGGTCCTTGAGGACGGTGATGGTCTTGTCGATTTGCTCGCGCTTCTCGTTGTTCTTGTTGCGGACGGTCTGATCGCGGACGTACTTCTCGTTGGCCTGGGTCATGCGCTCGGTGGCGCGGTTGCGGTCCAGGACGGCCTTGGCCGTGCGGTACTTCATGGTGCCCAGGACGGCGTACTCCTTGACCCGTTCGAGATCCTCGTCGTCGTAGGCCTCCATGGCGATGACGTGGAACTGCTCGCTGTGGGCCATGACCTCCTTGACCTCGGCGAGCTTGGCCAGCTCCTCGGTGTCCTTGCTCTGGCGCAGGGCCTCGAAGTCGACGAGCTCCTTGGGCTTGGGCGGCGGCTCGCAGGCCAGGGCCGTGGTCACCAGGGCCGCGAGGCAGGCCCCCATCAGGACGCGGGACACCATTTGATTCCAACGCATCACTTGCTGCCCTCCTTGCTCTTGTCCGAGCCGGCCGTGACCTCTTGCATGAGCTTGCGCTCTTCGAGCTCGGCCTTCTCCAGGTTGGCCTTGGATTCGAAGGCCTCCTTCTCCATGGCGATGGCGGCCGACTCTCGCTCGAAGGCGGTCTTCTCGACCTTGGCCGTCTCGATGACCGCGTCGATCATGGCCAGAGAGATCTCGACCCGGCGCAGGTAGCGCTTGGCGGTCTCCTCCTCCTCCTTGATGATCTGGGCCTGGGCCTCGTTGATCCAGAGCTGGGTCAGCTTGATGTCCCCGATGGCCGACTGGAGATCGTTGTCCTTCTTCTCGAGCTCGCCGAGCCGGACGGTGTACTCCTGGACCTTCTCCTTGAGGTCGGCGATCTCGTCGGCCGACGCCATCGTCGACGCCGACACCGCCACCGCGATGCAGAGCCCCAGGAGGAGGCCGGCGCGGCGTCTGGTTGTCATGCTCATGTCTTCATCTCCTTCTTCCCTTGTGCTGCCATCTGCCGAATCCCCCTCCCTAATAGCGATTGAGGTCGGGGGCTGTCAATCGCCTGGGGTTGTCCCTCCCCGGCGCCCTAACCCTCGTAGCGGTGCTTGATGAGGAAGACGATCGCCTCGCGCGCGCTCTCGGCCGTGTAGCCGTGCTTGCTCTGGAGCGCGTCGAGCGTGACGCGGACCTGCTGGGCCTCTTCGGTCGACATGGACGAGGACGACTCGCCCAGGTGGCTCAAGAGGTTCTGCTTGATGCGCCAGATCTGCTCTCGGCGCTCCTCGTAGTAGGCCGCGCGCAAGGCCTCGAAATGCCTCGGGAAGATCGCGGGGTAGGACATCGGCTGGCCGGGGTGGTCGATGCTCCAGGCCGCGATCGAGCCCATGATGTCATTGCGGAAGGCTTCGGCGCTCGAGCCGCCGGCGATGGCGGCCTCGACCTCCTTCATCAGGCCCTCGTCGGGCTCCTCGGAGCGGCCGGTGGCCCGGTTGTAGAGCTTCTCCTTGCGCAGCCAGTGGGTGACGTGGTCGATGTAGCGCTGGAAGTACTCGCCGTAGCGCGCCTCGTCGATGAGCCCCATCGCCGACCGCACGTCCTTGTCGAGCAGGTCGAGGTAGCGCTCGGTGACCACGTCGATGAAGTGCTCGTGGTGGTAGTACTCCCCGTCGGGCTTGATCTGGAGGAACTGGTAGACGCTCGTCTCGCGCACGAGGCGGCGCAGCTCGTCGAAGATCGCCAGCGGCGACAGGTGCGGGTAGGTCGACAGCTGCGCGGCCCTCAGGAGCAGCCCCTTCATCTCGCGCGGCGAGGCGCCGTAGCGCCCCTCGTAGACATCGCCGTCGGCGCCGAGGTCCATCATCACGGGCACGGCGGCCCTGAGGCCGCGGGCCTGATCGGGGCTCAGGCCCTCGGGCACGGCCCCGTCGGCGTAGAGATCGGCCTTCTCCAGCGGGGACAGGTGCTCGATGAGCCCGCGGACGCCCTCGGGGTGCCGCTCCGGCTCGGGGCGCTTGAGCCGGGTCAGCACCGCCCAGAGCGCCGCGACGTAGGTGCTGTGCGGCGCCATGGGCTTGCCCATCTCGGTGGCGCTGATCTGCTCCTCGTAGATCCGCTGCTCGACCCTGAAGTCGCGCAGGTAGGGCATGCGGACCAGCTCCAGGCGGGCGTTGAAGCTGGGGTACTCAGGGCTGCCCTTGAAGGCCGACAGGTAGGTCTCGTTGGCGCTGCCGAGCAGGACGGCGTCGAGGTGGACGTTGGCGTGATCGAGCGAGACGGTGGCCTTCTCGCTCGTGGCCAGCAGGTAGCGGTTGTACTCCTGGGGGCGCTTGAGCAGATCGTTGTACTCGACCACCCCCCGGTTGCCGTCGATCAGATCCCCGACCAGCTCGTGGAGCGTCTGGTTCTGGAGGCTGGCCGGCAAGCTCTGAAGCGACCTGTCCGCGGTCACCTGCCTGGCCCCGGCGTCGACCCTGAACTGGGGCTCGACCGTCACCGCCCCGATCCTGTAGCGCCGGCTGACGAAGAAGCGCTCGACCTGCACGTGCCGCGTCACGGCCTTGAGGTCGCCCTGGTAGGCCGTCAACAGCGCCTCGTAGATGCGCTTGGACTTGTGCGAGAGATCCCCGCGCAGGATGTAATCGGAGAGCTTGAAGTCCGCCCCCGCCGGGAGGCTCTGCTCAAGGAGCCGTCGGCGCGCGCCGGGCTCGATCAAGAATAGCGGGTTGTCCTTGAGCTCGTCGATCAGCTTGGCGTCGACGTCCAGATCGTCGAGGAAGGCGTAGGTGTCCCGGCTCGACGTCGAGGGCGAGGTCCGCCCTGACCCGCCGAAGCCGATCGACTCCCGCGCGATCTTGTCCGCCGGGAAGATCCAGTTGAAGCGGTAGAGCGCCCCCTCGTCCGTGTGGCTGTAGGCCTCCAGCGCCCGCTGGACGCAGCCGATCAAGCTGCTCTTGGCCGAGCCGTTGGGGCCGTGCAGCAGCACCAGCCGCCTTATCCGCCCGTCCTGAACGAAGCTCGTCAAGATCTGGTAGACCGAGGCCTGCGCCTCCTCCTGCCCGATGAGCCGATCCCGCCCGCCGTCAAAGGGACAATCAAAGAGCTTGTAGTGCTTGCGACGGCCAAGCACCGTCTCGAACTCCTCGACCCCGAAGTGGTCAAAGCAGTCCCGCACATACTGCGCCGAGCTGCGCGCAAAGCGCATCGGGTGCTCCATGACCAGCTCGACGAACTGCGTAAAGCTCAGCAGCCGCCGATGCTCCACGAAGCTCTCTCTGGCCCGCTTCGACAGATCCCCGAGAAAGACGTCGGCCTTCCCGCTCCCCATGGCTTCTCCTTGCCCTCTTCGCGCGACCCCGCGCGACGGACTGCCTAATTCGCGGCGACCTTGATCGACACGTCCTTCTTGAAGAGCTCGCACTTCTCCTCATTGCAGATGCTGAACTTGACGCTGGCCGTCAGCTCGCCCTCCCCCGCCGCCTTGGCCTCCACCGGGAAGGTCACCGACGCCTTCTCCTTCGACAAGGACCAGGCGTCCTTCTTGAGCGACTCGGCCACCGTCAGGTTCTCGCCGCCCTTGAGATCCACCGACCACGGGTACATCTCGTTGATCTTGTAGCCCGAGGCCGGCGTGATCGTGATCGCGCCCTCGGCCTTCGATCCCACCGCGACCGTCACCGCCGCCGCGTCCAACGTGTAGATGTCCGCCTTCGCACCCTCATCGGGCGCCGCCTTCGAACCCTCGATCGGGGCCTCGGCCTTCGGGGCCTCCACCACCGGCTCCGCCGCAGGCTCAGCCGAGTTCGGAGTCTCGCAACCCGCCGTCACGATCAACAACCCCGCGACCAGGGCCAACAACACCACCTCAGTTCGCCTCATCTCTCTCCCTCCACGCCGCATGTTGGAAACCTGAACCTCGAAAACCAATCCCACAGACGCCGCGCAGCATACACCCAACCGACACCCACGTCGAAGCTCTGCGCCCTCCAATCAACATGTCACCAGGGCCGCCCCTGCTTCCCACCTCGCCTGGGGCACCCGCGCCCCCCTCGGAATCAAGGCCGGGGCTGGTCAAGGTCCGGGCCCTCTGGTAATACTCCGAGACAGCCACAAAGGGGACGCGCGGCCTCGCCCGGCTCCCCCTCAACCCTCAACCGATCGGCGCCCCAGATGGGAAAAAAACCTACTATCGACGGCCACTTGCGGCTCGACGAGCAGCGCCACCAGGCGCGCCGCAGGCTGATCATCTCCGGCCTCACCGCCCTCGTCATGATGGCCTCCGGCGTCGCCCTCGTCGCTGGCCTCAAGCCCGCCGAGCAGGCCGAGGTCGCGGCGCCCGACGAGAGCCAGGCCCCCGACCTCGCCCCCGATCAGGCGCCTGCCGAGGTCGCAGACGCAAAGCCCGACGAGGATGAGGCCGCCCCCACCGCGCCCGCCGCCGACGTCGAAGAAACACCGCCGCAGGCGATCGCCGATCCCGCCGTCGCGGCGGAGAGCGGCGACGCCGCGAAGGGCGACGAGCCAGACGCGGCGCCGGCTTTCGACGATGGCCCCTCGGACGACGGCGCAGCGGCGGCCCAAGGCGCCGAGGGCCAGTGGTGGCTCGGGATCCACGGCAAGCGGTGCAAGCTGGAGCTTGGGGAGCACAAGAGGCTCATCATGCGCGAGGGCCGGCTGAACAAGGACGAGTCGACGACCTACGGACCCTTCGCCAACGGCCCCGTCGCCGCCCGCGTGCAAGAGGATCTCAACCCGGAGGTCACCGTCCACCACATCGGCCTCCACCCCAGGAACCAGCGCCCGAGCCTGGCCTACGTCACCCTCCATCAGCAGGGCAAGGACACCCTGGGCATCCTCCCCCTGCAGATCTCCGGCGATCAGCTCACCCTGACGCCTGTCGCCGTCAAGGCCCCCCGCCGATGATCGACTGTCCGCGATGTGGCGCGCTCAACGCCAGCGAGCGGAAGCGCTGCGTGCGCTGTCAGGCCTGGTTGCCCGTCACCTTGCCCAAGGTCGAGCCCAAGGCCAACGCCAAGGAGGGCGCCGGGGAGCCCGAGGTGCCCCTGGACGACGCCGTCCTCGATTACAGCCAGAGCGACAAGGGCGGCGTCACGCTGGTTCACCGCCCCGAGCCGCAAGCTCCCCTTCGGAACAAGTCCCGCGAGGTCCCCTTCAACCTCGATGAGGAGGACATCTTCACCTCCGCCGAGATCTCCGACGACCTCGGCACTCCCTCGGAGTCGCGCCCACAGCGCGCCCCGACGCCTCGCGCGGCGCTCGAGAAGCCCATCAAGCGGAGGCTGGGAGAGGCGGCGGCCCCGGCATCCGGGAGGACGCCGCCCCCGCTGCCGACCCGGGAGATCGCCACGGTCGTGCGCAAGATCGCCCGACCTGAGGCGGCTCCACCGCCGGGGGTCGCCGTCGCCTACGTCCCTGGCCGGGGCATCGTCCCCGTCGACGTCAAGGCCGCCGAGGCGCCGCCCACCGGACAGATCGGGGCGGCGTCGAGCGCGAGGCCGGGATCTCCGTCAGGCTCCGAGCTCAAGGCGCGCGCTTCGACCCCCGCTCCCCCGCCCCTCCCCGCACAGGGCGCCTCCGACCTCCGCACATCCGAAGCCGCGATGAGGCTCAAGGCCGCGGTCAAGGCCGCGGTCCGCGCGCGCTCGGAGGGGGCGTTCGATCCGCCAATGGAGGCCCCGACGCTGGTCTCCCCCTACCCCCTGTCTCCCGATCCGGCGCAGGATCTGGGCGAGGTCGTGAAGCTCGGGGCGCTCTTTGTCATGGGCGATGAGCCCTCGGAGGACGCCCCGGCTGAGGCGACGAGGGAGGCCGCCGTCGAGCGCGACAAGGGAGATGGGCCGCAAGACCCGTCGGCGGAGGCGGCGATCGAGGCGGCGTTGCAGGGCGCCGGGGCGGGCGCAAAGGCGCGGGGGCCGCGCGTCTTCCTGGCGGGAGACGGCGAGCCGGACGCGGTGACCCGGACGGAGGTCGGCGCCATCCTGGTCCAGAGCGCGGCGATCAAGCTGGAGCGCCTCGACGCGGACGGGAGCGTCCACACGGCCCACAGGCTGGAGCAGGGCCGCCACTTCATCGGTCGAGAGGAGGGAGACATCCTGTTGTCGAGCGACAAGGCCGCGTCACCGTGGCACGCGCAGCTCCTCGTCGCCGGGGGCAAGGTCTCCATCAAGGACATGGGGTCGCTCAACGGCGTCCACGTGCGGATCGAGGGCGATCGGCGCTTGTCGGACAAGGACTCGATGCTCGTCGGCGGCCAGCGCTTCATCTTCCGGTCGTCCTGGGATCCGCGCGAGGAGGAGGACACCGTCGAGCTTGGCGGCGCGGGGTACGCGGACCCGACCAGGCTGCTCTTGAAGCGCGCCGGGGGTGAGGTCGTCGGGGTCTACTTCGTCGGGGAGGGGCTGGCGATAGGGCGAACGCGGGGCGAGCTGGCCTTCGGGGCCGACGAGCGCATGGCGGACGAGCACGCCGCGATCCGGCGGGTCGAGGGCGGCTTCGTGATCCGATCGCTGAGCGCGCGCGGGGTGATGGTGTCGATCCGCGAGGAGGTGGCGCTGTCGGACGGGCAGACCTTTCAGCTCGGACGAACGTTGTTCAGGGTCGCGTTGTAGGTCCGCAGCGCCGCGATCGCTCTGTCTGCGCGGGCGCCTCGCGGGCTCGCGGGGCGGCGCCTTTACATCGAGCGGCGCGGCTGCCTAGAATCGTCCCATCCAGGGGGCAGGAGCGACCTTCAAGATGTCATACTCGGGCATGATCGGCGAGCACCTCGGAAGGTACCGTGTCGAGGAGGAGGTCGGCCAGGGCGGCATGTCCGTGGTCTACCGAGGCCGCGACACGGTGCTCCAGCGCCAGGTCGCCATCAAGGTCCTGCACCCCCACCTGCAGAACCGGGCCGAGTCCAGGGCGCGCTTTGAGCGCGAGGCGCAGGCCGTCGCCAAGCTCTCCCACCCTAACATATTGCAGATATACGACTTTTCTGAAGCAGGCAGCACGCGCAGCTACATCGTCACCGAGTTCATCCGGGGCAAGACGCTGCGGGACTTCATCGACGACCGGCCGATCGCGCACCCCGAGGTCGCGGCGATGATGGGGGTGCAGCTGTGCGAGGCGGTGCAGCACGCCCACGAGCTGGGGATCATCCACCGGGACATCAAGCCCGAGAACGTGATGATCTGCGAGGACGGGGTGCTCAAGCTGATGGACTTCGGCATCGCGCAGATCCTGGACGCCCACGCGATGACGATGACGGGGACCCTGCTGGGCTCGCCGGCGCACATGAGCCCGGAGATGATCGAGGGGCTGCCGCTGGACTTCAGGGCGGACGTCTTCAGCCTCGGGACGCTGCTCTACTTTGCGGCCACTGGCGAGCTGCCCTTCACGGGGTCCAACCCGCCGCTGGTGCTCAAGGCCATCCTGGAGGGGAACTACACCGAAGCCGAGATGGTCAACCCGCGCGTGGGGCGGACGCTGTCGAGGATCATCGACCGGTGCCTGGAGCGCGACGCCGAGGATCGCTTCGAATCGATGAGCGCGCTGCGCGACAGCCTCAAGGCCTTCCTCGATGACTGCAACCTCGGCGAGGTCGACGCGTGGCTGGCGAGCTACCTCGTGGAGGCCAGAGGGACGACCGTGCGGCTGCGTGGGCACCTGCTCGAGGTGCTGGAGCGTCGAGGCCGGGAGGCGCTCAAGGCCGGGAGGGTGGCGCAGGCGCTGGAGTACTTCAACCGCGTCCTGGCCATCGATCCTGAGCACGAGCAGGTCCTGCGGCTCATCCGCCGCATCGACATGCGGCGCAAGGTCTACGTCTATGTGGGGGCCGCGGCGATGTTGCTGGTGACGGCCAGCGTCGTCGCCTGGGCCAGCGCGGACCCCGACGAGCCGCCCGAGCGGCCCACGCCTGCCCCCGTACTCGCCGTCGACACCGCCCAGGTCGAAGACGACGCGCGCTTCCTGGCCGACGCCACGGGCCGCCAGAGTCGGAAGTTGACCCGCGATCTGGCCGTCGCGCAGGAGCAGATCAGGGCTCGCGCGGTCGTCGCCGGCCAGCAGCAGGCCACCTCGCTGCGCGTGAGCGCCGAGTCCGTCGCCCAGGCCATCGCAGCGCCCGACGCCGACGATCCCAGGGCCTCCAACGGGAAGAACGATCCGAAGGGCACCGCCCGCAAGGACGACAAGGAGGCCTTGGCGAGGGCGGGCGATCCGGCCAAGGACGGGGCGCCGATCGGCGACGCGACGCCGGTCAAGGAGGTCGCGGTTCAGGAGGAGCTCGTCCTGGTGCGCTTCAGCCTCCAGAACCCCAAGGAGGGCATCAGCGTCGAGGTCAACGGCCAACCCTATACAAACGCTCAACTTTCCAAGGGGGTCCGCGTGCCTCGCGGCCTGATCAAGTACACCGCCACCCACGCCCTGTGCGAGACCTGGCGGGCCTCGATCCCGGACGGGGGCCGGGATCTGATCAACGTCGCCGTCAAGCTCAAGTTCAAGCCCGGCGCGCTCTACGTCGACTCGGGCGAGGATCGCAACGCCTTCGTCCAGATCTACGACATCACCGGGTCGCAGATCGCCCACGGCCGCTCCCACGCCACGATCAGCGTCCCGATCATCGATCCCGAGAGCGGGCGGCGCAGCTTGAAGGTCAACGTCATCCCGAGCATCGCGGGCGCGCGGCCAGCGCTGGGTCGACAGGTCATCGTGACGGCGGGCCGCCCCACGCGATTGAGCGTGAACTTGAAGCCCTGAGCGTGCTATAAGTGGCGGCTCTACGACGACCTGCGTCGAGTCGCAATGGCACAAGCCCCCCGACAACCCGCCCCCCCAGGAGACGGCCGCTTCGCGCCCGCGCTCCCCGCTCTGATCGCGCTGGCCTTGCTCATCGGCGCGTCGCCCCCGAGCTCTGCGCTGGCCCAGGCGCCGCCCGTGGACGAGGCGCCGGTCGACGCCTCGCCCGAGCCAGAGGCCGTCGACCCAGACGGCGCCGATCAGGACGACGACGGTCAAGACGACGACGGTCAAGACGACGCCGATCAGGACGACGCCGGGCCTGAAGACCCTGAGCAGGGCGAGCAGGTCGACGCGGGCGTGGGCGCCGAGGGTGTCGAGGGAGAGCAGGAGGTGGTGGCGGCGATCGACGAGGCGAAGCAGGCCTACGTCGAGGATCGCTACGACGAGGTGGTCGGGCTGCTTGAGCCGCTGGCCGAGAGCCCCGACCGGGTGCCCGAGGTGCTCAGGTCCGAGGTGTACAGGCTGCTGGGGCTGGCCTTTCTGTCCATCGAGGCGCCGGATCGCGACAAGGCCGAGGTGTGGTTCGAGGCGCTGCTCAGGCTCCAGCCGGACTTCTTCTTCACCGAGGGGCTGGTGAGGCAGGACGCCATCGATCTGCTGGAGGAGACGCGGGCGCGGCTGGGCAGGGCCGGCGGAGAGGGGGAGCCGACGATCACGACGATCTACATCCAGAAGGAGGTCCGCGAGCACCTCTTCTGGGTCGTCTTCATGCCCTTTGGTCTGGGGCAGTTCCAGAACGAGGAGGACGGCAAGGGGGTGTTCCTGGCCTTGACCCAGGGGCTCTCGCTGGGGATCAACGTGGGCAGCTTCGCCTTCATCGAGACGCAGCTGCGCGGCCCCACGGGCTTCTTCACCGAGGAGGACGCGGCGCTGGCGGGCAGCCTCCAGACGACGCAGTTCATCACGCTGGGGATCTTCGTGGTGCTGGTGGCGGTGGGGATCGTGGACGCGTGGTACAACTACAGCGACGAGGTGATCGAGATCCGCACGCTGCCCGGCCCGCCGGACGAGTTGACGCAGCGCCCCGAAGATCCCATCCTGAGCAGCGCACGACAGACGCCCATGGGCGCGCTGCCCGAGGCCGGGGCGGGATCGGCGGGCCGCGCCGCGCTCCCGACGGGCGAGGGTGGCGACGCGCTCGGCGCTCTGCCCTCGCCTGTGATGTTGTTTGAGATGGAGTGGCGCTTCTAGGGCCTCGCGGCCTGCGCCCAAGCCCGAAGAGGTCGCGATCGATGCCCAGTCTCGTCTATCGGCTCCCCGGCAAGCAGCGCTTCCGCACCGTCCAACTTCACAAGCGCATGACGAGCATCGGCAGCGGCGAGGAGAACGACCTCTGCATCCCGGACGGGGAGATGGAGGAGCACCACGCGATGGTGCACTTCGACGGCAAGAACTTCTTCCTGCAGGCCGTCAGCCACCGGGGCGAGGTGACGGTCAACGGCAAGAAGATCAAGAAGCACCCGTTGAACCACCGCGACGAGATCACGATCGGGCGCACCTCGATCAACTTCCTGCTCTACGAGGAGCCGCGCGCGAAGGCCGGCGGCGAGGGGCTGGCGCAGGAGAGCCTGGATGCGCTCCGGCGGCTGATCGCCTTCAGCGAGCGGCTCTTGTCCAACCACGACGTGCCGCTCCTGCTGGAGACCTTGATGGACGAGGTCATCGCGCTCAGCGGCGCGGACAAGGGGATGTTGATCCTCTTCGAGGGGGGTCGGCTCCAGGTCCGCGTCGCGCGCAACCTCAAGCGGGAGAACATCGCCGACGCGGTCAGCCAGCTCTCGGACTCGATCATCAACAAGGTCGTCCAGACGAAGACGCCCTTGATCGTCTCGGACGCCTTGCACGACTCGGAGTTCAACGCCTCGCAGTCGGTCGTCAACCTCAACCTGTGCAGCGTCATGTGCGTGCCGCTGATGACGCGGGGCTCGCTGCTGGGGCTGATCTATGTGGGTAATGGGAACATCGTCAACCTCTTCACGCGAGAGCACCTGGAGGTGCTGACGATCTTCGCGGCCCAGGCCAGCCTGTTGATCGCCAACGCGCTGCTGGTCAACGATCTGAAGCTCGACAAGCAGGCGCTGACCGATCAGATCTCCCAGATGCGCTTCGGGAGCATCATCGGGTCCTCGGACTCGATGCTGGAGATCTTCCGCAAGGTCGAGAAGGTCGCCGGCACCGACGTCAGCGTCTTGATCCAGGGCGAGACGGGGACGGGCAAGGAGCTCATCGCGCGGGAGATCCACGAGCGCTCGCACCGCGCCAAGAAGCCCTTCGTGACGATCAACTGCGGCGCGATCCCCGAAAACCTGTTGGAGTCCGAGCTCTTCGGCCACGTCCGTGGGGCCTTCACCGGGGCGATGGCCAACAAGCCGGGCAAGTTCCACATGGCCGACGGGGGGACGATCTTCCTCGACGAGCTCGGCGAGATGCCGCTCAACCTCCAGGTCAAGCTGCTGCGCGTCCTGCAGGAGCGCATGGTCACGCGGGTCGGGGACACGCGCTCGGAGCACGTCGACATCCGGGTGGTGGCGGCGACCAACAAGCGCCTCGACGAGGAGGTCAGGGCCAACACCTTCAGGGAGGATCTCTTCTACCGGCTCAACGTCGTCACCCTGCACCTGCCGCCGCTGCGCGAGCGGGACGACGACATCCTCTTGATCGCCAACTTCCTGCTGCGGCGCTACTGCCAGGAGTTCGGATCGGGGGAGAAGACCTTCAGCCGGGACGCGCTGGTGGCAATCAAGAAGTACGCCTGGCCGGGCAACATCCGCCAGTTGGAGAACCGGATCAAGAAGGCCGTCATCCTGGCCGACGGCGTGATCCTGGAGGCCAACGACCTCGACCTTCAGCCCGAGGATCTGGAGGAGATCGTCGACCTGGCCGAGGCCAAGGAGCGCTTCCAGCGCCGCTACATCAACGAGGTCCTGGCGCGCAACAACGGCAACCGCACCAAGACGGCCCGGGATCTGGGCGTCGACCCCCGGACCATCTTCCGCCACCTGGAGAAGGAGGGCGAGCGCGACGAGTGAGCGGACGCTCCGCCCCTCCCTTGCGGGCCTCCACCATGGCAAGGATGTCACAGGCGCCGCGTGGCGCTCGCCTCCGAAGCCCTCGTCGTCCTCCTGAAGGCGGGAAGTCGACGGGTGGCACGGCCGTTGCTAACCCGAGGCCAGGACCTTGGGGCGAGGTGTCGATGAACGAGCGAGGTCGGCGAGCAGGATCAAGGGCGGGATGGCGCGGGGCGGCCCTGGGGTTGTCGGCGTCGATCCTGGCCGGCTGCCCCTTCGCCCCGGCGATCCCGGTCGAGGAGAGCCCGCCGAACTTCCCGCCGCTCATCAGCGAGGAGTTCATCGCGCCGGCCTCGTCGACGGTCAACATCGTTCGCAGCGCCCCTCAGGTGAACTTTTCGGTCAATCAGATTTTTGACATGAACTCGGATGAGGAGATCGAGATCGTGTGGTTCTCGCCCCACGTCCTCGGCGGGACGATCCTCCAGACCGAGCTGGCCGGGCCGGATCCCAACAACCGCTCCCTGTTCCGGGGGCTCTTTCACCGCTACACGGGATCGACCTATACGCTCGATCCTTGCGATCTGCGCTGGTCGGACGATGAGCGGCACACGCTGTCGGTCTTCATCTCGGACGGCAACATCACGGTCCCCGCCGGAGAGCCGCAAGTCTCCGAGGGGGCCTTTCTGGACGTACACTCGTGGTCGGTCGAGTTCACAGACTCCTGCCCGGATATCTAGCGCTGGCGATGGCGTCGCTGGCGGGCTGCGCTCTGGAGTTGCCCGCCGAGGCGCCCGAGGCCGGTATCCAGTTGTGCTTCGTTGAGGGTGACTGCGCCCAGGGCGAGGTCTGCGAGGAGGGGTTTTGCGTGGTGGAGACGTCGATCCGGGAGCGGGTGGCGATCCAGCTGACGCCCTCGAACACCTCCGACGTGTTGACCGAGCAGTTCCCGGTCGTCGAGCTGACCCAGGGCAGGCCGCTGCCAGACCTCCAGTTCCAGCGCCCGAAGCTCGTGCGCGGGGTCGTCCTGGCGCTGGGCGCCGACGCGGACAGCCCGCCGCAGCCCATCAACGCGGAGCTGATCTTCCGGCGCACCGAGCCGGTCATCGCGGGGCTGACGCCCCACTACCAGATCAGCGCCAGGAGGGAGGGGGGCTACCACGCCCTGCTGCCCAACGGCCTGTACGAGATCACGATCCTGCCCGAGAGCGCCGACATCCCGCCCGAGCAGGTCCGACAGCTGCCGATCACCGCCGACACCCAGTACGACGCGACCCTCTCGGGCCGCCAGAACACGATCGAGGTCACGGGCCGCCTCGTCCTGACGGACGTGCGCAACAACAAGGTCAGCCCTGTCGGGGGCGCCCGCGTCAGCGCCATCGACGCGGGGGACGCGCGCGCCTCGACGCTGGCGACGACCGCCGAGGACGGCACCTTCACCCTGCTGGTGCGCCAGAACGTGGAGGCCGTCCGGCTCTCCTTCACCCCCCCGAGCGGCAGCTTCCTGATGCCCAGGGTCGTGACCGAGAGCATCGTCCTGACCGGCGCCAGCGTGACGCTGGGCGACCTGAGCCTGGGCATCTTCCACCTGACCGGCCGGCCCATCCAGGGCATCCTGCTCGACGAGCGCGACCGGCAGCCGGTCGAGGACGTGACGCTGATCTTCCGGGGTCCGGTCGGCAATGGCACCATCGTGCGGACCTCCCAGTCGGGGGAGATGGGGGCCTTCGCCATCGACCTGCCGCCGGGCGTCTACACCGTCCAGATGATCCCGCGCGACGACACCGACTACGCCATCACCGAGGTCACTGGCCTGCGCGTCCCCTCTTCAGGCCCGCCGGGCGGCGCCTTCGAGGGCCTGACGGTCAAGTCCAAGGCCCTCGTCCGGGGCGTCGCCTGGTCCCCCGACGGCGCCCGCCCCATGCCCGGCGCCGCCGTCCTGATGCGCAGCACTCGGCTGTCGGACGCGGACGACTTCGAGGGCTCGCGCGTCTTCTCGACGCGCGCAGACGCCAAGGGGCGCTTCGAACTCAAGGTCGATCCGGGGACCTACGACATCACCCTCTCCCCCACCGATCTGAACGGCCACGCCCGCGCCTTCACCCGCGACATCGAGATCGGCGACGGCGTCAGCGCCATCGACCTCTTCGCCGACCGGGCCAACCTGGCGCGCGGGCGAGTCATCTCCCCCGACGGCGCCCCGATGGCCGACATCCTCATCGAGATCTACCGCCAGGATCCGCAGCGCGGATCGGTGCTCATCGGCTCGGGGCTGACCAACGCGGTCGGCGAGTACCGGCTCCTCGTGCCCGCGCTCCGCCTCCAGTAAATCCCTTTACTTGCTCAAGAATCGGTGATCGACATCGAGGTCGTGCGCGCCATCGACCCGCGTGGCGGGGCGGGGACGAGGAGTGCCGCGCTACTTGAGGCGCTTGTCGAGCTCGGGCAGGAGCTCGGCGCAGCGGGTGCGCCACTCGGGCAGCGCGGCGGTGCGGGCCTCGGAGGCCGGGGCGTCGAAGAGTTCGAAGGCCCAGCGCTCGCAGTCGGGCTGGCGCAGGTCGCTGGCCACGAGGCGGCCGGTCTGCGGATCGTAGACCTGCCCGCTGATGGAGTTCTGGACCACGGTGATGATGATCGGGACGGTCAGCCAGAGGATCAGGATCACGGCGACGACGTAGCCGACGGCGCGCACTTTGCGGGCCGTGCCCTTGACGAGCGGGTCGTCGGAGGGCTTGTAATCCATATAGGCCCCCGAGCGCTCCTCCTCGGGGGGCTGCGCATCGACGCCGTCGCCGTTGACCTCGACGGGATCCTGGGGGGCTTCGGGCTCGGCCATGGTGCTCGCCTCGCTTGCGCGGTCAGGGGATCAGCGCGCCCTCGGGGGCGACGCCGTCGCGGGTCATCTGCATCACGCGCTTCTGCGCGTCCAGCGAGCGCTCATCGAACTTGAAGCGCTTGGCGTACTCCTCGTACGCCGTCCTGGCCTCGCCCAGCCGACCGAGCCTGTCGAGCGCCACGGCCAGATGGTAGACGATCTCGTTCTCGTCGTCCTTGTTGTGCTCAAAGGCCAGCGACTTTCGCAGGTGATCGGCGGCCCCGTCCAGATCCTTGAGGGTGAAGAGGCTCATGCCGAGCTTGTACTCCAGCTCCGGCGTGTAGAAGGTCTTCTCGACGTGCGCCAGGGACTTGAGGAAGGCGTCGCTGGCCTCCTTGAAGCTGCGCCGCTTGTAGAACTGCGCCCCCTGCTCAAAGGCGGCCTTGGCCAGATCGCGGTTGATCCGGTCGACCTCCCGCTGGAGCATCTCCACCTCCGATCGGTTGACCAGCTTGCCCCGCACGGCCGGGAAGCGCTCCAGGATCTCCTCCTCCTTCTTCTCCTCCAGGAGCCGGTAGAGGCTGTAGGCCTCCTCCTCGGCCTCGCGGCGTCGCTCCAGCTCGGCCTCCAGCTCCCCGACTCTGTTCTGGAGGTCCTGGATGCGGACTTGCGCCCCGACGACGGCCTCCCGCTCGCGGGCCACCTGGGCCTGGAAGGCCAGATAGAGCCCGGCGAAGATCAAGACCGAGAAGAGGATGTAGGCCACGACCGAGTTGAAGACGTAGCGCTTCTCGTAGAGTTCCTGGCGTTTGCCGATCTGACGCACCTCGGAGCTGAGGTTCTTGATCAGGTTGTCGGTCTTGATGGTGAGGTTGCGCGACTCGACCAGCTCGGCCTGGAAGCGCTTGAGGGTCTCGGTGAGCTCTTCGATGCTGAGTGAAGACATTGGACCTGAAAGGGGCGAGCCCGCCGCCACTGCGCGGGCCGGTTGTGCCTCGGAGACCCGCCTGGGCGGCTCTCTTGACGCGAAAGCTGGCGCGGGTGCGCCAGGGTGTACCACGGGCGACACCGCACGACAAGACGTGCGCCGGCGCGCCCTTATCTGTTATAGTCCTCGCAAGGCGCCGCAAAACTGGACGGCGCGGTCATCAGGGAGCTCGGGCGAGATATGATCAAGAAGACCTCCGCGCACGCCTTGTCGCTGGCGCTCTTCGGGGCGCTCGCGCTCCAGGGCGGCTGCCTGCCCGCCTACGATCCCGACGATACGGCCTTCAACGGCCAGGGGCCCGGCCGGGTCAACTGCGAGGCCCCCGCCGGCGAGGTCTGCGACGGCCTCGACAACGACTGCGACGGCCAGATCGACGAGGACTTCCCCCGCCGCGGCGTCCCCTGCGGCATCAACGTCGGCGTCTGCCTCGGCGTGACGATCTGCGAGGCCGGCCAGGAGTCCTGCGCCCAGGTCCAGGCCCCCGAGGACGAGGACTGCGACGGCCTCGACAACGACTGCGACGGCCTCGTCGACGAGCTGACCGAGACCGACCCGAACAACTGCGGCGCCTGCGGCGCCGTCTGCCTCGTCGGCGGCGGGCAGGCCGGGTGCCGCGCTGGCGAGTGCGTCGTCGAGGGCTGCGACGCCGGCTTCCTGGACTGCGACAGGGATCCGGTCAACGGCTGCGAGACCGACGCCTCCTCCGACCCGACCAACTGCGGCGCCTGCGCCAACATCTGCTCGGCCGAGTTCGCCGAGTCCGTCTGCCAGAACGCCCAGTGCGTCATCCAGGACTGCCTCGGCGGCCGCACCGACTGCAACGCCGCCCCCATCGACGGCTGCGAGGCCGATCTGAGCGTCGACACCCTCAACTGCGGCGTCTGCGGCATGCGCTGCGACTTCCCCAACGCCCTGGCCCGCTGCCAGGAGAACCTCTGCGTCTTCGACGCCTGCCTCAACGGCTTCGGCGACCGCGACGTCAACCCCGCCAACGGCTGCGAGATCGGCCTCCAGCTCCTCTCCTCTCCCCCCGACCCCCAGCTCGCCAACCTCGCCCGCGGCGGCAACATGCTCTTCGGCGCCGCCGACAACCGCCTCATCGGCTACCCGCTCGCCAACGACGGCGCCATCGGCGCCCTGGCCTTCTCCCTGCAGCTCGCCGGCCAGATCCTCCAGATCGACGCCGCCGGCCCCACCGTCTTCGCCGCCCTGGCCCAGGGCGACATCCAGATCATCGACACCCGCGACCCCGCCAACCCCACGGCGGTCGGGCTCGTGCCCACCTCCGGCCCCTCGCCTGGCTTCGCCCGCGAGGAGCAGATCCTCTTCGTGGCCGACGGCCGCGATGGCCTGCGCGTCGTCAACGTCGGCAACTCCAGCGAGCCCATCCAGATCGGCCGCGCGCCCACCCCCAACACCGTCAACCAGGCCTTCCTCTCCGGTGAGCGCCTCATCCTCAACGGCGCCGGCCGCAGCGACTTCCACCTCTTTGACGTCAGCGACAAGGCCAACCCCGACCTCATCGCCACCTTCGAGGCCCAGGGCCCCTTCGATCAGGCCGTCCTGAGCGGCGACCTGCTCATCACCGGCCAGTCCGGCCAGAACACCATCCGCCTCTACCGGCAGGACGCCGCCCAGCTCACCTTCCTCGGGCAATCCTCCCTGCCCGGCCCGCTCGTCTCCATGGATCTGCGCTTCCCCTTCGTCATGGCCGTCGTGCGCGGCCCTGACGGCCGGGTCAACTTCGTCCTCGTCGACATCCGCAGGCCCCAGCAGCCCACCCTGGCCAACACCTTCGCCGCCCCCGTCCCCAACGAGGCCTCCTCCGCCGTCGTCTCCGGCACCCAGGTCATCATCTCCGGCACCAGCGGCCTGCAGCGCTTCGAAATCACCGACCTGCGGCGCCCCATCAGCCTCCAGGACCTCGTCCGACCCCAGGACCTGCGCGACATCGACGTCAAGGGCACCCGGCTCTTCGTCGCCGCCAACGGCTCCGTCGAGATCCTCGACAACACCGACCCCCAGACCCCTGTCAGAATCGCGAGGCTCGGCGCGGACTTCCGGAACATCCACCCCACCGACACGAGCCTCTTCGTGACCTCCGACGCCCAGGGGATCGTCGGCTACCGGCTCAACGGCATCAACGACAACACCCCGCCCTTCATCATCATCGAAGGCCCGCGCCCCTCGGCCCTGCTGACCGACGCCACCGGCAACATCATCTACGCCCTGCGCGACTCGATCCTGGAGACCATCAACATCAACGGCGACATCAACACACGCGGCTTCCTTGAGCTGCCCGGCTCCTGCCGCGCCATGATCCGCCACCAGAGCATCATCTACCTGGCCTGCAACAACGGCCTCGTCGCCGTCGACCCCCAGACCCCGCCGAACAGCCCCGTCGTCGTCGGGCAGGCCGGCGGCGGCGACCTCTACGCCATCGAGCTCTTCGGCCAGACCGTCTACGCCCTGACCGACTCCGAGATCGCCGCCTTCACCGCCCTCTCCCCCGGCACCGTCAACCACGTCGGCTCGGTCGGCCTGGGCATCTCGGGCCTGCGCCACATCGCCGGCGCCGGCCCCTACATGATCGTCGGCTCCGGCGCCGAGCTGCGGCTCATCGACCGCGCCAACCTCACCAACGTCGTCCCCGTCGCCATCCGCACCCTCGAAGGCGCCGTCGTCGACGCCGCCGCCTCCCCCAACACCTTCTACGCCGGGACCACCCAGGGGGTCTTCCGCCTCAACGTCGAGGCGCCCTGATGAGCACGACCCCAACCTCCACCCTGGCCGCCGCCCTGGCCGCCGCCCTCCTGCTGATCCTGGCCGCGCCGACCGCCTCGGCGCAGTCCAAAGCCGACACCCAGCGCGCCGTCAAGCTCGCCGAGGACGCCCGCAACGCCTTCGCCGAGGACCGCTTCGCCGAGGCCGCCGAGCTGCTCAAGCAGGCCTTCGAGATCTACCCCGAGCCCAACTTCGTCTGGAACATGGCGCGCGCCTACGAGATGGCCGGCCTCGACGACGAGGCCCTGGCCAGCTACCTGCGCTTCAGCACCCTGGAGGTCGAGGAGCCCGACCGCGAGGCCGCCCTGGAGCGCGCCGCCCGCTTCACCGCCCTGACCACCCTGCCGCCCATCATCCAGGAGGCGCAGGCGAGCGCCGAGCTCTCCTCCCTGCGCCGCGACAACTCTGCCCTCCGGAGATCCGTGGCCGAGCGCCCCGAGCCCAAGCCCTTGCCCGCCGAGGGCATGTCGCTCTTCGAACTCGGCGGCTGGTCCTCGGCCGGCCTGGGGGTCGTGGCCCTCGGCGCCGCCTTCACCCTCCACCTGGCCTCCATCGGCACCGTCGAGGAGTACAACAAGACCGCCGCCCAGGGCCTCGACTCCGGCAAGTACGAGGCCCTGCGCGACACCCTCAACACCCGCGTCGTGACCTCCCGCGTCCTCCTCGGCACCGGGCTCGCCCTGGCGGCCAGCGGCGGCGTGCTGCTCTACCTCGAATACTTCGCCCAGGAGCCGCCCGCCACCGGCGGGCTGCTGCTCGCCCCCGCGCTGGGGCCTGACACCGCTGGCGCCCTGATCCAGGGCTCCTTCTGACCCGGAGAGCCTCATGAGCGCGCTCGACAAGGCCATCGAGGCCTCCCTTGAGGGCATGAACCTGCGCTCCTCCCGCGAGGGCGCCGCGATCACCGCCACGCGCGGCGCGGGCCTCCAGCGCACCAGCGCGACCCTGAACCTCGACCCGCTTCGCGCCTGGCTCGACGCACACCCCGGCGCCGACCTCAAGCGCGCCACCGGCGCCTTCGCCCGCGGCGTCCACGCCGTCCTGAACGAGCCCCCCAACAGCGACGCCGCCGCCTGGTCCTTCGTCGAGGCCGCCGGCCGCCTGACCCCCTCGATCGAGTTCGCCACCTTCGAGACCGGCGTCCAGGCCACCGGCTCGGGCCGACCCTGGCTCGTCGACTTCAGCCCCGACCTGAGCGTCGCCTACACCATCGAGCTCGACCGCGGCACTCGCATGCTGACCTGGGCGCAGTTCCTCCAGTGGGGCGTCACCCCGGACCGCGTCACCAGCGCCAGCCGCTCGCTGCTCTACTACAAGACCGCCCAGCACGCCCTCGGCGGCGGCTTCGAGCCCGACGCCGCCTCCGGCGGGCAGACCTACAGCGTCGGCGACGGCATCGGCGCCGCCCGCGCCTTGATCCTCGGCGACCTCGACTACCACAGAGCCCGCCGCGGCATCCTCTTCGCCGTGCCCCACCCCGACCTGCTGCTCACCCTCGACCAGCAAACCGACCCAGCCGCCCTGGACCGCTTCAAGGCCGCCGCACAGGCCGCCTACAGCGCCGCCGACTTCCCCCTGAGCCCCCTGATCTACACCCACGCCGCCTCCGGCGCAGGCGACCACCGCGCTCTGGAGACCCCAGCCTGGGCATGACCGAGCCGACCATCGACCCCACGCTCCCCGAGGTCGTCCGACGCTTCCTGGCCGCCGGCGCACGCCTGGAGTCCATACGCCTCGACGCCTCGGGCGTCTGGTGGCACGAAGGCGGCCGGGTCGAGAACCCCCGCGTCGCCGCGCTCTTCTCGCGCAGCGTCAACCGCACGCCGGGCGGCACCTGGGTGCTGGAGATCGCCCCCTTCACCTACCCCATCGAGGTCGAAGACACCCCCCTCTTCGTCGAGAAGATCGCCAGCGACCGCGACGACCCCGGCCACCCCGACGAGCGCCTCACCCTGACCCTCTCCGACGCGACCACCGAGGCCCTGATCCCCGACTCGCTGGCCTACGACGCGCTCCGAGGCATGACCTGCGCGGTCAAGGGCGGCCGCTTCGAAGCCCGCTTCAAGCGCCCCGCCTTCCACGCCCTGGCCGACCGCCTCGAAGAGATCGAGGGCGGCTTCGCCCTGCGCGTCGCGGGCCGCGCCATCCCCCTCGTGCCGACGCCAACCCCATGACATCAAACCACTTCCTGATATGCGCCGCCGCCCTCTCTGGCATCCTGGCGACAAGCTGCGGCCACAACGCCCCCTCTCCTCCCCCCTACGATCACACCCGCCCGCTCGGCCAGGGCCGCTGCGATCCAGCCGGGCCTGGGCCGGGGGTCCACTTCAGGAGCGCGGAGATCGGCGGGCACCTTCGAATCTGGCAGATCCATGTCCCCAAGGGTGCCAAGGCCGCGTCGCGCGCTCCGGTGGTGATGGCCTTCCACGGCGGCATGGGGACGGCGCAGAGCCTCATGAGCCGCGCGGGCCTGGCCCAGAAGGCCGAGGAGGCCGGCTTCATCCTCGTCGCACCCGAGGGCACGGGCACCTTCCAGACCTGGAACGCCGGGAACTGCTGCGGATACGCCCGACGAGAGGGCGTCGACGACGTGCTCTTCGTGCGCCACATGCTCGCGGCGCTGGACGCGGAGTTCTGCGTCGACCCCGACCGCATCTACGCCACCGGGCACTCCAACGGGGCCATGCTCAGCTACAGGCTCGCCTGCGAGGCCGCCGACCTCGTGGCCGCCATCGCCCCGGTCGGCGGCGCCTCCGGACAGCTCGACAGAGCGCTCGATCCGCCCGCCGACGCCTACCCCTGCGCGCCGAGCCGGCCCGTCCCCGTCCTCCACATCCACGGCTCGAAGGACGGCTGCTACCGCTTCGACGGCGGCGTCGGCGACGGCCCCTCCGGCGTCGACGCCACCTCCGTCCCCGAGACCCTCGCGACCTGGGGCGCCCTCAACGGCTGCGGCGAAGGCCGGGAGATCACTCTGCGCCAGGGCGCCGCGACCTGCGAGGCCCGGGAGGGCTGCGCCGCGGACACGATCCTGTGCACCATCGACGGCGCGGGCCACGTCTGGCCTGGGCGCAACGACTACCCCTCGCTGCGCATCTGCGGCGGCACCACCACCGACGACCTCGACGCCAACGACCTCATGTGGTCCTTCTTCGCATCCCACCCTCGATAAGCCGATCATCGAATCCTAGATCCCATCTGCCATTTCACCGTTCAACATGGCCCTGAGCCACAGGCGACGCCCTCGCCTGCGGGCTCGACGGCGCCGCGGCCGAAGCGGTACGCGCGTTGCACAAGCCCCGACGAGCGACGGAGGCAGCCATGGAAAAGGCAAGATCGACATGGGCGAGCGCCATGGTCGGCGCGATCAGGATCGGGGCGACGGGCGCGCTGGCGATCTCGCTGGTCAGCAGCGCCGCGCTGGCCTGGGTCGTGTCCGCGCCCTTCCCCCTGACGAGGCTCGCGGACACCGGCAAGGGCTCGACGCTGGTGACCGACCGCAAGGGGGCGCCGCTGCGCGAGCTCCTCGACGGCCACGCGACCCGCTCCGAGTGGATCGACCTCGACCGCGTCTCTCCCTGGCTCATCAAGGCCACGCTCGCCGGCGAGGATCACCGCTTCTACGAACACCCCGGCGTCGATCCCTGGGCGCTGGCCCGCGCGCTCAAGCTGGCCGGCGAGCAAGGCCGGATCTACAGCGGCGCCTCCACCCTGACCATGCAGCTCGTGCGCATGACCGAGCCCAGAGGCGCGGCCCGCACCCTGGATTACAAGGCCGAACAGGCCGCCCTGGCGCTGCGCCTGGAGCGCGCCCTGCCCAAGGACGAGATCCTGATCCAGTACCTCAACCGCCTGCCCTACGGAAACGGCGTGCGCGGCCCCGAGGCGGCCAGCCGCCTCTACTTCCAGAAGCCCGCCGCCGACCTCTCCCTGGCCGAGGCCGCCCTTCTGGCCGCCCTGCCCCGCTCCCCAGCAGGCTACAACCCCTACCGCCACCCTGAGCGCGCCCTCAAGCGCCAGCGACACATCCTCGCCCTGATGCGCGCCCGAGGCGTCATCGACGACGCGCAGCTTGAGCGCGCGCTGGCCTCCACCCTGACCCTCCACAAGCCCCGGCCCAGCTTCGAAGCGCCGCACTTCGCCACCTGGCTCGGCCTCCAACACCCCGAGATCATTGAAGATCGCCCTCAGGTGGTGCGCACCACCCTCGACCTCGACCTCCAGAAGAAGGCCCACGGCGCCGTCCTGACCCGGCTCGACGCGCTGGAGGCCGACGAGGCCGATCAAGCCGCCGTCGTCGTGCTGGACAACGCGCGCGGCGAGCTGCTGGCCATGGTCGGCTCACGGAGCTGGCACGACCTGGACGGCCAGGGGCGCTTCAACGGCGCGACGGCGCTGCGGCCCTCGGGCTCGATCCTGGCCCCCTTCGTCTCGGCCACCGCCTTCGAACACGGCGCGACGCTGGCCACGGTCCTGCCCGACCTGGAGCTGCCGTTGACCCTGCCCGACGGGCGGCGCCTCCTTCTGCGCGACCACGATCGGGGCATACGCGGGCCGCTGCGGCTGCGGCAGGCCATCGCCTCAAACCTGGAGATCCCGGCCTCGCTGCTCCTGGACGCGCTCGGCAATGAGACGGTGCTGATGCGCCTCCACGCGATGAACCTGCGCACCCTCGATCAGCCACACGACCGCTATGGGCTCGTGCGGCCAAGAGGCCTCGGGCGAGCCAGCCTCCTCCAGCTCACGGCGGCCTTCAGCGCCCTGGCCCGAGGCGGCCAGTGGTCCCCGCCCGCAGCCCTCCTGAGCGTCCGCCACCACGACCGCCCCCTCGACGTGGGCCTCTGGCAGGGCGAGCCCGCCCGGATCTTCTCTCCCGAGGCCGCCTTCATGGTCACGGACGCCCTGTCTGACGAGGGCGAGCGCCTGGACAAGGGCCACCTCGGCCCCCTGCCCTTCCCCGCCGCCGTCGCCACCGGATCGAGCGACGGGGGCCAGGACCTGTGGGTCATCGGCTACACCGCGCAGGTCACCGTCGGCGTCTGGGTCGGCCGCTTCGATGGCAGGGGGCGCAAGGCCGGCGACGCCGCGGCCCTGGCAGGCCCCATCTTCGAGGAGGTCATGAGCGCGGCCATGGCGCGTCACACCCCGAGGCTCTTCGTGGCCCCGGAGAGCTTCGCGGTCGTGGACGTCTGCCCGCTCTCCGGCAAGCAGGCCGGCCCCGCCTGCCCCCACAGCGTCGAGGAGATCTTCGCCACCGGCGACGACCCCACCGAGGTCTGCCCGTGGCACGTCCAGGTCCCCATCGACCGCCGGAACGGCTTCCAGGCCGGCCCCACCTGCCCCGAGGAGCACGTCCTGACCAGGCCCTTCACGCGCCTGCCCGAGGAGTACCGAGGGTGGGCCGGGCAGCGCCCCTCGCGCCGCCTGCCGCGCGGCCTCTCGCCGCTCTGCCCCGTCACGGGGGAGCCGGACAGGCCCGCCCCCCTCAACGGCGTCCTGCTCGACGCCGCCGACTTCGAATCGCGAGCCTGGGCGCTCTGAGATGCGGCCTTGCGATCCGGCACGGGCCGCACTACCCTTTGCCGGCGCCCAGATCGGGCGCGGCCCTCGCGACGACGGAGCTGACCCATGCTGATGGTGATTCTGAACTACGCGCTCTCCTGATCCGCCACGTCTGCGCGGCCGCCCCTGGCGTCCTGCTGCATGACGTGGTTCCGCGTGTTCGGCGCTCCTTGCGCCACCTCAGCGCCACGGCGGCGATGTAACCAACCCATTGATATCGTGTCACTTTGCCGCCGCGGCATTTCTCTGTTCCGATCTCATCCTGGCGCGCTCGCCAGGGTAGGATCGGGGGTCGTGAGGGCCTCATGGCAGCCATCAAGTGCAGCAAGGTGCGGCAGCGCGCCGCGTCATTTTGCGAGGATCACCTCGTCCACCTCCGTCCCCTGAAGGTCGGCAGCCGCAACCGGGAGGAGCGCTTCGTCTTCCCCGAGGTCGGCGATCTGAAGGGCACCTCCTTTGAGCTCTGCGCCGACGAGGTGAGCTTCGTCAACGGGCTGATCGGGGGTCAGGCCAACCAGGGGATGCGTCGACACAACCTGTGGCTCTACCGCACCGACCAGCAGCGCAATGCGGGCGACTTCGTGCTCATCGACGTCTCCAGCCCGCCGCGCCGCATCGGGCCGCTCCAGGTTCCTTGCTGGGACGTCTTCATCCTCGATCTGAAGATGAACGGCAGGTTTCAGCTCGGAGGCAGCGGCGCGGGCTTCCAGCTCAACGACTGGGAGCGGGCCGCCGAGTCGGCCATCACGACGACGGCCAGGACCCGAGGGGTGCTGCCGGAGCCTCACCAGGGGCTCGGGCTGTGGCATCGCCTCGTGGAGCCCCGGTGCGTCTGGCGCATCGTCGGCGACAGGCGAGATGTGCTGAGCTTCTTCCGCAACCTGCGCCTCATGAGGCGCCTGAGGCGGCGCGTGGGCGACGATCCCAGGACGCTGGAGGGCCTCTTCGAGGCGCTCTGCTGAGAAGCTGCCCAGGCATGGAAGGGCGAGTTGTGGAGGTCGAAGGCGGTCAGATGGGGGTCGGACGATGGCTGGCTGGGGCAGCGCCCCGCCGGGCTGAAGCCGAGCCGCAGATGGCTGCTATCGACCCCCACAACGACGGCCTGGAGTCTCCGGGCAGCTTCTCAGGGCCCGCCTGCGCCCTCATGGCGCGACACACTCCCCGCCGAGGGCCTTGCAGCGGCCCTTGGTGGCGCAGATCGCGGAGGCCTCGCACAGCTCGTCGCTCACCGCCAGGCAGACGCCCTTGCGAGCGACGCAGAGGCCGGCGCTGCGGCACCAGTTGACCCCGAACTCGCCGCGCGCGGTGTCGCAGTCGTCGTCCGTCAGGGCGCCGACCCTGCACGCGGCCCCGTCAAAGACGCACGCGCCCATCTTCTCGCAGGTGATCTCGGCCAGGATGCAGTCGTCGGGGCCGCTGGGGAGGCACTGGCCCTCGGGGGACAGGAGGCAGGCGCCGTACTCGACGCAGCCCCGCTCTGGGCACCCCGACGAGCGCCGCGCGAGGCCCTCGTGGTCCGGCGGGACGATCTCCTGGTTGGGGGCGCAGGAGAGGACGAAGATCGTGGCGAGCGCCGTTGTTGCCAAAAACTTGAAGGAGATCATCCACTCGCCTCCGCGCCCCGCCTTGCCACGGAGGCCGTCGAGCCCTAGGCTCGTCAGAGTGAAGGAACGAGGCCGAGGAGACAAGGGGGCCGGATGATCAACAGGCGCGACATCCTCAAGCTGGCCGCCGCGGGCGGCGCGGTCGGGGCGCTCGGCGCCATCGCGGGCTGCGAGCGGCCCCAGAGCGGCGGCGCAGCCCCAGGCGAGTCCCCCGAGGCGTCGGCGGCCGCGCCCGGCCCGGCGACGAGCCCCGATCCCTCCATCGGGGTCAGGAGGGCCGACGATCGCGGCACCTCCGATCGCGGCTGGCTCAAGGCGCGCTTCTCCTTCTCCTTCTCGGACTACGCCGATCCCCGCTGGAGCTCCTTCGGGCCGCTCAGAGTCATCAACGAGGACCGCATCGCCTCTCAAGGGGGCTTCCCGCTGCACCCCCACCGCAACATGGAGATCATCACCTACGTCCTCAAAGGCGCCCTGGAGCACAAGGACACCCTGGGCAACAGCGGCACCATCGAGCCTGGACAGGTGCAGTACATGAGCGCCGGCCAGGGCGTCCGGCACAGCGAGTTCAACACCTCCAGCGACACCACCCACCTCTACCAGATATGGCTGACCCCCTCCCAGGACGGCGGAGCGCCCGCCTACGGCAGCCGACACTTCGGCGACGAGCGCCACGGCGGCCTTCGCCTCATCGCCTCGCCGGCAGGCCGCGAGGGCTCCATCGCCATCCGACAGGACGCCGACCTCCACGCCGCCATCCTCAAGCCCGGCGACGAGATCCTGCACGCGCTCGCCCCAGGCCGCCGCTTCTGGCTCCAGGTCGCGCGCGGCGCCCTCCGCCTCAACGGCCACCACCTCCTGACCGGCGACGGCGCCTTCTCCATCGACACCCCCGGCCTTGAGATCCAAGCCCTGGAGGGCTGCGAACTCCTCCTCTTCGACATGGCCTGATCGATCCAAAAAACCCTTTATAATCAAAACTTACCAGGCTGAATCGGCGTCAGAATTCGAGGAAGCGGGCCATCAGCGTCTTCTCGCCGCCGAGATCAAAGGCAACGACGGCCTTGACCCCACCTTCCTTGAGCGCCTTGATCCTCCCGCGCCCGAAGGTCTTGTGGTGGACCTCGACGCCGACGGCCAGCGCGGGCTCAGAGGGGGGCTCGGGCGCCTCGGGCGGCGCGGCGCCCGCCGCGCGGAGGGCGTGGAGGATCATGCGGGCGTCGTTGATCCTGTGGACGTCGAGGGCCTCCGTGGCGATCTGCCACGGCGTCCTCCCCATCGGATCGAGCCTCGTCGCCGACGCGCCCGCCTCCAGCAGCAAGCGCGCGACCTTGTAGCAGCCCCTGGCGCTGGCCCTGTGGAGCGGGGTGCGCCCGTGGGCGTCGAGGGCGTCGGGGTCGGCGCTGGCCTCCAGCAGCATCGACGCGAAGTCGGGGTCCTTGAGCTCGGCGGCGGCGCTGAGCGCCAACGAGGGGTCTGCGCCGCCCTCGATCAACCGATGGAGGATCGCCATGCGCTGGTGGCGCTTGTCGTGCGGCGGCCCGGGCGGATCGTAATCGGCCATCCAGAGCGTGGCCTCCATCGCCCTGTCGACGCACTTGCGGTTGTGGGGCAGCAGCGCCTCGACGCAGGCCAGCGACAACCCCAGCGCCGCCATCTCCAGCGGCATCCTCATCTCGCCGTGCTGCTCCACCCTGGCGAAGGCGTCGGCGCCCGCGGACAGCAGCGCCCTGAGGACCCCCAGGTGTCCGCCGATCGCGGCCCTCCCGAGCGCCTCCGCGTTGTCGGCGGGCCTGGCCCCCGCCGCGATGAGCTGCTCGACGACCTCCTTGTTGCCCCACGAGGCCGCCTGGGTCAGCAGGCTCCATTCGTAGGAGCGACCAAACCAGGCGATCTTGGGGCCGCCCCCAGGGCGCGCCCCGCCGCCGAGCAGCAGCCGGACAAGCTCCGGGCGAGTCGAGGCGTGGTCGATGGGGGCGTAGCCGGCCGCGCAGATCAGGTTCGGGTCGGCCCCGCGATGGAGCAAGGCCGCGATGAAGAGGGGCTGGCTGGCAAAGGTCGCGATGTGCAAGGCCGTCGAGCCGAAGCGATCCCTGCCGTCGATCGGCAACCCATGCTGGAGCAGCGCGTCGAGCACCTCCACGTCGCCAGCCCTCGACGCGGCGACGTGGATCAGCGTCCCGCGACCGCCGATCGACAGATCCGCGTGCTCCGGCAGGCCCTGCCAGATGGACACGACGTGCCCATCTCCGGCGCCCTCGTCGATCCTGGCGGGGTCGTGCGCGTCGGGATCGGCGCCGGCCTCAAGGAGCCTGCGGACCCAGTCCGCACGGCCAAACCACGTCGCGTGCCACAGGGGCGTCGCGCCATCCTGGCCGACCTCGTTGAGCCTGCCCTCCTCCAGCGCCCTCTGGAGGGCCTCCTCATCAAAGCGCGATGTCCACCCCACGACGCATCCCCCCGCGAAGGGCAATTCCGCGAAACACCCCAAGGTTTCAACAGCTTACCACAGCACACCCTCGATCGTGATCGCGTCCTCGGGCCAGACCGCGTGGACGCCCCGGACGCCGTTGACCACCTGGGTCAGCCTGAGATCGACCGCCACGCTGGCGAGCGCCAGCGCGTCGACCCGATCGACGCCCAGGCGGATCACCATCCAGTCCAGCATCGCGCCCATCGCCATCGCGATCGCCGCGTCGAGATCCTCGGCCACGCCCACCGTCACCCAGCCCTGGCTCGTGCGCGCCAGCGGCGCGGTGAGCTTGAGATCCGACCGCAGCCCGACCCCCACGTCCACCCGCCGCATCGGGCACTCGATCGCCGATCCGCCGACCTCGCCGTCGCCCTGGCGCGCGTGGCCGTCCCCGATGGAGAAGAGCGCGCCCGGCACCCGGATGGGCAGCCAGAGGGTGCTGCCGGCCGTCAAGAGCTTGCAGTCCATGTTCCCGCCGCACGCTGAGGGGTGCCACCCCGTGCGATCCTCGCCGGGGCTCACGCCGACCGTGCCCATGAAGGGCGCCAGCGTCACCCGGTGGCCCTGCTCGTTGATCCCGATCCCCGCGTCGGCGTCCAGCCGCCAGCGCATCATCCGCTCCGCGTCGGGCTCCATCCCCAGCGACGCGCGCAAGGCCCCCGTGAAGTGACCCGGCCCGACCCAGGTCCACCCCCAGTCCCCCGGCTCGATGGCCTCGAAGCGCAGCTCCAGCGCCATCCCCGGCTGCGCGCCCTTGACGGCCACCGGGCCGCACATCGCCGGGCCGCCCTCGATCCCGATGTCTCTGGGCTCGATGATCCGCCTCGACCCGGCGTCGCGGTGCTGCTCAAGCCCCCATGTCACGTCCGGCGTCCGAAAGCGCACCGTGTCGCCCGGCTCCACGGTCAACACGGGCGCCATCTGCCGGGCGTAGCGCCCGTGGATGTTGCTCACGTCCGGCTCGAAGGTAAAAAGCGCCATAATCTGTCAACTCCTTGCTCTGATCCGTGATTTCAAGCCCTGGTCCGTGATTTCTGGCAACTTCTCAGCCGGCCGAGTGCGCCAGCAGGTGCTTCTCCATGCGCGCCATGAGGCCCTGGAGATCCTTGGAGTGTCGATCCTCGACGCGCCCGAGCGTATACAAGGCCGCGAAAAAGAGGTTGTTGGGTTCGATGGTCATCTCAAAGGAGACGATCGTGCCGCCTGGCGCGCTCGCGAAGCGCCACGCGCCGGTCCCGGCGTGCCAGCCCTTGTGGTAGATCAGCTCGATGGCCTGATCCTCGACAACCGCCACCACCTCCCAGCCCGTCCGGTTCAAGGGCGCGGGGGAGAACTCGACGCGGGCGCCGATCCGGGATGCGCTCCCGGTCGAGGTCGCTTCGACCTTGAAGCGGGCATCCCACCAGAGGGCGTATTCCTCGAAGCGGAGCGCGCACTCAAAGGCCCGGCCAGGAGGCACGGGGATGAGGCGCTCATCGCGTCTTGAGAAGGTGCGCTCAAACATGAGGGGGATGCCGAGCGCCAACCTTGGCACGACGCTCCATGCGTCAGACACGTCCTGGTCATCAGGCAAGGCCACACCCTGCCTTCGCGGCTTAGTTCTTGTCAACGGTGTGGATCAAGGGGTCTGGGATCATTCAGGGAGGAGGGTCGCCGAGAGGGAGGCGCGGGCGATGTCATGGATGGGGACCTGATCGACGAGGTCGGCGAGGCCGAGGGCGCGCAGCAGGTAGGGAGGGTGACTCCTGAATCGCAAGCGGGCCTCGATCTGGAGGGGGCCGAGGGTCGCTTGCGTGGTCGGGATGAAGAGGGTGTAGGTGCGTGAGTAGCGGGGCGACAGGGCCGTGGAGGTGTGCTCGGTCGCGCGCCAGGAGAAGATCTCGGGTGAGCCCTCGGCGTTGACGAGGGAGGATCCGAGGGTGATCAGATCGGGGTCTCCGTAGGGATCGGTCGACGAGAAGTGATCGCGCAGGTCGCCGCCCTCGTCCAGGTGGCCGGTCTGGTAGATCACGGCGCCCTGCGCGTCCGTGACGGTGATCTCCAGCCAGAGCTGTCGGATGAAGGTCGTGCCGGTCGGCAGGCTGTGGGCGGAGATCCGGTTGGTGATCGTCGCCTGGAGGTCGACCTGGCCGCCGACCCGCGTGGCGGGCGAGGCGGCGAGGCGGAGCTCGGCGGCGCCGCCGAGGAGGGTCGCGATCTGGGCGCGGACGGTCTCCAGCTCGTCAGGGTCGGCGATGAAGCCCTCGACCAGCGGCAGGTCGACGCCCACGAAGCGGTGCTCGTGGATCACGGGGCGATCCGGGCCGTCGGTGGCCGCCTTACCGGCGCGCGTCGGCATGTGGCAGCGCTGGCAGGGCTGCTCCTGCTCCGCCGCCTCGGATTCCAGCCACTCGGCGTATGGCCGCTCCAGGTGGAGGCCGTCGGACTCGATGACGTCGTGGCAGCTCCCGCACAGCAGGGCCCCCTGGAAGAGCGGCGAGGAGGCCGACTCGTGCGCATCGGTCGGCGCGGGGTCGGACAAGGGGCCTCGCATCGGCCCCCTGGGATCGAGCGTATGGCCCGCGTTGTAAGGCCGCTCGACGCTTGAGATTTTATGGCAGGCCTCGCAGGTGACGCCCTCCAGCGCGATCTCCGAGAGCCCCTCGAAGGTGAAGCCCGGCGTAATCTCGCCGCCGCGGGTCGCGATGGCGCTGTGGCACTGGAGACAGAAGCGGTCCTCGCGGCCGTCGAGGTCGGCCTGACGCACCTTGACCAGCGCCCTGTAGACGGGATCGACCATCGCGTAGGCGTGGGCAGACGAGCGCCACTGCGACACGTGATCGGGGTGGCACCTCGCGCAGGACTGCGCGCCTTCAAAGTCCGACGCCGACAGGGTGGGCTCGGCGGGCATGGACAGCTCGTCGAAGAGCTCCGAGGGCGCCTCCGGCTCGCCGCTGGCGTCTGGCTGACCGGCGTCCGGCAGATCGTCCGGGGGGGGCGAGGTCGGATCGGGGTCGCCGCAGGCGGAGATCCACAGGAGCGAGGCGATGATGAGGGGCTTTCGCATGGCTTAGAGCGTCTCCAGGAAGTGGATCAGCGCCTCGCGCGCCTCGGCATCCAGCGCCTCATAGGCCCTGAGCGACTCGCTCGCCTCGCCAGCATGGAGTCGGATGGCCTCGTCGATCGTGTCGGCCTCGCCCGAGTGCATGTAGGGGGCCGTCTTGCTCAAGCCCCACAGCGGCGCGGTGCGAAACTCCCACATGTCCGCCGAGGTGTCCTCGATCCCCAGCGCCTCGCGCGGCAGCACCTCGTGCAGCAGCAGATCGGAGTAGAGCGGCACGGGGCCCGTCGCGCCCTCGAAGCTGGGCCTGTGGCACGCGGCGCACTGGACCTCTTCGAAGATCAGCGCTCCGGCCTCTGCCATCGCGGGGTCCTCGGGGGTCTGGCGCGGCGGGCCGGCCAGCGCCGTGAGGAAGTCGGCCAGGAGGGCGGCGTCGACGACGGGCAGCTCGGGATCGGAGACGCCGTCGTTGTCGTGGACTCGCCCGAAGGTCAGGTTGCGCTGAATCGGCAGCGTCAAGCCCAGCTCCGCGGTCAAGGCGTCCCGCACGAACTCGGCGACGGTCGGCACCTGCGCCTTCCAGCCGAAGCGCCCCAGGCGGCCGCCGTCCGTCCGGGAGACGCGACCGCTGATCCCGTCCCCGTCAAGGTCGTCAGGATCGGCGCCGGCGACGATGGCCGCCTCGGGGATGCCCTCGATGAGCCCAAGCCCGAAGAGGTGCGGCGTCTGCCGGTGCTCGAAGACGACCGCGTCGCCCTGGGGTCGGTTGGGGCTCTCGCCCAGGATCGTCAAACGGTGCAGGATCGTCCCCACCGACGGCGGCACGAACTGCCCGCCATCATTGATGATTCCGTGGCGCATGACGTTGACGTCGCGCGGCCCCGAGCCCCCCAGGACGGGATCGAAGTGGCAGGCCCGGCACGAGTCCCCGTTGAACCTCGGCCCCCCGAGCCCCTCCTCGATCCCGATGTCCCTGTCAAAGAGCGCCCGGCCCTTCACGAAGCGGTCAAGCTCGGCTGCGCTCAAGTCCCTCGCCGGGCCGCCATACTCTCCAACCCCAGGCACGGCGGCCCCGGGCGGCAGCAGCCCCTCGCTGCGCTGCTCCCTGCCCCCGAGCGAGAACAGGAACTCGATCAGATCCCCTCGGGCCTCGCCATCAAGGGCCTCGAAGGCGTCGCGGCTCGCCTGCCCCTCGCCGCCGTGCCACAGGATCGCCGCCTCGATCGTGGAGGCGCGGCCGTCGTGCAGGTAGGGCCCCACCGCCGAGATCCCCCACAAGGGCTGCGTGCGGAACTCCCGTCCGGTCGCCTCGCCGGCCCGGAGGCCGTCCGCGAGCCCCGCCCCCATGTCGTGGATGAGCAGGTCGGAGTAGACCGGCAGCGGGCCTGCGGGGCCCTTGAGGCGAGGGGTGTGGCACTTGCCGCAGCCGAGCGCGTCGAAGACCTCCAGACCGCGGCGGCGCTGGTCGTTGAGGGGCTCGACCTCGGGCGCAGCCAGCAGCATCGAGAAGCTGACCAGCTTGAAGAGATCGTCGGTGGACATCTCGGGATCGTCCACGCCGTCGTCGTCGGTCAGAGGCCCGTCTGGCGCGGCGGCCTGCCCGGCCTCGTGGAGCCGGAGCGCCTGCGTCAGCGCGCCCTGCAGGCTGCTGTCGACGGGCAGCGCCGCCCGCTGCGCGTCGGTCAGCGGCTCGGTGGTCACGCCCAGGTGGTTGAAGAGCGGCCCCCGGATGAACTTCTCGATGGAGACCGTCTGGGACTTGCGCCCGAAGCGCCCCACGAAGCCCCGGTCGAAGTTCGGCCTGCCGCTGATCCCGTCCCCGTCGAGGTCGTCAGGATCAGCGCGCGAGAGGATCTCCGACTCCGGCAGCGAGGCCAGCAGGCCCACGCCGAAGAAGGGGATCGGGTTGCGCTGCGCCACGACGTTGACCTCGGGCGCCACCGCGGGCCGCGCCGACAACCCCTCCGCGTAGCTGTAGAGCCGCAGCACACCGCCGGCAGGCCCCTGAGACTCGGCCGGGAAGAAGGCCCCCTCGTCGTCCACCGTGGCGCCGATGAAGAAGTTCCGATAGAGGCCGGCGCTCCCTCCGAGGGTCGGCCTCTCGTGGCACGAGCCGCAGAAGGTGACGTTGAAGGCCGGCCCCAGCCCGTCTCGACGGTCAAAGCGGCGCATCGCCACCCGCTTGCCCTGCTCGAAGGTCTCCAGCTGCTCGGCCGTCGCCCCGGGCAAGGGCTCGCCCAGCGGGGCCGAGATCCCCGCGCCGATCGGGCCGTGGCCGTCAACGGGCGGCGCAGGCGGCGCCTCGGGATCGCCGCAGCCCGCTGCGGTGAGCGACAAGCCCAACAACCACGCGGCGCACAGCCCCAAGGAGCGGCGGACGCGAGACAACACCACTTTGTCCATGACAACCCCCCTGCGAGCGATCAGGGTCCCGGGCGGCGCACCAGCGCGACGCCCTTGAAGGGTGGCCTGAAGTTGCCCCCGACCGCGTAGAAGCGCCCTGCTCCGTCGCCCCAGATGGCGTGGAGATCGAGGGCGGCCGTTGTGTCCTCGGACGTCACCACCTCGTCGCCAAGCGCAAAGACCCCGCCGAAGCCGAAGACCCCCCCGATGACCGCCTCGTCCTCCTTCGTCATGAAGACGGCGTTGAGGCCACCCAGGCCCGAGGGCGCCAGCGTCCGCCACGTCTGCCCGTCGAAGCGGGCGATCCGGGCGTTGGACCGCCCCCCGACGGCCACGATGTTGTCCTGGGAGGTGCCCCAGAGCGAGACGAAGTCCTCGTTGGCCTCGGCGCCCGCGCCCTGGCGCGTCCACTGCCCGCCGACAAGCTCCAGGATCAGGCCCCGCTGCCCCACGGCAAAGAGGCGACCGTCGATCCCGAAGACCTTGAAGATGGCGCTGACCCCCTGGGGGTTCTGCTCCGGCGCGAGCGCCACGGGCTCAAAGCCCTGCCCGTCGAAGTGGAGCAGCACGGGCTCGCCCTCGAAGACGTCGCCGCCGACCACCCAGATGTCGTCCGGCGCGAACCCGAAGACCCCCCACAGATCCGTCTCCGTCCCCGTCTCCAGCCTGGACCACGCCTCGCCATCATAATGGATCGCGCCGCCGCCGACGCCCACCGCGTAGACATCCGAAGGCCCGAAGCCGAAGACCCACACCAGCAGCGGCACCTCGGGGATCTCCATCGGCGTCCACGCCGCCCCGTCGAAGTGGAAGACCACGCCGCGCGCCTCGTCGCCCCCGACGACGAACACGTCGTCAGGCGCCGATCCCCACACGCCCGACATGGATCCGGCCCCCGTCGTGTCGAAGGCCTCCTCCCACACCACGCCCTCCGGCGCGGGCTCCGGCTCCGGGCCCTCCTCCCCCGGACACCCCGCGCTGGACACCGCCAGCCAGACCAGTCCAATCCAGAAAAACCGAGATTTCAAAAGCACTTGCATCAACAACCTCTCAACACCGTGGCACGCCACGGCGACGACCCCTGCGCGCGCCGCCCGATGCGACAGGTCGCTCAGTCTGCTACGACCTGGGAGTATAGGGCCCCGCCCTGCCCCGTTCAATCCCCCCCCGGAAAGCCCAGCAGCGCCTGATCCGGCCCCAGCGACAAGAAGTGCCTGTCCGGGCTCAAGTCGACGTGGAGGTGGTCCGCGTGCGCCGCGTTGTAATCCGGCGTCAAGACGACGTTGAAGACAAACTCCTCGTGAAGCGCGCGCGCGATCTCAAGCAACACCTGGCCCTGCCTCGTCCTGGGCTCGACCCTGTCCTTCTCCCAGTGCCGCTGGACCGAGATCGTCGGCCCGCGCCGCATCTCGAAGCCCACGATGTCCATCGCCGAGCCCAGCGCGTGCTGGCTGAGCCTGTCCGACCCTCGCAAGGTCCGGCAGCTGTACACCCCGATGTGCTGGACCCGCGCCACGCCCTTTTGCGAGAGCACCCTGGACATCTTCTCCACGGCCAGCGCCATCTCGCACGACATCAGATCTGGGGACGGCGCCCCGCCCCCCGGCGACAGCGCGACCCCGTGGAGCGTCCCGCCCACCCACACCGGATCGCGCACCTCGCACAGGTGCCCCGGGCTCCCCTCAGGGTGCGAGGGCGCGACCCTCCCCCGCATCCACGCCACCCCGAGCGCGTCCAACTGGCGCTGACACGCCGTGGCGCCCTCTCCCCGCGCAGGCAGGCACACCACCTCTCGCTGCTCCGGCGACCCCGCGCGCTCGGCGACCGCGCAGCGCGAGCCCGCCGGGCACGCCCCCTGATCCCCGCAGCGCGGCGCGCACCACCCCTCCGATCCGCCGCTCAAAGACGCGCAGAAGTCACCCGCTCGCTCACAGACTCCCCCGCAGGGCGTCGCGCACAGCCCGCTGGCCGCCCCCTCCCCCTTCAGACACCGCCCCTCACACCCGGCGTCGTCCTCACAAGGCGCCCCCGCCCCGGCTCGCCCGTCCAGGCCCGCCAAGCCCGCCGCGCGCCCCTCCGACCCCGCCTCCTGCACGTCCGCCCCGCCCCCCGCCATTGCGACCTCCCCGAGAGGCTGAAGCCCCCCCGCAGCGCCGTCCTTGACGTTCTCCGAGGGCTCCGGCGGCGTCCTGCCGCCGCACCCCGAGGCCATCAGCGCGCATTGCCCCAGGATCACCAGGGCTCGCATCGCGCCCGCCGAAAGGGTATCAAGAACCTCGGAACACCTCTGGCCCCCGAGCCACGCGCCGCCTGCGCGGCCAACCACGGAGCCCGCGCCCTCATGTCCTCGCCCCTGCATTACGCCCTCACCATCGCTGACATCCACCACCACCTCGTCGACGTCACCCTGACCGTCCCCGCGCCCGCCGGGGAGGCCCTGGAGTTGACCATGCCGAGCTGGAGCCCCGGCTCCTACCTCCTGCGCGAGTATGGCCGCCACGTCCAGCGCTTCGCCGCCGCCGACGCCGACGGCGCGCCCCTGGCCGCCGCCAAGATCTCGCGCAACACCTGGCGCGTCGACCTCGGCGGCGCCCGCCAGTCCGTCACGGTCTCCTACCGCCTCTTCTGCCACGACCTCAACGTCCGGGCCAACCACGTCGAGGACACCCACGCCTTCCTCAACGGCCCCTCCGTCTTCATGCGCGTCGATGGCCGCGCCGACGAGCCCCTCACCGTCGAGATCCGTGCGCCCTTCGAGGGGTGGCGCATCCACACAGGCTTGAGCCCCGTTGACGGCCCTCGAACACCCTCCGGCGCAGCCCGATTCCAGGCCGCCGACTACGACGAGCTTGTCGACTGCCCCTTCCTGCTCGGCCCCTTTGATCCCATCGTCTTCGAGGCCGCCGGCACCCAGCACCGCCTCGTCCTCGTCGGCCCCAACAACGCCCCCGTCGAGCGCCTGACCGCCGACATGGCCCGCACCGTCGAGGCCACGGGCGGCTTCTTCGGCGGCGACATCCCCTACAGCGACTACCTCACCATCGTCCTCCACAGCGACGGCGCCCGGGGCGGCCTTGAGCACCGCAACTCCACCGTCCTGATGTTCCCCCAGCACGGCTACGCCAACGACGAAGGCTATGAGGACTTCATCACCCTCTTCTCCCACGAGCACTTCCACGTCTGGAACGTCAAGCGCATCCGGCCCGACACCCTCGGCCCCTTCGACTACGCCAACGAGAACTACACCCGCGCCCTCTGGATCATGGAGGGATTCACGAGCTATTACGAGAACATCCTGCTCCTGCGCGCCGGCCTGATGACCCCCAAACGCTTCCTGGATCTCCTCGGGAAGCGGATCGGCGCCCTCCAGACCACCCCTGGGCGCGCCCTCCACGCGCTGGAGGAGGCCAGCTTCGACGCCTGGATCAAGCTCTACCGCCCCGACGAGTCCACCCCCAACACCACCGTCTCCTACTACCTCAAGGGCGAGATCGTCGCGCTCGCCCTCGACCTCACGCTGCGCCACCTCACGAAGGGCGCCCGAAGCCTCGACGACCTCATGCGCGACCTCTGGGCGCGCTTCAAGGCCACCGGCGCGGGCTTCCCCGAGGCCGACTTCCAGGGCTACGTCGAGGCCATCGCCGACGCCGATCTCGATCCCTTCTTCACCAGCTACGTCCGCGGCACCGACGAGATCGACTACGACGCCCTCCTGACCCCCTTCGGCCTGCGGCTCGCCCCGGCCGCCCAGGCCGCCCCGGTCTGGCTCGGCGCCCAGACCAGCAACGTGGGCGACCGCGTCGTCCTGAGCAGCGTCCTGACCGGCTCGCCCGCCGCGCTGGCCGGCCTCTACGCGGGCGACGAGCTCGTCGCCCTGGACGGCTTCAAGGTCGACCGCAACACCCTCAAGCCCACCCTCGATCGCCTCTCCCCAGGTCAAGCCCTCACCGCCCACGTCTTTCGCCGCGGCCAGCTTCGCCAGGCCGACCTCACCCTCACCGCCCCTCCGCCCTCCATCTACACCCTCGAAGACGTCAACGACCCCTCCCCCGAAGCCCTCCAGCTCCGCGGCGCCTGGCTCGACCACCCTCAGAAGCCCTGATCAAGGTTCAAGAAGTTCGTCATGGGGCTCCGCCCCAGACCCCGCCAGGGGCAAGCTGCCCCTGGACCCCTTCTTCTTCTGTGTTGCACGGGAGAAGAAGGGGTCCAGGGGCAGCTTGCCCCTGGTGGGGGTTCGGGGCGAAGCCCATGATAACACTCATGAAACTCTGGCTCAGGGCTTCTGGAGGCGGGCCTTCCAGGTGTGGAGGGTGTTGAGGGCTTCGAGGGGGGTGGTGGTCTCGATGGAGAGGCGCTGGAGATCGTCGAGGATGGCGCGGAGCGCGGGGGGCGTGGGTGGGGAGGCTGGGGAGGGAGAGGTGGGCAGGGTGAGGAGGTTGAGCTGGGGGGAGTCGGAGGCGACGCGGGTGGTGCCGTCGGAGTGTCGAGCGATGGTGGGGGCGCCGGTGGCGTCGTGGGAGGTGAGCTCGAGGTTGGCGAGGATCTCCTTGGCGCGGTTGACGACGGAGTCGGGGAGGCCGGCGAGCCGGCCGACCTGGATGCCGTAGGAGCGGTTGGCGGGTCCGGCGACGAGCTTGCGCAGGAAGATGATGTCGTCCTGCCATTCCTTGACGGCGATGGAGTGGTTGCAGACGCCGGGGAGGGTCTCGGCCAGGGAGGTGAGCTCGTGGTAGTGGGTGGCGAAGAGGGTTTTCGCGCCGATCTCGTCGTGGAGGTGTTCGGCGACGGCCCAGGCGATGGAGAGGCCGTCGTAGGTGCTGGTGCCG
>SYOX01000382.1 GCA_005804885.1 Pseudomonadota bacterium
GAGGAAGCCCTTGCGGAGTTCGTCGCTGGCCAACTCGTCGATCGTCCGCAGACGCCGGTTGCCCAGGTGATCGATGTCGTCGACCATACCCTTGTTGTTCTTCAGATCCAGCAGGTAGCGCACCACCTCCATGATGTCGCGCTGCGTCAGAGTCGTCTCCTCCAGCGGCACCTCGAGGTTGAACTTGTGGTTGAGCTTGAGCCGGCCGACCTTCGACAGATCGTAGCGCTCCGGGTTGAAGAACAGGTTCTCGAAGAGCGAGTTGGCCTGCTCCGTGCTCGGCGGATCTCCAGGCCTGAGGCGCTGGTAGATCTCCATGATCGCGTGCTCCGGAGACTCCACCTTGTCCGCCAGCAACGTGTCGCGCAAGTACGCCCCGACGTTGAGGCCGTCAATAAAGAGCACCTTGAACTCGGTGATCCCCGCCGCCTTGAGCGCCGTGATCCGCTCCTCGTCCAGCTCATCATTACAGTTGAGCAGGACCTCGCCCGTCTCCGCCGAGTAGACGTCCTCCGCGATCACCTTCCCGACCAGGTTCGCCTCGTTGACCGGGATGCGCGTGATCTTCGCCGTCACGATCCGCTTGACCGCCCGCTGCGAGATCTTCTTGAAGGCCCTCACCAGCGGGCGCCCCCCATCCGGGTTGGGCACGTCCGCGCTGGCGATCTGGCCCGGCAGCAGGTCCGGCTCGACGCTCTTGGACCACTCGCCGCCCTCGAAGAAGATCGTCTCGGTGTCGTAGTAGTAGCCCAGCAGATCCTCGGCCGAGTGGCCCAGCGCCCTCAAGAGCACCGTCGCCGGCATCTTGCGCCGACGATCGATCCGCACGTGCAGGATGTCCTTGGCGTCAAACTCGAAGTCCAGCCCCGAGCCGCGGTACGGGATCACCCGCGCCGAGAAGAGCAGCTTGCCGCTCGAGTGGCTCCGACCCTTGTCGTGATCAAAGAAGGCCCCCGGCGAGCGGTGCAGCTGAGACACCACAACCCGCTCCGTCCCGTTGATGATGAAGGTCCCATTGCGCGTCATCAACGGGATCTCGCCAAAGAACACCTCCTGCTCCTTGACGTCCCGGATCGTCCGCATCTCGGACCCCTCCGTCACATCCCACACCACAAGGCGGATCAACACCTTGATCGGCGCGGCGAAGGTCATCCCCCGGCTGCGGCACTCCGTCACGTCGTACTTCGGCTTCTCCAGCCGGTACGAGACGAACTCCAGAGAGCTCGTCCCGTTGAAATCCCGAATCGGGAAGACGCTCTTGAAGACCCCCTGAAGGCCCACATCCAGACGCTGGGTCTGCTCCCACTCCGACACCGCATCCTCGCCCTGCGACAACACCTTCGGCGGCACGGGCTGCAGGAAGGTCTCGTACGAGCTCTTCTGGATGTCGATCAGATTGGGAACCTCGATCACCTTCTTGATCGAAGCGAAGCTCTTGCGCAAACGGAAGTTGTCCTGGATCACAGACACAGCGCGCTCTCCTGTCTCACCGCCCGCCGCCAGGTGGCCACCTGCTGCGTGCGCTCCTCGTGGTCCTCCGAACCCACCCGCCGACCCCGCCGACCCGAACAGGACCACACCCCCAGGTGCGCCCCTCGAACCGACAGCGCGTCGATCGCGGCAAGCCCGCCTACCCTCCGGTCATGTCCTCTTGGTCACAGTCGCGTCGATGGCGTTGAACTCGACCCGGCGCCGCGCCCGGCGGCACCCCGACTCCGCGGCCGCGCCGCGGCTGTGATGATCGATCCCAGGGGTGTAGCCCCTCGCCAGTGGCCATCCTGGCGAGCCATGCCGCGAACCGGGAGACGGCATCTTGCCCCAGGGGATCCTCATCTCTGACACCATGGTGATTGATGGGTCTTTGCCTCGCCAAGCGGAGACAAGGCGCGGAGTATAGGATCGCGACCCGCTGACGTCAAGCGCTAGATGTGCAGGTTGGCACAAAAGATGTAAGCGCGATCAGCGCAACAACCCCGACAGGATCTCACCCAGCGGCGCCATCATCCCTTCCACGGCGCTGACGAGGCTCGGCATCAGCACCACCAGCGCCGCCATCCCCAGCCCCATCGTCAGGACGAAGCCCAGCATGAACACGTTGACCTGGGGCGCAAAGCGCGACAGCACCCCGAGCACCACGTTGATGATGAACACCACCGCAAGGATCGGCAGCGCCAGCCTGCAGGCCGCCTCGAAGAGCCCCGAGAACAACACCAGCACCGCCTCGGCATCCACCACCTCAAGGCGGACCCCGCCGGCCGGCACCCGGCGGTAGCTGCCCGCCAGCGCCAGGATCACCTGATGGTGGCCGTCGATGGAGAAAAATACCAGCGAGCTGACGACAAAAAGCAGCCGCGTCGGCGGCGCAACCGCCGACCCCACCGTCGGATCAAAGATCGCCGCCGCCCCATAGCCCATCTGCACCGAGATGTACTCCCCGGCCACCTCCACCGCCGCGAAGATCAGCCGCACCGCGAAGCCCATCAAGAGCCCCAGCGCGAACTCCAGCGGCAGCAGCCCCGCAGCCGTCAGCGGATCGGGCGCGCCGCCCACCCCCGCCCCCATCGCCCCGAAGAGCGCCAACCCCAGGCCCAGCGGCAGCAGCGCCCGCACTGGCCCCGGCGCCTGCTCGATGTTCAACCCCGGCGTCGCCACGATGACCCCGGCGCTGCGCGCCGCGTAGAGCATCACCATCGGCAGCGCCGCCAGCAGCTCCTCGATCACGACCCCACCAGCGTCGGGATGCGCTCAAAGAGGCGAGTCGTAAACACCGTCAGCTGCTCCAGGATCCACACCCCGCACAGCAGCAGCACCACGAAGACCGCCACCAGCTTCGGCACGAACGACAAGGTCGCCTCGTTGATCTGCGTCGCCGCCTGGAAGATCGACACCAGCAAGCCCGACAACAGCGCCGCCGCCATGATCGGCATCGCGCACACCAGCGTCGTCTTGACCGCCTCGCCGGCGATCTCCATCACCGCAGCCACCTCCATCGCGCCCTCCCCATCAAGCCGCCCGGCGGCTCCCCTTCCCCACGGTGACCATCCGCTCCCCGCGCAGCTTGCGCTTGACCGGCTCCTCCTCGGCGTGGACCCGCTTGATCCCGTCGCCCAGCGCCGCCTCGCACGCCCTGATGTCCCGCACCAGCCTCGACAGCCCGGGCGACTCCAGGCTCGCGGCGTGATCCGATCCCTTGAGCGTCCGATCCAGCGTAAAGTGCCGCTCGATGACCCTGGCCCCGAGCGCCACCGCCGCCACGTCCACCGCCACCCCCCTGTGGTGGCCCGAGAAGCCGATCACCGCCTCCGGGTAGCGCGCCGCAAGCGCCGGGATCACCCGCAGGTTGATCGCCTCGAAGGACGACGGGTACGAGCTCGTGCACTGCATCAGCGTCACCTGCGCGCCCGCCACCGCCGCCATCGCCGCGTCCACCTCCTCCAGCGTCGACATCCCCGTCGACAGGATCATCGGCTTGCCGAAGCTCGCGATCTCCTCCAGCAGCTCCAGGTGCGTCAGGCACGCCGACGGCACCTTGAAGATCGACATCCCCAGATCGTTGAGCAGCCTCGCGGACTCCACGTCCCACGGGCTGGAGAAGAACTCGATCTCCTGCTCCTGCGCGTACTCGAAGAGCTCGGCGTAATCCTGCGCCGACAGCTCCAGCGCCTCGCGGTGCGCGCCGTAGGTCGCCGCGAAGGCGTGCGGCGAGTCGTAGGGCCTGCTGTACTCCTCGGCGGTCAGCATCGAGGCGATGTCACGCTTCTGGCTCTTGACCGCGTCGGCGCCGCAGAGCCGCGCCTCCCGGATCAGAGCCTTGGCCATCGACACATCCCCCTGATGGTTCTGGCCGATCTCCGCGATGATGAAGGTCCTCTCCGGCTTGACTTCTCTGATGCTCATGGGCGCCTCCTTTGACGTGCTCATCACGCCGATCATATCGTCATCCCATGGAACCGACTTGAAACAGGAGCCTCATGAACAGAGACCACACCGGCGCCGAGCACCTCCTGGCCCTTGACCTCCCCGTGGCGCCCGCCGAGATCGGCCAGCTGGCCACCGTCCGCCTCGCCTCCATCTCCTTGATCTTCTTTGACTGCGACGGCGTCCTGACCGACGGCCGCATCTGGGTCGACGCCCAGGGCAACGAGAGCAAGGCCTTCAGCGTCGTCGACGGCCACGGCGTCGCGATGCTGCGCGAGGCCGGCGTCCTCGTCGGCCTCATCACCCGATCACCCGAAGGCATCCCCACCGCCCGCGCCCGCAAGCTGCGCTTCGATCTCATCCGCACCGGCGTCATGGACAAGGCCGCCGCCGTCCGCGACATCCTGGCCGAGCGCGGCATCCCCGCCGCCGAGGTCGCCTTCATGGGCGACGATCTGCCCGATCTGGCCGCCTTCGACCTCGTCGGCCTGACCATCGCCCCGCCCACCGCGCGCCCACAGGTCCTGGCCCGCGCCCAGGCCACCACGCGCGCCCTGCCTGGCCACGGCGCCGTCAGAGAGGTCTGCGACGCGCTGATCGTCGCCAGAAAGCCCATCTGAGCCACCGACAACGACACCCCATCAAGTTGACTCCCCTCCTACCCGTTGGTAGTTTGGGGTCGGCATGACCTTGAAGCGGCCTCCGCGCTGACGACTTCTTTTCATCGACCTCCGGACCCCCCTCGGGCGCACTGGCATGGCGAAAAAATTCAGCTCTCTGCTGGTCCGCGACAACATCGTCTCCATCGAGAAGATGGAAGAGGCCCTCCAACGGCAGGTCATCTTCGGCGGCCGGCTGGGCACCAACCTCCTTGAGATGGGCGTCATCACCGAAGTGGAGCTGGGCCACCACCTCGCCCAGGCCCGCGGCGTCCGCGCCGCCTCCGCCGAGATGTTCGCCAACGTCGATCCCGACGCCCTCGAGCTGCTCGACATCGACACCATCGAGCACCTCGGCGTCATCCCCGTCCGCCTCCACCCCAACGGCGCCTGCGACGCCCTCGTCCTCGACGACCTGACCGGCGATCAGCTCGAACAGCTGCGCGCGCGCACCGGCTTCCAGTTCATCCAGCACATCACGCCCGAGTTCCGCTTCCGGCAGGCCCTCCAGCGCTTCTTCGAGCGGCCCTTCTCCGGCCGCGTTGCCAGGCTCCTTGAGCGCTTCCCCCTCAAGATCGACCTTGGCCTGCGCTCCAACGTCACCGCCTCCAGCATCATCCAGGCCAGGCCCACGCCCAGGCGCCGCGCTGGCGGGCGCCGCGAGGTCACCCTCGGCCAGGGCTGGACCCCCGAGGAGGTCTCTCAGTACCTCCGGGATTGTTACGTCCGCGACGTCATCCTCGCCGTCCTGCTGGGCTACGCCGGCTCCTTTGCCGCCCGCAGGATGCTCCTGGTCGTCCTGCGCCACCGCCTTCAGGGATACGCCGCCGCCGGCGAGGACGTCCCAGGCGACGAGCTGCGCAAGATCAGGCTGCGCATCCGCGCCGGAGGCGCCATCGAGCGGGTCTGCCGCGGAGACACCTACTACCAGGGGTCGCCGACCGACGGAGAGCTCGTCGCCCTCTACGACGCGCTGAACATCCCCTCGCCGGCCAACTGCCTCCTGCTCCCCGTGCCGGTCGGGCCTCGCGCCGCGCTCGTCCTGCTCATGGACCACGAGGATCACACCTTCGACACCCATGACCTTGAGCCGCTCTTCCTCATCATCAACGACGCCTCGGAGTCGCTCGAGCGGATCATCCGGCTGACCAAGTCCGGCGAGCTGCCCCCGGAAGAGCTCCGCCTGCCGCCGCTGCCCGCGCGCCTTCAGCACACCACGCGGCAGCGAGATCCCGACGTGATCCCCGCCGCCGTCCTCCCCCCCCCCGCCGCAGCGCCCCCCGCGGCGCCCCCCGCGGCGGCTCCGGCGGCGCTCCGCTCCAAGGCCTCTGCACCCAGCAGGCTCCCTCAGGCCTCCCAGAGAGGACAGCGCGACTCCGACCTCGACGCCTCGAAGCTCGTCGAGGCCATCGCCGAGGCCATGATCAACACCGGCGCTCGCACGACCGAGGACAGCGCCCCCCCCCTTCAAGACAACACCACCCAGTTGCTCGACCGCATCTCCCTCGATCAGATGCTCAAGGGAGATGTCGCGCCCGCACCCTCGCCCGACGAGGGCGCCCTTATCGCGGGCGAGATGGACATCCCCGACGAGCCCCTTGACGCCAACGAGGCGCCCGGCGAGGGCGACGCCCTGCCTCCTGGCTCGGCGTCCATGGCCGAGGCGTTGCTCTCGGGGCTCATGGACGAGGGGCAGCCCGAGGTCGCGGCGCTCGACGACGATCCCCACGTATCCAGGCTCGAGTTCGACGACATCGACGTCGCAGAGCGCCCCGCGGTCCAAGACCTCGACGAAATCCCCCAGGTCGGCGCGCGGGACACCTCCGCGCTCGGGCGCTACGCCGGGGCGGACACCGCCGGCCTCGATCCGGCCCTGGAGCGTTCGGCAGACGGCGTGGCGGCCGAAGCGGCGCTCGAAGGCGACCGGGCCTATCCGGGGTTGGCGGCGCCTCCCGTCGAGTTGGAGGGGCTGTCCGGTGGAGCCCCCGAGCGAATCGGCCTTGAAGACCGCGAGCTCTTCCCCGATCCCGTGTCGGAGCCCGAACAGGCCCGAGAGCCCGGCGTCAAGCCTTCCTTGATCGAGATCCCTCGCTTGGTGGGCGGCCTGGATCCCCGGGACGCCTCGCTGTCGGGCTTTAGCGGCTCTCAAGATGGGGAGGTCAGCGAAGACCTGATCGCCGACGGGTGGGAGTTGCCCGATCTCTTCCTGGAGGGGTTGGCCAACGGCCCCGACCTGAACGTCCTCGAAGGCCTCCCAAAGGACCTCGATGATCGCGAGGATCTTGTCGACTCGAAGGGGCTCGACGATGACATCATGCTCGATCCTCGAGGTGAACCGACCTCCCTTGAGGTCAAGGACGGCGCTGAACTGGACTCCGTGGACGCGGAATCCAGCTTCAGGACCGATCCGACCCGCGAGTTGCCAAGGCTTGAGTATATCCCGCACCCCATCGTGACCGATTATAGTGATGATGAGGACATCGAGGACGACGAGGACCTCGGCCGCAGGGACACTGAGGCTCTCGACGCTGTCGATGGGCCGCAGGATCTCCCCTCGCCGACGGGCCACGCGGCGACGGTCGGGCTGCCCCAGGTTGATCAGGCGCGGGCGCTCCCGGACGAGCGCGCCGGTTACGTCGAGGAGGAGACGCCCTCCTCGGCGCCGGTGCTGGACATCGAGCCGGTCAAGGTTCGGGACAAGGACGGGGAGGACTCGCTGCTCTTCGACTTCGGCGCGGCCTCGGACGAGCCGGCGTCCGCTGACGAGGCAGATCCGGGGCTGGCTGCGGGCGACGCCCCCGCAGAGCCTGAACAGGGCGAGCCTCCGTCAACGGAGTCGTCCGAGGGTGAGGCGCGCTCGGTGAGCGGGGAGCAGTCGACGGACGTGATCGACACCTTGAAGTTCTCCGGGGAGGTCAAGGACGAGACCCCCGCCTCAGGGCAGGCCTCGTCGGACGAGGAGGGCGACGAGGACGAGGACCAGAGTGCGGCTGAGCGGCGCGCGGAGTTCAGCGGCCTGCGGAGGGCCACGGAGAGCGCAATGGCGGCCCTGGAGGCCGACGACGACGGGACCGCCACGGTCTTGATGGACACGACGACGATCGAGCTGGAGTTGATCCGGGAGAGCGATCCGGACTTCAACACGGGCCCGCTCTTTGAGTCCCAGCTGGCCCCCGAGACGAGCCACGCGCTGAACCAGTGGCGACCGGTCGTCGAGGGCCTGTGGTCTTCGGACCCTGACGTGCAGGACGAGGCTCGCCGGGCGCTGATCGCCTCGGGCGGGCAGGCGCTGCCTGCGCTGCTGGAGCGCTTCCCTGGCCCGATGTTGATCGATCGGTACGGGTTTACGGCCCAGACGCTGCCGCCGATCTCCGAGCACAGCCCCTTGCTGGGCGTGCTGGTCGATATGGGCGACCTGGTCGCGCCCGCGCTGGCCTCGTTCATGAACGTCTCCAGCGTCGAGGTGCGCTTCTACGCCACCTTCTTCTTCTCGCGGGTGCGCTACGAGCCCATCGTCGGCCCGATGATCCAGCAGCTCTTTGACAAGGACGGTCAGATCCGCGAGGTCGCCCGTCAGATCATCCGAAGCTACCGCAACACGGAGGGCTTCCACGCCGTACAGACCGAGGTGCGCAGAGAGCTGGCCTACGGCGACAGCTTCCGCAGGGAGCAGGCGGCGCTGGCGGCCTGGGCCTTCGGTGACACGCTGGCCGTGCCCTCCCTCATCGAGCTGCTGGAGCACGAGAACCGCCACCTGACCAAGGTGGCCCATAAGGTCCTGTGCGCGTTGACCTTCGAGGATCTGGGCAACAACAAGCGCAAGTGGACCCGGTGGTGGGAGCGCAGCGCCTCGCAGAACCGCAGCGACTGGCTCATCGAGGCCCTCAACCACGGCCAGCGCGAGATCCGGCAGCTCGCCGCCAACGAGCTTCGCCAGTGTACGGGGCTCATCGTCAACTACTCGCCCGACTCCTCCCGCCGAGACCGCCTGCGCGCGCAGCAGATCGTCGCCCAGTTCTTCAATGAGGGCTCCGGGCGCTGGTGATCGCCGGGCGAGGGCGCCCTCTCGGGCCGCTGCGCGCCCTTGCGTCTTGAGGGGTCGATGCTTATCCTGCCAGCCCGTGCCCGGCGCGCGCTGTCCCGCTCTCAACCATCGGGTGATCTATGAGTCGAGCCTACTGGGTCAAACTGTCCTCATCCGTGGTCGAGACCATCAACGCCAGCGATCGCGCCACCCACAGGATCCAGCTCGACGCCGTCGTGCCCGAAGGGGAGATGGATCAGATCCTTGAGGGCGCCCTTGAAGAGTCGGGCTGGGAGAAGGACGGCGACAAGCGCTTTCGCAAGACCGTCGACGGCGTCGAGCTCGTCTGGGATCTGGACAAGGGCGTCGTCGAGGCCACGGCCGAGGCCAGCCAGGAGGTCGCCCGCGAGGTCCAGGTCGAGGGCAGGGCCTACAGCCAGGACGCGGCCCAGCAGCAGGCCGAGCGGCAGCTCCAGCAGCGCGAGCAGCAGACCCGCGACGCCATCGGCAGCGAGCAGGAGCAGCTCCAGAAGAAGCTGACCAAGAAGCTCGGCGACAACGAGCAGGAGCGCGTCCGCGAGATCAACGGGGTGCTCCAGAAGGCCTACACCGAGGGCCTCAAGCGCAAGGCCCGTCGGATGGGCAATGTCACCTCCATTCAGGAGGGCACCAGCGCCGAGGGCGAGTACCAGTTGACGATCACGATCTCGGAGTGAGCGACCTTTTGGCGCGATGATGAGGATCCAGCCCTTCAACGTCCGCGCCCACCTCATCCCCTTCGCCACGCGGGTCCTCTACCGCGGCGCGCAGGAGAGGCACCAGCCCCAGGAGTGGCCAGTGCCGGTGGGCGATCGGGAGCTCTACACCGAAGAGGACATGGAGGCCTGGCGGGTCATCCTCCCTCAAGGGGTGCTCTACGCCTTCTGTCACCAGGCGGCCGGCTGGAGGCCCCGCGAGCTCCTCGTGGGCCGCGAGGCCTGGAGCGCCGAGGCCCGACGCCTGCGCCTCTGGGACGCCGCCGCCGGGCTCTCGATGACCTTCGGCGAGGGCTCCCTGCGGCTGTGCGAGGGGCTCTACAACGGGGTCGCCCGCAAGCCTCGGGAGGCGGAAAAGCGCAAGAAGCACGCCGCCCACGACGACGCCGCGGAGATCAAGCGCCTGATCGCCATCGACCTGTCCGGGGTCGGCGACATGGCGCTGTCCTACTGGGCGGCCTGCGCGCTCTGGAGCCAGATCGGCGCCGCCGGGGTCCAGACCGCCGCCAGCGCCTCGCCCCGCACCTCCTGGCCGGGCCTGCTGGCGCACATGGCCGCCGCCAACCCGATGCTGGGCCTGCGCCACGGCCCCTGGACCGAGCAGCCGGTGCCCGACGACGCGGCCCTCGACGCGTTGATCGCCTCACCGGCCCGCGCCCTGCTTCCCTGGTGGATCGGCCACGCGCTGGATTACTGGCAGAGCCGCGAGGCGGCCCTGTGGGGAGAGACCCCGGAGGCCTTCGTCGCCGCCCGGCTCAACCAGCGGGCGCAGCTGCGGGCCTGGGTCCAGGCCATCAACCGGAGCGGCTGGGTGCACCTGCTGGAGCCGATCCGGGAGTCCTTCGTCGTTCAGGAGCGCTGGCTCGGGGCGCTGGCCCAGCACACCAACGTCGCCACCGTCTCCAGCGACGCGTGGCGCCGGGTCCACCCCGACCGCATCCCCGCGCCTGCGGCGCTGGCCGAAGCCGGCCGCAAGCGCGTCGAGGCCGCCTACAAGCGCCTGCGTCATGAGGAGCGCGAGAGCGTCCGCCGCTCCTGGGCCGACGCGCTCGAATGCGCTCTGCTGCTCTCCGAGGCCTACCGCGAGCGCGTGCGCGTCCACCACGCCGACCGAGAGGCCAACGACGTCTTCATGGTCGACTGGGGCGCACGGACCCGGGTCGACGCGATGGCCGAGCGCCTCAGCGCGGCCGCCCGCGGGATCGAAGGCCGCCTGGGCTAGCGCCCTGGTCGACTGAAGCTGGCCCGCGACGACGGGGCAGGGGCCGCCGTCGGCCCTCTGGACGATGAAGCGGCGCGCCGCCGCACACGGAGCCTATCATGAGCATGACGGTGCCTATCTCTTCCCTGCCGGTGGACATTACGCCGGACGAGGCCGTGGAGATGACCTACCGCGACGACCTGGACTGGATCGAGCACAAGCTCAGGCTCGGCCTCAGCGTCCTGATCGACTGCGACAAGCAGCTCACCCTCTACCTCTACCGGAGCCTGCGCCGGCGCCTGCGCCGCGAGCCAGCCCAGCGCTGCGTGCTGATCGCCGGCCAGTCGGCCGTCACCGGCGAGGGGCCGCCGACGCTCATTGCGGCGATCCTGGCCGAGCTGCGCGAGCAGGTCTACAGCGGCCCTCAGGGCCAGATCCTCGTCCTGCCCCACCTCGACGTGCTCACGACGACGACCCGCAGCGGGCTCAACGCCGAGGCGCGCGAGGCCATCGCGATGGTCTTCGAAAACCCCAACCTCGTCCTGCTGGGCTTCCGCGACCCCCTCTTCGAGATCCCCGGCGTCCTGACCAACGTCTTCGCCGTGCGCCGCGAGGTCATCGGCATCCCGCGCGACTCCCTGCCCCGGATCATCACCCAGCGCGAGGCCCGCAAGCTCGGCTCGGACCGCTTCAACCCCTACGCGCTCTTCAAGTACGTCTCCGGCATCAACGCCGTGCGCATCCGCCAGCTCATGCAGCACCTCCACGACAGGGTCGACTTCGACCCGGCCAACCCCAACACCGCCGACGAGATCTACCGCGACATCCGACAGATGACCGTGATCTCCGACCTGGAGCTGCCCTCGACCAGCCTGCGCGACGACATCGGCGGCTACGACGACGTCAAGACCAAGATCGAGGAGGAGATCCTGGAGCTGCTGCGCTTCAAGGCCACCAGCGAGGACCCCGAGGAGATCCGCCGCGTCGAGGAGATCATCCCCAAGGGCATGATCTTCCTCGGCCCCCCCGGCACCGGCAAGACCTTCTTCGCCAAGGCCATCGCCACGGCCCTGGACGCCACCGTCCAGATCGTCTCCGGCCCCGAGCTGAAGTCAAAATGGGTCGGCGAGTCGCTGCCCTGGGACGAGGAGGTGCTCGTCGTCGTCGACGGCAAGCCGCAGCGCATCCCCATCGGCGCGCTCGTCGACGCGCACACCGACGATCAAGAAGTGCTCGCCTGGACCGCCCGCGACAACGGCGTCTGCGCGCTCCTGCCCGTCACCGGCTTCATCCGCCACGAAGGCCCCGACTACGTCGATGTCCTGGTCACCGAAACCGGACGCGAGGTCCGCGTCACCGGCGGCCACAGCCTTTTCGTCAATAAAGACGGGCTCCTGGCCGACGTCGTGGCCGAGGACATCGTCGAGGGCGAGACCCGCGTCGCGGTCCCGCTCCGCCTCCACGCCCCCGAGACGCTGACCGAGATCGACGTGGCGGCGTGCTTCTCCGGCCGGGAAGACATCTTCATCCAAGGCTACGACGACCACCTCAAGCGCGCGGACGCCGCGCAGGACGACGATCTTCAGATCGAGTGCCGAGGCGGCAAGACCTTGACAGTCAAAGCGCTCTTGTCGGCGTACAACCGGCCCCCCGTCAGCATCGCCGCGCTCGAAGACGCCATCGGCAGCGAAGATCTCGACGGCATGTCGCTCCACTGCTGGCACCGCAACAAGAACATGCCCACCACCATCCCCCTGGACGAGGATCTGGGGGAGTTCCTGGGCCTGTGGACCGCCGAAGGCAGCTTCAACAACAAAGGCGCCGTCCGACTCACCATCCAGAAAGACGAGGTCGAGCACTGCGAAGCGCTCTGCCGCCGCCTCTTCGGCCACGTCACGGTCTCTCCCAAGGGCGAATCCGACGGCGTCTCCCTCGTGATCAACTCGAACCTCCTGCGCCACTTGATGCGCGAAGGGCTCCACATCCAGAGCGGCTCGCACGACAAGCACGCCCCAGCCTGCATCTTCCTTGCGCCCAAGCCTGTCGTCGCCGCCTTCCTGCGCGGCTACTTCAGCGGCGACGGCACCTTCAACGGCAAGTCCATCGAGGCCACCACGGTCAGCAAGCGGCTCGCCCAGGATGTCGCCACGCTCCTCCAGTTCTTCGGGATCGCCGCGCGGCTCCGCCAACGCACGGCACGGAACGGCTCCACCAGCCACCGCGTCAGGTTCACGTGGTCCGCCTTCCTTCGCATCTTCGCCAATGAGATCGGCTTCTCCGACCCGAGGCGCCAGGTCAAACTCCGAGAGTACGTGGACAACATGACCTTCAAGCGTCAGAAACAGACGCTCGAAGACCACATCACCAACGACGTCCTCTGGGATCGGGTCGTCGAGAAACGCCGGGAGCCCTATGCTCGAAAGCATGTCTACGATCTGAGCGTTCCAGGCACGGAGCGCTTCGTCGCGGGCTTTGGCAACATCCTGGTCCACAACTCCGAGGAAAATCTGAGAAAAGTGTTTTCTCAGGCGCGCCGATCAGCGCCCGCGGTCATCGTCTTTGACGAGATCGACTCCTTCGCCACCGCGCGCGGGACCTACTCGGGCAGCGGCGTCGAGCACTCGATGGTCAACCAGATGCTCACCGAGATGGACGGCTTCCGGAAGGAGGAGCTGGTCTTCGTCATCGGGACGACGAACTTCGCCGAGTCCCTCGACCCGGCGCTGCTCAGGCCCGGCCGCTTCGAACTGCTCATCGACATCCCCTACCCCGAGCGGGACGACAGGCGGGCGATCGTCAACATCTACCGCGCCAAGTTCAAGCTCGACATGAGCGACGAGATGGTCGACTACATCGTCGACAAGACCGGCGGCTTCGTCGACGAGATGCGGGGGGTGCGCTTCTCCGGCGATCACCTCTACGCCGTCTGCCGCGCCCTCAAGCGCGAGGAGCTGCGCAAGAAGTCCCTGACGGTCACCCAGGACGACATCCACAAGGCCATCAACTCCCGCCGCAAGGCCCCCGTGAAGTTCTCCGAGGCCGAGGAGCGCACCATCGCCATCCACGAGGCCGGTCACGCCATGTGCGCCCACATGCTGCCCTACGCCTCCCAGGTCGAGAAGATCACCATCGCCACCGGCGACGAGGACACGCTCGGCTACGTCATGCGCGCGGTCAAGGAGAACAAGTACATCACCACGCGCAACGAGCTGCTCGACGACATCTGCGTCCTGCTCGGCGGCCGCGTGGCCGAGAGCCTCATCATCGGCGACATCTCCGTCGGCGCCTACGACGACCTCCAGAAGGCCACCCTGCTGGCCCGCGCCATGCTCGAAGAGCTCGGCATGGGCCGGACCCTCGGCATGCGCACCATCGCCGGCCGACAGGGCATCGGCCGCACCACCGTCCGCGAGAACGTCGCCGACGCCACCGCGGCCTGCGTCGATCAGGAGATCGTCGAGCTCCTCGAAGGCCAGCGCCAGAGGGCCGAGCAGCTCCTCATCGACAAGCGCGAGCTCTTCGACACCCTCGTCGAGACGCTCATGATCAAGAAGACCCTCGAAAAAGACGAGATCGTCGAGCTGCTCGGCAAGCCCAACAAGCTGCGCGGCTCCAAACAGCCCCCCTCGCCCTCCGGCGACAAGACACCGGGGCAGGAGGCCCCTTGAGATGGCAGCAGAGATCAAGATTCACCTGCGCTTCAACATCGAGACCGGCAAGAAGGACATCGTCATCGAGTACGACAGCGAGGACGACGCCCTGCCCTTCGAACACGAGCAGCGACACTGGGAGATCGTCGAGCAGCTCATCGGTCAGGGCGTCATCGACCCCAACGACGTCGGCAATGTCCGCGTCGGCAAGGTCAGCGAGCAAAAGCAAGGCGACGCCGCCGCACAGGACATCCAGACCCCCCAGGCCCAGAAGTCCGGCGAGTGAACTCGCCTGGCGTCGACCTCGTCGACGCCTCCCCCCGCGGCCTCAGCCCGAACCCTCCTGACCTCTCAAGCCCAGCGTCGAGAGCAAGACCTCAGCGCCCTTGACCATCAACGCGGCGATATCCACCGCGCTCATCTGGCTGACTCGATCTGCGACGTGCGCGGCCTCTTCAGCGCTCAAGGGCGGCTCCACCCCTGACAGCGCCGCCAACACCAACTCCACCTGAACTGCGGCGCGGCCCTCGGCGAGGCCCTCGGCTCGGCCCTCAGCGAGGCCCTCAGCGAGGCCCTCAGTGCGCGCCATCTGGCGAGCGCTCATCAACATGTTGCCCATGATGTCCACCAACTCCTGAGTCCACGGGTCGAGGGTCATGGCCGGGGCCCGAACCGCCGATCGGTGCCACGACTCCACCAGGAACCACATCGCCTCGACCTCCTCGCCGTGGAGGTGATCGAGGCGCTCAACAGCATAACGCAGCGTCGACCCTCGGGCCAACAGCAGCAGCGGCAACAGACCGTCGTCCGGCCGCCCCAGATCACGAACAAGCTCGCTCAGGACGATGACAGCCACCCTCCAGACCCCAGGCATCATCCAGATCGCTGGCTCGCCCTCATCCGATCGAAAGCCTCGACCCTCCAGCACCTCCTTGAACGCTGGCGTCATCGACGGCACCGGGATCCACAGCCGAAGGGCGGCCTCCTCGCCGCGCCTGCGCTGGCGTCTCAGCGCTCTGCTGCAGGTCAGGGCCTTCTCGATGCAAGCCAGCACCTCCTCTTCGTCCGGTTGCGTGCTGAAGGGCTCCCACATCGAGGCCCTGCCCGCCAACTCCAGGAGCCTCGGGAAGTCCGTCGACCTGCTCCTTCCCCTGCGAAAGACCACGTCGGCCTGAAGCGGCGTGTAGAGCGCCCCCAAGAAGGCCGGGGGCGTCACCTGCGCCACCTCCGGCGAGATGACCTCGCCGTGTCGACCCAGCAGGGCGCCCAGCAAAGACTTGGCGAAGCCGTCAAATCGCTTGTGAACGCGGCCTCCTCCCTCCTCTTCAAGCCACATCCTCCCTTGCTCCGACCCCCGACCTCCTCGATCTCGTCTGGCCATGCCCATGCCTCTCAGGCTCAAGTCCTGGCAGCGCAAGACCCCATGCCTGTCGCCGCGGGCAGAGTTGTCGGCCCATGCCTGAGCGATGTTGCGTCCTCGCCCACATTTTTCCTGATTGGGTCCCGCGAGAAGGCGAGATCAGCCCGACGACAGGATCGCGCGCGTCTCGGCCGCGACCTCCTCGGGATGATCGACGTGCAGGTGGTGGTGCGCCCCCGCCAGCGTCCTGAGCCCGACATCGCGGCACGATGCCAGCCGCTCCTCCAACGCCTCGCACTCTGGCACGTAGCCGCGCTCGGCTCTCAAGAGCCGCAACGGGCCGGTGATGCGCTCCAAAATGGCCCGCCACATCGCCTCGGGGTGGCGGATCGGCGTCGGCCCCCGCAGCCTCGGATCGAGCAGATAGCCCCACCGCCCCTCCGGCGTCTGCGCCAGCAGGTGCCTCGCCATCCGCTCGGCGCCCAGGCGCGACAGGCCGAAGTTCGTCAGCACGATCCGATCCACGCCTGCCTCGAAGCTCTCAAAGTCCCGGAAGGGCTTCAGCTCGCCCTGCTCCTGCAACGCCCTGCCCAGCCTCGCCGGCTGCTCTGACGCCTCCTCCGAGGGCGACCCGAAGGCGTCCAGCACCAGGAGCCGAGGCACGATCTCCGGCCACGCCCCTGCCATCATCAAGGCGACATTGCCTCCCATCGAGTGCGCCACCAGCGCGTCGACCGGCGACCCTCGCCTCTGAAGAAACCGAATAACGCCGCATAGATCCTTGACATGATCGAGCAGGTGGTAGCTCCCTCCCGGCCCCACTCTGTCGCTCTGACCGTGCCCTCGCCAGTCCAGACACAGCGCCCGGACGTCCGGCCGAAGACAGCTCGCCACGGCGTCGAAGCTCCGGCCCGTGTCCAGATAGCCGTGCACGAAGAGCACCACCGGCGCCCCCTCCTTGACCCCCGCGCCGTGATCCCAGAGCCGCAGCGACAGCCCGTCCAGATCGACGGACAGCGGCCTCGGCGCCAGGGCGAGATCATCCATGATCGACGGGCCTCTCGTAGTGCTCGATGGCCTCGCGGGTGGAGAGCAAGGACAGGGCGACGATGCTCATGCACACCGAGAGCATCGAGCAGCTCAGCAGCCCGACGATCTGCAGGCCGACGGGCAGCAGAGGCCGCCTCAAGGCAACCCCCGGCGGCGCCGTCAGGTGCCGATACCCCGTCCAGGCGCCATAAACCCCGATGGGGACGCCAGGGATGAAGGCCAGGCACAAGAGCAGGCTCACCCCGCTCGTGTTCACGACGCCGCCAAGCGCCCCGCAGGACCACAGCGCGCTGCTCAACACGTTGAAGACGCCGCTGAGCAGGGTCAGGATCGCCGCGGCCTTGATGTTGCCCGGCATCGACTTCGAGGCGTCGCGCTTCAGGTTCGGCTCGGTCATGAGGGCTCCTTGGTTGAGCGGCGGCGTCGTTTCGCCCGCGACAGGACCCGGACCATTGTGCCACGGATGCCGAGGAAGGCGAAACACCGCGCGCGGGAGGCCATCGAGCCCTCCTTCGTCGCGCTCGACGCGGCCTCTGAAGCCTTCGCGGCGGGCGTCGTGAGCCCGACGCGCCCGGCGATCAGGTCGCCGGAGAGAGCTTGCACCATCGGGGAGAGGGGCTTACTCTTTGGCGCTCTACCGGGGCCGCCGAGCCCGCCCCCTTCGCCACCACCCCAGAGCCGCGCTGATGTCCCGACAATCCGCCATTCGATTCGAACACCGCTCCTCGTTTGTGGACTTCGTGCGCCAGCAGAGCGCGGACAAGGGCAGCCAGCCCTTCTCGCTCTACGCCTGCGAGGGCGGCGATCCCGAGGGGCCGGCCCACGTCTACTACCTGACGCGCGCCGGCAGCGAGAGCTGGCTCGGGCCGGTGGTCAAGCGAGGCTGGGTTCAGGTCAAGGTGGCGGTCGACCGCGAGGGCGGGCAGGTCCAGCAGCTCGACGGCGTGGGGCAGGGGATCTACGCGCTCAAGGCGTGGCGGGATGAGGCGCGGCTGCCCTACTTGATCGGGCCGACGGAGGCGCAAGGCGACAAGGCCCCTGGCGTTGTGGTGCTGTGGTGCAAGGGCGAGGAGGCCTTCCAGCGCTTGATCGGGATGAGCCTGAACCTGGGCTGTGATCGCCTCCAGTACGCGGTGATGATGCGCGATGACGGGGGATCGGAGTGGCTGCTTCGGGCCGAGCGGGTCAGCTATTACGTCATCGACACGGCGCTCAACGATCTTGGCACGCTGGTCTACACGCCGGCGGGGCTTGAGGGGGGGCTCTTCGTCCAGTGGGGCAGCGTCCACCCGCTTGAGGCGCTGATCGAGGGCGGCGAGGGCGGCTCGGCGGTGTTCATGGACGGCCTGGGGGTGGGGGCGAGGTCGCGCAGGGTGGCGCTGCCGGCCTGGAGGGACGTCTACCAGCTGACCCGCTTCGAACTCGGCGGGTTGGAGGGCGACGAGCAGTGGACGCCCTCGGAGTTGAGCGCCGGGCAGTTCGTGGTCAAGCTGCGCCTGATGCCCACGCACGCGGCCAGGGAGCCGCAGATCTGGCTGATGCCTGCGGCCGATCAGCCGCGCGTCGAGCGTCTCCTGCACGCGATCCCCGAGCCCGATCTGGACAACCTCCAGTTCACCGCCCAGGAGACCCCGCAGGGCGAGCGCTTCCTGATCATCCGCGAGCGCCATACGGGGGTCGGGCGCGAGTACATCGACTTTGAGGGGATCCAGCTGGGGCCGTGGGCCGGCTACCCCAACCTGATGCTGCCGGTCGACAGGGATCTGGAGCCCCAGCTGCGCAAGGATCGGTATCGGGCGCTCTTTGACCTGACCTCGGGCTACCAGACCCTGCTGTTTGAGATGGGCGGGGTCATGCGCCTGGTCCATGTGCAGGAGCGCAGCTACAGGCCGCTGCGCGAGTTCGTCGATTACATCATCGGGGTCGAGGGGCAGGCGCTGGAGCAGATCCTGGGTCAGACCGTCTTCGAATTCCAGAACTACCGCTACGCCCAGGCGGCCTGGGCGCCGCGCGCGCCGAAGAAGGCCGAGCGGGAGGAGGCGGAGCTGGAGGAGCCGGAGTGGGAGGCCGGCGTCGACGAGGCCCCGGCCGTCGAGCCTGTCAAGAAGGGCAAGGCGAAGGCCGCCCCGGCGATGGCGCGGCCCGCGAAGGTCGAGAAGCGCACGCCGAGCGAGCTGGAGAGCGCCGAGATCGAGTGCGAGACGGCGCTGATCCTCAAGGGGCAGAGCGCCGAGCGCTGGGTGGCTCTGGCCCAGGTCAAGGAGGAGCTCGACAAGCACCGCGAGGCGGCGATGTGCTGGGCCGAGGCGCTGTGGTTGACGCGCGATCCCCAGGCCGCCAACGACCTGGAAGGGCGAGTGATCAGGGCGCTGGAGCGTTCGGAGGGCTTCGGGCTTGAGGGGACCGCGCCGAAGGACAGAGCCCGTCGGCTGCGCGAGCAGATCGCGCAGCAGGACTCGGACCCCGGGTGGGTGTGGCTCTGGGTCACGCACGGGGCCAGGCACCTGCGCGACAACCCTGGCGACGAGAAGACCCACTCCTGGCTGGCCGAGGGCCACCGGCTGCTGACGGCGCGCCGAGAGGCGCTGCGCAAGAAGGATCGCTGGGCGCTGTGGAACCACCTCGTGGCCGTCAACCGGGACGCGGTCGAGCAGACCCGGATCCGCGAGGAGATCGTCGAGGAGCTCAACCAGCGCGGCCTGCGGCCGATGGACGTGCCCCAGTTCATCCAGAACCGGATCTACCAGTCGCGGCTGATCGACGACGGCGGCCTCTCCGGCGGCGCCGAGGCCCGGGCCGCCATGCGCATCCTGGAGCGCGTCCAGGCCGAGGTGCACAACGCCCGCGATGAGAGCGTCCGGCTGATCAGCGACGCGATCCTGGCGTACGGCTTCGAGCGCCTGGGCGATCGGGCCAGGGCCGCCCAGCACTACCAGGAGGCCGAGCGCACCTTCCAGGGCTCGTCGGGGCTGACCGGCATCGAGCGGGCCTGGATCGCCCTCTACCTCGGCGCCTCGCAGGAGGCCGCCTTCGAAGGCAGCGGGCAGGACTGGCTCGAACGCTTCGAGCGCCTCTTTCGCCAGCACCGAGGCGGCGACCTCTACTCCAGCGAGCTGGAGACGATCCAGAAGCACCTGCTCGAGCGGGCCACCTCGGACTCGCCGACGAAGTTCCTCGACGCCGAGAACTTCCGCTCGCTCTACCCCTCGTCGCAGAAGTACGCCAAGGGGCAGGCGCTCCGGCACGAGATCGAGGGCATGATCCAGCGCGGCGAGTTCGAGTTCGCCCTCAAGCGCCTCCAGTCCACCGCCGAGCAGGCCTCCACCCGCAAGCTCAACCTCGACACGCGGGAGCTGGCCTGGCTGCTCCAGCACGTCGTGGTCAAGACCATGCGGAGAATTGGGCGAGCCGCCGAGGGCACCAGCATCCTGCACCGCTTCGAGGAGGGCCGCGTCGATCCCCAGGAGGACACGATGGGCGGCTTCTACCCGACGCTCTACATGATCACGCTCGGGGAGGGCTTCCTGGATCTGGGCGAGGACAGGCGGGGGATGGATCTGGTCTGCGGGGCGGTGCGATCGGCGTGGACCAGCAGCCAGCGCCTCCAGTGGCTCGACCACCTCGACATGCTCTCCGCGGCGCTCAACGGCATCGAGATCGCGCCCCTGGAGCACCGGATCGACGCCGTCTCCGAGGTCCTCGAGGCCCTCTTCCTGGACCGGCCGCACCCGACCGACTCCGATCGGCCGCAGTACCGCCCGATCAAGCTCAGGCTGCTGGACCATTGCGTGGAGGTGGGCCTGAGCAAGGAGAAGCTCAGCCTCAAGCGCTACAAGAACTACCTCGAAGAGGACGAGTTCCACGTCCGACAGCGCATCATCACCGAGAAGCTCAATTCCTGACGCCGCAAGGGCGACGCAGCACAGAACGACGGAGACCTTCATGACAGGCAAGGCGCAGGGCGCGACCGAGGAGCTGTCGCGCAGCTACACCTTTGATGAACTCAAGGACCAGATCGAGCCGATCCGCGCTCGGATCAAGAACATGATCAACGCCCTGTCGGGCTACTTCGTCGACAAGTCCGAGATCCTCGAGCTGATGGCCATCGCCACGCTGGCCCAGGAGCCGCTCTTGCTCATCGGGCGGCCCGGGACGGCCAAGAGCGACCTGGTGGTGCGCTTCTGCCAGAGCATCGGCCTGCAGGGCAACGAATACTTCGAGTACATGCTGACCAAGTTCACCGAGCCGAGCGAGATCGTCGGCCCCATCGACATCAACCTGCTCAAGGATGGCCGCTACCTGCGGCGCGTCCAGGGCAAGCTGCCCGAGGCCAGCGTCGTCTTCCTGGACGAGATCTTCAAGTCCAACTCGGCCATCCTCAACACGCTGCTGACCATCATCAACGAGCGCAAGTTCTACCAGGACGGCAAGCCCGTCCCCGTGCGCATGAGGATGCTCTTCGCCGCCACCAACGAGATCCCCGAGTTCACCGAGCTCGACGCCCTCAAGGACCGCTTCATCCTCAAGGTCGAGTCCCGCTCGGTCAAGGACCGCCACTTCGACGACCTGATCGACTCGGGCCTGGCCGGCGACATCTACAAGGCCTTCAACCGACGCCCCTGGGAGGATCTGTGCGCCCTGGAGGACTTCGAAAAAGCCAAGTCCTACCTCGACCACATCATGCGCCAGGGCGAGCAGGAGGAGAAGGGCTCGGATCGCGCCCGATACTTCCCCCCCGACGTCTACAGCCTCTTCAAGCGCATCCTCAAGACCCTCGAGAAGGAGGACGGGGTGGAGATCTCCGACCGCAAGGTGGTCAAGCTCTACCGCCTGCTGCGCGCGCGCGCCTTCCTCTACCACGGCGGGGTGATCCAGAAGTCCGACCTGGTGCTCTTGCGCTACATCCCCAACAGAATCCAGGACATCCAGATCATCCGCGAGAAGGTCGACCGCCTGCTGAAGATCGAATGAGCGCCGGAGGCCCCGCGTGATCCTCATCCCCGACAACCACCTGGGCGATTACCTCGTGTCCTCGATGGGCTACTCGGGCACCGACCGCTGGCTGGCGCAGCCCGCCGAGGCCTCAGCCGCTGGCTCCAGGGCCACCCCCGGCCCTCGCGCCCTCGACGCGCTGACCATGCTGAGCAAGGGCGCCGCCGCCTACCTCGGCGCGGTCGGCTCGGGCCTGCCCACCCTCCCCTTCTTCCTCATGATGGACCTGCGGCTGCTGGCCGAGCTCGGCCACGAGTTCACCTACACCGACCGCGACATCCCCGGCTTTGACCGCATGCTGCGGGCGCGCTACGAGAACGAGATCCTCAACCGGCTGCTGCGTGAGCATCGGGTCCAGCAAGCCCTCGAGCTGCTGGCCTTCCACCGCGCCCGCGGCGCCGACGACCCCTCCAGCGACACCCTCGCCTTTGACCTGCGGGCCGCCCGGCTGGCCCACATCCTCGCCGAGCGCCTCGCGCCCCACTGGCCCACGCACTTCATGGTCAACGCCGCCCACATGCGCGGCCGCGTCGTCGAGATCCAGAGCCTCGACGCGATCACCCAGGCCCACGATCGGTGGCAGGAGGCCGCCGCCGCGCTGGCCCCCGAGGCGCCCGACTTCGCCGGCCAGATCGACGACTTCATCCACTCGGCCACCGGCTCCAAGCGCGCCGTCGTGCCCGTCTCCTGGGTCAAGATCGTCGAGACCCAGGACCTCTTCGAACTGGAGCACATCGAGGCCCTCGACCGCGAGTACCTGCGGCTGGGCGTCCGCAACATCATCGAGGTCATGGAGTCGCTGCCCGAGCTTGACCCCCACGACGTCGAGCTGCGCGAGGAGGCCAACGAGGTCGAGTCCCGCTTCATGGACGACTCCTACTACCCCACCGGCGGCTTCTCCGAGCTGACCAACCGCGGCAGCTTCGAGAACCTCGTCCTGTCCGAGCTGATCTATATGGGCGAGGGCTCCGACGAGATCGCGCCGGAGCCGGGGCTGGCCCGACGGGGGATCGACCTCTTCGACCTGCGCTTCGTCGAGGGCGAGCTGCTCTTCTACACCCGCGACTCCGGCCAGCTCTTCCGCAAGCGCCGCACGCTGCGCCTGATCCTCGACATGCGCCGCACCCTGAACCTCAAGTACCCCGAGCACCCCTACCAGCTCGGCACCATGGTCGCCGGCCTCGTCCTGGCGCTGGTCCGCGACCTGATCCTGCTCTTCAACAACGACGCGCTGCTCTTCTGCGTCCACCTCCTTGCCAACCCCGAGGACCGCGACGCCCAGAAGCTCTCCGAGACCCTCGCCATCCTGCTCGAAGCCCCCATCCAGCACGGGGCCCTGGAGATCCGCATCGACGCTCGCCTCGATCCCCTGGATCTGGGCTCCCACACCCGCAAGACCTACGCGATCACCTTCACCTCGGACCCTCGCGCCGTCGACCAGATCGCCGACCGCATCGACGACCTCAAGCGCGCCAACCCTCCCCTCTTCCCCACCGTCGTCGACCTCTCCGGCGCCAGCGAGCCCGCTCACGAGAACGCCCTGCGCCTGGAGCTGACCTCGACCGCGCTTCAAACCCTCAAGCACGAGATCCTCCTGGACGTCATGCACAGCCGCAAGCGCCGCGCGCGACAGCCCGAAGAGGTCGACGCCGCGTGACCGGCGACCCCCGGCTGGCTGCGGCTGGCGCGCTTGAAATCCGTCGCACTTGTGATAGTTTAATCCCGCCGGGAGCGGACCCGCGCAGGATCAGGAGCCCTACCCATGAGACGCCCCCTCGGGATCAACGCCGCGACCTTCGCGCTCGTCGGGATCGCCGCCGCGGCGGCCTCGGCGATCGGGTGCGGATCCGATCAGCTCCCCCCGCCGCCCGAAGGCGAGCCCCCGCCCGTCGGCTTCGAAAGCGCCGATCCGGGCCGGGTGACGCTGCACCGCCTCAACAAGACCGAGTACAACAACACCGTCCGCGACCTGCTCGGCACCACGCTGCGCCCCGCCGACGACTTCCCCTCCGACGACCACGGCTACGGCTTTGACAACATCGCCGACGTCCTGGCCACCTCGCCCTTCCACGTCGAGCTCTACGACCGCGCCGCCGAGCTGCTCGTCACCGAAGCCCTTCGGGTGCCGACGACCGAGCCCGACGTCTTCGCCTTCGAAGCCGAGCAGGTCGAGTCCCCCGTCGGCGGCCGCTTCCGCGACGAGGGCTGGAACCTGTGGTCCAACGGCGCCCTGGAGGTCATCCTCCAGATCGCCCAGAGCGGCCAGTACCAGCTCTCCGCGATCGCCTTCGGCCAGCAGGCCGGCCCCGATCCCGCCCGCATGAACTTCCTCATCGACGGCCGCGAGGTCGCCCTCTTCGACGTCACCGCCACCATCGACGCCCCGCAGACCTACACCGCCACCGTCGAGATCGAGGCCGGCACACACACCTTCGCCGTGGCCTTCATCAACGACTTCTACGAGCCCGAGGGCGCCGGCGACCGCAACCTCATCGTCGACGCCTTCGAAGCCCGCGGCCCCGTCAACCAGACGGCCAACACCAACCCCGCCCGCGAGCGCCTGCTGACCTGCGACCCCGTGGCCGTCGGCGAGCGCACCTGCGGCCACGAGATCATCGCCGCCTTCGCCCGCCGCGCCTGGCGACGCCCCGTCGACGCCGATGAGATCGATCGCCTCCTCGGCCTGCTCGACCTCGCCCGCCAAGAGGGCGACGGCTTCGAAGTCGGCCTCGGCCTCGCGCTGCGCGCCATCCTCACCTCGCCGCACTTCATCTACAGGGTCGAGATCGACCCCGACCCGACCTCCGACACCCCCCACGCCCTGTCGCCCCACGAGCTGGCCGCTCGCCTGTCCTACTTCATCTGGAGCAGCACCCCCGACGACGCCCTGCTCGACGCCGCCGACGCCGACGAGCTGCGCTCCGACGACCAGATCGCCGCCCAGGTCGAGCGCATGCTCGACGACCCGCGATCCTCGGCCCTGGTCGAGAACTTCGCCGGCCAGTGGCTCTTCATCAACGCCCTGGACGACGTCCAACCCGACTACAACGTCTTCCCCTGGTACGACGACGCCCTCAAGGACGCTCTGAGCCAGGAGACTCGCCTCTTCTTCGAGGAGTTCCTGCGCGGCGACATGCCCATCAACGACATGTTCACCGCCTCCTTCTCCTACCTCAACGACCGCACAGCCGAACATTACGCCATGGACCCCGTCGGCGGCGACGCGCCCGTGCGCGTGGAGCTCGACGGCGAGCAGCGCGGCGGCCTCCTGACCCACGGCAGCCTCCTGACCGTCACCTCCTACCCCACACGCACCTCCCCCGTCCTGCGCGGCAAGTGGATCCTCACCCAGCTCCTGTGCACCGAGCCCCCCGCCCCGCCCCCCGGCGTCGAGGGGCTCATCGAGGAGATGACCCCCACAGGCACCCTGCGCGAGCGCCTGGAGCAGCACCGCCAGGACCCCGACTGCGCCACCTGCCACGCCCTGATGGACCCGCTGGGCTTCGGCCTGGACAACTTCGACGGCACGGGCCGCTGGAGGGACGAGGAGTTCGGCTTCGACATCGATTCCACGGGCGTCCTGGACGACGGCACCCGCTTCGAAGGCGTCCGCGAGCTCAGCCTCATCCTGCGCGACGACCCCCGCTTCCCCGAGTGCGCCGCCGAGAAGATGTTCACCTACGCCCTGGGGCGCGGGCCGAGCTTCCACGACCGCGATGACCTCAGAACCATCCTCAAGGGCTTCCTCGACGACGACATGCGGCTGCGCGATCTGGTCCGCCACGTCGCGCTCAGCCACGCCTTCCGCTTCCGACGCGGCGAGCCCGAGGAGGGCTGACCCATGACGAACCGACTCTCCCGCAGAGCCTTCCTCGGCGGCGCTGGCGCCATGCTGGCCTTGCCCTTCCTCGAATCCCTGATCCCGCCCCGCGCGATGGCTCAGGCGATGGGTAAACCCCGGCGCTTCTTGACCTTCTACGTCCCCAACGGCATCCACATGGCCGGCTGGACCCCCGCCGCCGAAGGCCGGGACTTCGAACTGAGCCCCATCCTGTCGCCCCTGTCGAACGTGCGCGACAAGATCATGGTCCTGACCGGCCTGAACAACATCCCCGCGCGCCCCGATGGCCCCGGCGACCACGCCTCCGGCACGGGCGGCTTCCTGACCGCACGCCACGTCGTCAAGACCGAAGGCGAGGACATCCGAAACGGGGTGTCGCTCGATCAGCTCGCCGCGGCGTCGATCGGGGGGCTGACCCGCTTCCCCTCGTTGCAGCTCGGCATCGACGGCGGCGGCAGCGTCGGCAACTGCGACTCGGGCTACAGCTGCGCCTACTCGCGCAACATCTCCTGGTCCGGCGAGACGACCCCGATCCCCAAGACCGTCAACCCGCAGGTCGTCTTCGATCGCCTCTTCGCGGGCTTCGACACCGGCGCCTCGGCCGCAGAGCTCGCCAGGCGGCGCCGCTACAACAAGAGCGTGCTGGACTACGCCCTCGGCGACGCGCAACGCCTCCAGAACAAGCTCGGGCAGACCGACCGACGCAAGCTCGACGAGTACATGACCGGGGTGCGCGAGCTGGAGACGCGCGTCTCCTCCGCCCAGGACGGCCCCGTCTGCGACGTCCCCAACCGCCCCCCCTCACGGCTGGAGTTCCCCGAGCACGTCCGGCTGATGTCCGATCTGATGGTGCTGGCCTTCCAGTGCGACATGACGCGGATCATCACCTTCATGCTCGGCAATGCCGCCTCCAGCCGCGCCTACACCTTCCTGGGCATCAGCAGCGCCCACCACGAGATCTCCCACCACCAGAACCAGCAGGAGAACTTCGACGCCCTCCAGACCATCGACACCTGGGAGGTGGCCCAGCTGGCCTACATCCTCGAGAAGATGGACGCCATCGACGAGGGCAACGGGACCACGATGCTCGACAACAGCTGCGTCTTCTTCTCCAGCGAGATCGAGGACGGCAACAGCCACAGCCACAACAACCTGCCCGTCCTCCTGGCCGGCGGCAATGGCGACTACTTCGACCTCGGCCAGCACATCAGCTACTCCAACCGCGAGCCGATCGCCGACCTCTTCCTCTCCATCCTCGACTCCCTCGACATCCAGACCCCCACCTTCGGCGACAACAGCACCGGCCTGCTGGCCAAGGTCCGCCGCGCCTGATCCCGCCCGCCTCGATGGCAGCCCCCCTGCCATCATCCTCGCCCCACAAAGCCAACCGGGCCTGGATCTGCCCAGGAGCGGGCACGTCCACGACGGCGAAGTCGACCCCCTTGCCAGACCAAGGCTGAGCGTCATCAACCGGACAAGCGCGATAGCCCCGCAGAAGGCGCAGCCCCCCGCCTCGCCGCCCTCGCCACCCGCCCCAGACCACCCGTGATCCCGCCAATGGCTCCTGCGGCCCACCCTCCCGAATGGCCGCAGCCACCCAACGAGCCCACCCCCGCTCCACCCAGATCGTAATTCAAGCGTCCCCCCTCCTCGTGGAACGAGGAGGGGGACAGGGGGTGGAGTGATCAGGGGGCGCGCTCAGAAGGCGTCGCGGCATCCGACGCCGTCGAGGATGAGGAGATTGTCCTCTTTGTCGCACTCGGGCACGATCGCCTCGTCCTGATCCGGTCGGGCGACCTCCAGGAGCAGATCGACGGGCCCCCAGAGGTTGTCGAAGGTCAGGATCAAGATCTCCTCGTCGCCGGGGTCGAGGCGCTCGGTGGTGGTCGCCGACAGGATCGCCTGATCGCCGCCCGAGATCCGCGCGCTGAGGCTGACGCCGGCGGGGACGGCCAGCGTGCCCCGGTTCAGGACGCCGACGCCGATGGTGTACCGGTCTGGGCACTCGCCCAGGTCCACGGCGCCGGGCAGGCGGCGGATGCGCAGGTTCGGGGCTGGCTGGACGGAGGCCTCGGTGGGCTGGGAGCGGAAGGTGTTGCCGTCGAGCCACCAGGGGCCCAGGAAGGGCGGCGCGCGCAGGTTGTCCTGGATGTTGTGGACGAAGTAGGCGACCTGATTCCAGACATTGCGCGTGTCGGCCCAGCGATCCCGGACGTCGCCGAAGATGATGATCTTGTCGCCGGCCGCGCCGCCACCGGCGGCCACGACGATCTCGGCGGCGCCGTCGGCGTCCACGTCCAGCACCATCGGGGCCGACAGGGGCAGGTTCGAGGCGCCGTCGGGGTGGGCGGTCAGCAAGAAGCCGTCCGCGCCGCGGAAGATCTTCAACCCCTCGGCGTCGGAGACCAGGACCTCGGCCAGCCCGTCGGCGTCGAGGTCGACGGCCGAGACGGCGGCGGCGAGGTGGGCGCCGGTGAGCTCGGCCTCCCACATGAGGACGCCGCGACCGCTGACGGCCGCCAGCTTGTCCGATCGGGCGACATAGACGACATCGACCGCCAGATCCCCGTCCAGATCCGCGATCGCGGGGGGGCCGCCGCCCTGGCCGCCCTGGCCGGGCACCAGCGGACCCCAGATCGGGGCGCAGTCGGCGCCCATCGCCCGCACCGAGGTGTCGGCGGAGACGACGATCAGCGCCGGCTCGCCGCCGCCGGTCACGTCGGCGATCGCGGTGTAGCCGTCCAGGCCGCGCGTGCAGCGCACCTCCCCCTGGGCGGAGTAGACCGTCCCGCCGGCGACGACCTCAAGGGGGCCCTGGCCGTCGAGCTGGGCGGCGAGCCCGACGCCGGGCAGCCCCAGGCCGCCGTGGCCGCCCTGGTGGGCGGCGCCGACCCAGATCCGCTGGCCCTGCTCGGAGAAGAGGCTGCCGCCGGCGACGATCTCGGCGAAGCCGTCGGCGTCGACGTCAAAGAGGCCGGGCAGGTGGCTGGTCCGGCTGCCGGAGGTCCACAAGGGCGATCCCGTCACGCTCAGGGCCACGAGGCGCCCGTCGCGCAGCGCCACCGTCTCGGTGCGGCCGTCGCCGTCGATGTCGCCCAGCGCCACCCCGCGCACCGGCGCGCCGGCCGAGGTCCAGAGGCGCTGCCGGCCGTCGGCGGTCCAGATCGCCAGCGCAGGATCGGAGGTCACCGGCGGCGACATCGGCGCGGCGATCTCGGCGCGGTCGCCCGCGCTGGGGACGCCGTCGCCGTCGTTGTCGCGGATCGACGCCGCCGCCAGGGGGCCAGCCAGGAAGGGCGCGGGGATCTCGACCTCGATCCGCAGCTCCAGCAGCTCGGGGGAGTCGCGGAAGGCGCACGCGCTGTCAAAGCACAGCCCCGAGCCGGGGTTGCAGCGCAGCGCCTCGCCCTGGCAATCGTCGTCGCTCAGGCAGCCCTTGCACGACAGAGTGTCGCGGTCGCAGGTGCCCTCGCCGCAGTCCGCGTCGGCGGCGCACAGGACGCACTGGCCGCCGGCCTCGGTGCGGAGGCAGGCCGGCAGGGGCTCGCGGCAGTCGCCGCGGTCGAGGCACTGGGTGCAGATGCCGAGCCCCAGGTCGCAGACCAGGCCGGCGGGGCACTGGACGTCGCCGATGCACTCCGTGCAGCGCCCCGACTCGGTGTCGCAGACGCCCGTGGCGCACTGGGCGTTGGAGGTGCAGCGCCCGCAGGTGTAATCGCCCCGCGTGCAGACGCGCACGCCGGTCAGGCAGCCTGGATCGACGAGGCAGACGTTGTCGGCCTCGCAGTCGTCGGCCCGCAGGCAGGCGACGCAGATCGAGAGCGTGGGGTGGCAGACCGGGGCGGTGCCGCCGCAGTCCTCATCCCGCTGACACTCCAGGGAGTTGATGCAGCGGGCCGGATCTCCGCCGCAGACCTCCCCGCTGGGGCAGCCGGCCGAGGTGCGGCAGCCCACGCCGCAGACGCCCCGGTGGCAGATCTGGCGGATGGCGCAGTCCGAGTCCTCGACGCAGCGCGGCCCATCGGGGCCGACGCCGGCGCCTTCGAAATCGAACTCCACGGTCGCCCCGGGGACGGAGAAGTCAAAGCAGCCCGACGCGATCAGCGCCAGGGCCATGAGCGCGGTCGCCAGGCCCAGGCGGGCGCTCCCCTCGGTCGTATGGTAAATAATGGACATGGCTCCTGATTTTTGACAGAGCCGACGCCCACGAGGCGTCGAGCGACCCCACCAGAGTTGCGATCTGACGCCGGGGTGTCAAGCGCGCCTTCTTGTGCGCGCCTTGCGCGTTGGGCATACTGCCAGAATCCCCCCGAAAGCCCGATGGGGATTTGGAGCCGATGCCTTGCCCTTGCGCCGACGAAGACCATGAACGAGGCCATTTGCCGAAAGTGTGGCAGCTCGGTCCTCCCCTTCGCCGAGGTGTGCTCGCGCTGCGGGGTGCAGTTCCCCACGGACGAGTTCCTCGGCAGCACGATCCGCAACAACATCGAGCTGGAGTCGGTGCTGGGCGTCGGCGGCATGGGCACCGTCTACAAGGGGATCGAGAAGCACCTGCAGCGCCCGGTGGCGGTCAAGGTGCTCAACAACATGGGCATGCTGACCCAGCGCCACGTGGCCTACTTCATGCGGGAGGCCCAGGTGCTCAGCCGGCTGCGGCACCCGAACCTGGTCGCGGTGCTCGACTTCGGACAGGAGAGCGACGGGACGCTCTTCCTGGTGCTGGAGTACATCCCCGGCCAGACCCTCGATGACCTGCTGGACAAGGAGTTCCCGCTCTCGCACACGCGGGCGCTGCGGATCCTGATCCAGATCCTGAGCGCGCTCGAAGAGGTCCACCGCCACAACATCATCCACCGCGATCTGAAGCCCGGCAACGTCCAGCTTGAGGAGGTCGCCGGGCAGAAGGACTTCGTCAAGGTGCTGGACTTCGGCATCGCCAAGATCGCGGCCGAGAACGACGGCGGCTTCTTCCACAACGGCTCCAGCACGGAGTTCGGCACGGCCGTCGGCACCCCGCAGTACATGTCGCCGGAGCAGACCCAGGGGCACCCGCTCGACGGCAGGAGCGACATCTACAGCGCCGGGCTGATCCTCTTCGAAATGCTCACCGGGCGCCTGCCGCACGCCTCGGACAACATCCTGGACATGATGGTGCAGCGCATCGGGGAGGACGTCGCGGCGCCCTCGGTGTTCAGCCCCCAGCACGCGATCCCGCCGGCCCTGGACGCGCTGTGCCTGCGGGCGCTGGCGCGGGATCCGACCGCGCGCTTCGCCGATCCGGCGGCCTTCCGCGAGGCGGCCCAGGCCGCGCTGGTGGACATGCTGACCGGCCAGGCGCAAAGGGACGAGGTCCTGCATCTGCGCACGACGCCTCCGCAAAAGCCGCCGGCCAAGGGCGAGCCTCAGCGGGCCAGCGGCCCCTCAGGCGAGGGCCAGCCCGGCGGGGGCCTCGCGGCGCTGGCGATCCGCCCGCTGGTGATGCGCGAGGCCGCCAACGGCCCTCACACCGAGGCCGATCGCCTCATGGCGATCTGGGACTTCATCGCGAAGGTCGTCAAGCGGGCCGGCGGCACGATGCGCCCGCCGAGCGCCGGCATGGCGCTGGCGATCTTCCAGAGCGGGGGCGAGAAGGGCGGCGGCCTGCTCCGCGCCGCGCAGACCGCGCTGGGGTTGCGCGAGGCCGCCTCGCGCCGCTACGCCTACGCGCGCCTTCAGATGGGGCTGACGCAGGCGAAGGGCGCCTCGGGAGAGTCACAGAGCGCCGCCATCGACGCCTCCAGCGCGCTGGCTGGGCGGGCGATGGGCGGCCAGATCCTCTGCGCGGCCGAGGTCGAGGCCGCCCTCGAGGAGATCTTCCAGCTCGCCCCGTGGGAGGATCAGGTCGAGCTGGTGGGGCTGCGCGACGCGCCGCAGAGCAGCCCCTCGCTGCCCGGCGTCGATCCAGCCGACGCGCTGGCGCTGGCGGCCGGCTACGTCGGGCGGCGCGAGGCGCGACGGCGCCTCGACAGCCTCTGGGGCCGGATCCAGCGCGGCGAGCCCGGCGAGCCGCTGCTGCTCGTCGGCCCCGACGGCGCCGGCAAGAGCCACACGGTGGCCTACCTGCGGCGCATGGCCAGGGCCTCCGGCGTCCCCGTCTTCGAGGCGCACGTCGACAAGCAGCTCATCGATCGGCCCTTTCGACCCCTGCTCGATCTCGCCATCCAGGCCTCGGGGCAGCGCCTGAGCGGCGCCAGCAAGAACTCGCGCGTGGATCCGGGGCGCCTGCGCAGGGGGCTTGAGCTGCTCGGCCTGTCGACCACGGAGGTCGCCGCGCTCGTCGAGCAGTTCATCTCCGGCACGGGCGATGACCCCTGGCTGCTCTTCGCCGGAGGGGTCGGCGCGGGCCTGCCCTTCGCCAAGGTCCGTCGGGCGCTTCACGTCTTCGCGCCCTTCGAACGGCGCCTGGCCCTCGCCGGAGCGATGGTCAGCCTGCTGGAGCGCATCACCGCCTCGGGCTGCGCCGTGGTCGTGCTGGAGGAGATCGACGGCGCCGACGCCGGGACGCTCGGGTGCCTGCCGGGGCTCTGCGAGGTGGCACGGCGCACCCCCCTGCTGCTGATCGCCACCGCGCGCGTCGGGACGACGCCGGGCCTCGGGCGCTTCGAACAGGTCGATCTTGCACCCCTGACCACACATGAAATCGGTGACTTCTGGGAGAAACTCAAAGCCCGCCGCGCCGCCCATTCGAGCCTGAGCGCCTTCGTCGAGCCCTCACCAGGCCAGGAGCGGGCCATCCTGACGGCCTCGCGCGGCAACCCCCTCTACCTGTCGCGCTGGCTGGAGCGGCCCATCGAGCCCCCCCCCGAGTCCACCGCCGCGCTGATCCGCGAGCAATTCGTCGCGCTGCCCGGCCAGCTGCGCCGCCTGCTGCTGATCACCAGCATCCTGGGCTGCTATTTCGAAGAGGCCTCCCTGGAGAGCCTCTTCCCCAAGGCCACCAGCCTCGCCCCCGCCCTGGACGGCGCCGCGCAGGGCTCCTGGCTTGAGCCCTGCCCCGACACCCACGGGCTGTGGCGCTTCACCAACCCGGCGATCCACCGCGCCATCTACCAGGACATCTCCGCCCAGGACCGCCAGAACTACCACCGCCACATCTTCGATCGCCTGCGCGACACCCGCGCCCTCGACCGACAGCTCCTGCTCAAGGCCACCCAGGCCACCCTCGGCCAGCTCGACGGCGACATCCCCTCGCTGGCCGAGCAGATGGGCGATCGCTTCACCATCGCCGGCGACCCCGCGCTCGGCTGCGAGTGGTACATGACCGCGCTCGACGCCCTCGGGCGACTCGGCCAGCCCCAGCCGGACGACCTGCGGCTCAAGGCCGCCTCCACCCTGGCGATGAGCAACCAGACCCACCGCGCCATCGAACTCCTCGACGCCGCCCCCCTCACCACCCCCACGGCCGCCGCCCGCGCGACCATGCTCAAGGGCCGCTTCCTGATCGACACCAGCGCGCTGATCGAGGCCCTGGAATGCTGCAACGCGGCGCTGGACCAGATCGACGCCCGAGACCCCCTGGCCGCCGGCCTCCACGTCCTGGCGGCGGAGGCCTCCGCGCGCCTCCAGGACGAGACCGCCGGGATCCGCCACAGCGAAGAGGCCCGCCGCATCCTCGACAACCACCGCGGCGACCTCCCCGACGACCTGCTCCACCTGCCCTGGCAGGCGCTCGTCATCCAGGGCTCGATCGCCACACGCCTCGGCCGCATCGACGACGCCGTGCTCATCCTCCAGAGCGCCGTCCTCAAGGCGCGCGAGGCCGGAGACAAGGTCGGTACAATCCAGAGCCTCCAGACCTTCGCGCTGCTGCTCCTGCGCCACAACAAGCCCGGCTTGCTCTACAAGCTCTGCCAGGAAACGCTCCACAACGACGCGCACGGCCTCCAACCCAGCCACATCGTCTCGCTCCACAAGCTCATCGGCCAGAGCCTCTCGGCCACGAAGCGCGACAGGGAGGCCCTGGCCTCCTTCGAGGTCGCGCTCGAAGGCGCCAGCCGATGTGGGTGGCGCGCCATCATCCCCAAGATCGAGCGCCTCATCCAGGAGTCCCGACAGCGCCTCGCCTCCCCCTGAAGCTCGCCCGGCTCATGCCACGGACACCCTCAGGGCCGCACCGCACCCGAACGTGTTGACAAGCCCGCCCCAGGCCAGAAAGATGCTGTCGCCCTGAAGGCCCGATCTCGACTTGAGGAGCTGCTCATGCCCAGGTACTCAACCACGACCTCGATCTTCATGCTCTCCACGATCGCGCTGCTGGCGCTCTCGCTCGCGGCCTGCGGCGAAGACGAAGGGCCTGCCGGAGACCCCCCCGCCGACGACCCCGGCAAGCCCGTCGGCATTCGCCTCTTCCAGAACCTCGAAGGCCTCTCCGGCGACCTCAACGTCGTCTTCAGAGGCCAGGGCGACAACAACATCGCCCACGACGGCATCGCGGCCGGCCAGGCCACCGAGTACCTCGCCATTCCCCCAGGCATCTACACGGTCATCTTCTTCGACGCCGGCACGAACCAGCCCCTGGCCGACCTGACCATCGACGCCTTCAACGTCGAGGCGACCACGACCCGCACCCTGATCCTCTCCAACGACGAGCGCGGACAGGCCCGCGCTCACATCATCCCCGACGAGCTCACCGCGCCGCCAGAGAACAGCGCGCGCCTGCGCTTCCTCAACCAGGCCAAGGCCCCCGGCGTCGACATCTACAACAAGGCCGACGGCATCCGGCACGCCACCGCCATCAAGTACGGCCAGAACACCACCTACTTCGACCTGCCCGGCGCACCCTACGATTTCGACGTCTTCGCCGAGAACACCGTCACCGACCCGCTGCTGACCCTGAACCAGCTCCCCCTGCTGCCCGCCCACGTCTACAGCGTCATCCTGACCGGCAGCGCCGAAGACGGAACCTTGAGCGTCGTCCAGCTCATCGACACCACCTTCTGAACCCGCCCGGTGCTCAAGGCGCCGCCCCCACGCTCACGCGATCCTTCAGGCGGCTCCACTTGGCCGGCCCTATCCCCTTGACCCTCATCAGATCACGGGCACTTCGAAAGGGCCGACTCTGCCTGTGGCTCACGATCCGCTCGGCCGTCGCGCGGCCCACCCCCGGCAGCGTGTCCAGCTCCGCGATCGAGGCGCTGTTGAGGTCGACAAGGCCGCCCGACGTCGGCTCCCCCGAGGCCGACGAGCCCACCGCCGCCTCGCCTGCCTCCTTCTTTGCCGGGACCTCCGCCGGACAGACGGGCTCCGGACAGATCGGCTCCGGGCACGCCTCCAGAGGCGCCAGCGGCTCGTTGATCACCAGGTGGCCGCCCGACCCCGCCTCGCAGGCCCCGATCGCGGCCGCCACCACGCACACACACACCGTAAACACCCTGCCCGGCTGATCTCCCATCATCGCCCGCTCCTGCGCCTCGATATACCCCTCGCGCCGCAGGGACCTCCCCCGCCGCTCGCGTGGCGTTCTCGGGCGCGGAGCGCCGGCTGTTGCTATTTTTTTCCGGCGAGGACGCGAGGCGAGCACGCACGCCGCGCCATCGGTGAGGCGCGCTGGCTGTTGCCATCATTTTTCCTGCGAGGGCGCCGCAGACCTCGCCACGGGCCTCGCCGTCGAGCGGCCCGCGAGGCGCCAGGATCACCGACCGTCGACGCCCTCGTCAGGCACGGCCGGCGCCGCGTCTTCCGTCCGCGCGCCTTCGACCTTGGGCGGCGCGTTCGCCTTGGCGTCGCTCACCGCGCTGCCCGGCGCCGAGGCGCTGCCCGGCACCGAGGCGCCGCCCGGCGCCTCGGTGCCTTGATCCTCGCGGAGCTTCTTCGCCAGCTTTTTCGCCAGCTTCTTCTTTTCCTTCTTCAGCCTCTTCTTTCTCCTCTTGCTCTTGCGACGGCGCCAGTTGTCGTCGCGAAGGCGTCGAGCCGGGGCGATGTACTTGAAGACGGTATCCATGCGCCAGAGGCTCAACTCGCGCAGCTGCAGCTCCCTCTCGTAGGTCCACAGGAGCTCCTCCATCAGCGAGCGGAACTGATAGAGCGCCGGCATGACCTGCTCGTCGAGCAGCGCGCGGGCGCCGCTCAGGGCAGCGGCGTCGGCCCCGACGATGCTCTGGAGGCTGGCGAGCTGCTCCCTGATCATGATGATCTGGCCGATCTGGGAGAGCACCAGGTCGAGCCCCTTCTGGAGCCCGTTCGTGACCTCCTTGACCTGGTCGACCTCGGCCTGCGTCTGCTCCCTCGCCTGCATGACGGCCGCCCAGGACAGCGCGTTGGAGAAGATGACCTCCCCAAGACCCAGATCGAAGTCGCTGCTGTTGAAGGAGGGTATCTCCCGGAGGATCGCCAGCAGCCGCAGAGCGTCGCCCATCATGAGTTGGGCGCCCAGGACCGAGGAGGTCAACGCCCCGCCCGACGCCTTGGCGTAGGCCGAGGAGACGTGCCCGCTCATCTGGCCCGTCACCGAGGCGATGGCCTGGACCTGCTTGATGAGGACTTCGAAACTCATGAGCGGCTCCTGGCTTGACCCGCGAGCCCTCCCAGAACAACACGACCCGATGAATTTAAGCAACACCGGACAGCCTTCGCCCGATGACCTGCCCGCAGCCAAGGCTGGACAGGCTCTGCACGAAGGCGGGCGCATCCACTCCTTCGGGTCCAGAAGACCCGGATCGCGCGCTTTCAACAGGCACACAAGTCAGCCCAGCCCCGCGCAGGGTCTGTCGAGCCTTCGCTGCGCCTCAAGAAAGGGCCAAGTTACCCTGGAAAGAACCGACGAGCCGTGTTATGGAGAGTCGCTGATGTGCTCGCCAGTCCGGTGAGCGTGAGCGCGGCATCTGCCGCCTCCAAACACCCAAGCCAACACGCTCTCAACAATGAGGATGGGAGACCCAGATGGATATCATCTATGTCACGTTCTTCCTTCTCCTGGTATCGTTAGGACTCTTCGTCACGGGCAAGGCCTGGTTGACCTATTACGGCTTCAAGTTCGGCCCAGGCATCGGCCTCGGCGTCCTGCTCGTGCCCGGCTTCGCGGGCTGGTTCTCCTTCTACAAGCTGGAGCACGAGCGCAAGGATCTCTACGTGAGCCTCTGGATCTCCGGGATCGTCCTGGCCACCGTGCTCACGGCCGGCTTCTTCAGCCCCATCTCCGACGTCTTCAGCGGCCGAGCCTTCCAGGACGACTACGTGGCCAGCCTCTCCAACGAGAACTACAACGCCGGCAAGGAGCCCAGCCCCGAGGCGACGCCGACGGAGCAGCCCGCCGACCCCGCGCCGGTCGAGGCCGACGCGGGAGTCGACGCTGAGGGCGTCGACGCCGCTGCGCCCGCCGAGGGCGCCGACGCTGCCGCTGCGCCCGCCCAGGGCGCCGACGCAGGCGCCGCTCCTGCCGAGGGCGCCGCACCCGCCGAGGGCGCCGCTCCCGCCGAAGGGGCTGCACCCGCCGAGGGCGCCGCACCTGCCGAGGGCGCCGCTCCTGCCGAGGGCGCCGTCCCCGCCGTCAAGCCCTGAGGGCGTCGCGCCCTCTCCCCCCCCCCTGAACACCCGCGACCGACGCGATGTGGGCTTCGCCTCGACGGCGAATCTTCACTGGTTGGTGATCCGCCCTGAGCAGCTCTGCGCAGCTGTTCTGATGCCTTCCTTGCGGCTTCGGACCACGACCGCCACGAACTCGATGGCGCTCTACACGATTGCGGAAGGCCGCCCCGTCGCGCTCTTGATGGGGCGACAACCGACGTGGAGCTTTTCGAGAGGGGTTCGCGGCGGCGCCCTCGGGCGGCCAGAGAGGAGGGAGAGGAGGGAGAGGGGGGAGAGGGGGGAGGGGGTCAGAGTCCAGAGGCCGTGCGGGACTTCGCCTTGGACTTCTTGATCAGCACCTTCCCCTCGTCGCTCTCGGGCTCGGATTCATCAAGTTCGTCGGCGGCCTCCTCAAGGAGGGAGTCCCAGGAGCCGAGCCCAGCGGCCGATCCCGCCTGGGGCATCGGCATCTCGCCGCCGAGCTCCTCGCTCTGAAACTCGTAGTAGGCGCTGGCCTCGTCGCGCTTGGCCCTGTACTCCTGGGCGGCCGATCGCAGCCGCCGCTCGGCCTCCTGCTTCTTGCCGGCCTCGAACTCGCGGATCGCCTGCTCCATCTGCCAGGCCGCCTCCAGCCGCCCGACCTTCTCCTCGATGATCTTGTTGTGGTGCTTGTCGATCAACGCCTGATCCTTGGTGGACTTCGCCTGCAGGTAGGCCCAGTGCTCCAGGTTTCCACCCCAGTTGACCACGTCCTCCCAGATGAGCTGGGCGTCGATCATCTCCACGTTCGCGCCGCTGGCCGGCGCCGTCACCTTGACCCGGAGCGCGATCTGGCGCTCATCCGAGGCCCCGAAGTCCCCGATGAAGATCGACACCGCCCGACCCCCGAGCGTCGCCTGCGCCCCCAGCGTCTGGACCACCTCGATGCCCGGCCCCAGGTTCACCTGCAGGTGGACATTGCGGGCGACGATCTGCTCCATCGACTTCTTCTCGGCCAGGAAGAAGGTCTCCAGATCCTCGCTCTTCTGGATGAAGCGGTAATTGCCGCCCGACAGATCGGCCAGCTGCGCCATCAGATCCTCATTGTAAAAAGGCCCAAGGCCGAAGGTCGAGATCCCGATGTTGCTGCTGCGCGCCGACTGCGCCATGCTCGTCAGCTGCGTCGCGTCGTTCGGGATGCCGTCGGACAGGAGGATGATCCGGTTGATCCGGCCTCCATCATAACGCGCGTGCACCTGCCCGAGCGCCGTGCCCAGCGCCTCCTGCATCGCCGTGGTGCCGATGGGCTCGACCGCCTTGATCTTGGCAAAGAGCTCGCCCTGATCGACGTCGTCCCACTCCGCCTGCTCCTGGAGGATCACCGCCCGCGTGCTGAACGCGATCACGCTGACCGTGTCCTCCGGGTGAAGCTCACCCAGGATGTAGGTCAACGCCTGGCGCGCGTCCTCCATCTGCTCCCCGCTCATCGAGCCCGAGTGATCCAGCACCAGGCTGAGGTTCAAGGGCACGCGCTGCTCCTGACCCTCGGGCATCCTGGCCCCAAGCTCGATGTTCACCACCGCGTCGGTGGCCTCGCCGGCCATCACGTACTCGTGACTCGCCTCGACCTTCCAGGTCATCAACTTCGGCACCTCCGCCGTCGTCGCGCATCCTGAGAGCGCCGACAGCGCCAAGGCGCCCATCCCCACCAACAACGCCCCTCTCACCCTCAAGCTCCCCATCTCCCTTCCTCCCTTGGCTGGCTCCTTCGCGTCCAGCCGACTTCAACGCGCCGCCGCGTCAACCGATCCAACTTCTGTCCCGCACCACCCCCAACGCCCCGCCGGGGAGAGCCTTACATGATCCACCCGAAGTCGCTCGATAAAATTGACGTGTCGCGTAAGTGAGCACACTGTCCCACATGTAGGTGCGTGTGAGCCACCCTCGACACGGAGACGATCATGGCAACGCAGAACCCCCAGGACCGACGACAATCCCGAAGCCATGAGCGCACTCTGGCGATCCACTACCTCCTGCAGCAGGTCGCCGAGGAGTACGCCCTTGAGGCCTTCGCCGTCGCCGATCTGACCGAGAGCGAGCAGCGCGACATGCCCACCGGACGCCGCCAGAAGGGCCGGTCGCAGCTCGAACCCGAGATCACCGACCTCGTCAATCAGCGCAGGTTTGAGCAGGAGCGGGCGCTGGCCGAGGCGCACACGGACATCGCGAAGGTGACCGCGCAGGACTTCTTCGCCGGGGGCGAGCACCTGCTGCTGACCGTCGTCGGCGCCCCAGGGATGATGCGCGAGGTCGGGATGGTCCGCGCCATCATGGGCATCCGGCGGATCTGGCGAGAGACCTCCGAGGCCACCCACGCGGCCTGACACGGCGCCAACCCGAGGCTCGCCATGGCGGCCCACCAGGAGATCGTCCGATGAGAGGGATCAACCCGACCGATTGCAGACTCGACAGCCGCAGCGACGCCAGCGTGGCGCTGCGCACCGAGGGGCACTCCCAGTCCCGCCTCGGGACGCGCAGGACGCTGACCTTCACCGGCGGCTTCGAGCGCCTGCCCTTCGGCGCGCTCTCGGCCACGGGCCACGGCTCAGCGGCCAGCATCCGCGCGCAGATCGCCCAGCTCGAGCCCGAGGAGGCGCGGCCCTCGGGCCTCGATCGCTTCGACAAGGCGCCGATCCGCCCTTCCCTGTGCGATCTGACCCAGGAGCTCGCCGGCCGAGCCGATGTGGCGCTTCGCGCGCTCGACGCCGCGGTCGGCGTGTGGTCCGAGGGCGATCATCCCCGCCAGGTCTGCCGACTGGGCCAGCATCAGCTCCCGAAGGACCAGCCGAGCCGCGCGCCGCACAAGACCGTCGAGGGCACCCCCGCCGTCTTTACCACGCACCTTGGCTCCAACCCCGTTGGAGACCCTCGGGGGCCCCGATCGGCCGCCGACGTCTCGGAGGTCCTGCGCCAGATCCTCGCGCTCGACGAGGGCCAGCAGCTCCCCTTCCATGCGGCGCGTGTGACGGTAGAGCCAGCCCGTCGAAGGCTCCACCCAGGGGCCGAAGGCGCCGCCCTCATCCCAGGATGAGGTGTCCGGCGTCGCCACCTGACAGCGACGGCGTCCATCAAGGACCTCCACCGGCGTCGCCAGCCTCACGCCCAGCTCCCCTTCAGCGCCGCCGCGCAGCAGCGCCTCCATGAATCCCCAGCCCTCCGCCCAGGCCACCCCGAAGCACTCCGCGGGCCACGCGCACAGCGCCGACGGCGACCGCCCGACCTCGGCGAAGCCCGCCGAGCGCTGATCCGCGACCGCCGCCGCAGCGCCCGAAAGCCCCGCCAGGAAGCGACGCCCGTGCTCGCGCGAGGCCGCGTCGGCCTGCTCGGGATCGTGGATCGCCGCGGCGCCGTTGGAGGTCCGCAAGAACGACGCCACCCCTGCCCGACCCCCTCGCTCCCCATACACCCGCCACGAGGTCGCCGTCGGATCCTCGCCCGGCCCCAGCCGCAAGTAGCTCGACCGCTCGCCCGGCGCCCAGCCCAGCGGCCCCCCTGGCGGCTCGTGGCGGCCGAAGCACGCCAGCCCCGAGGGCGTCAACAGCGGCGCCCAGGTTCCAAGGAGCGGCCTCGCGCTGGCCCTCGACGCCCCCCCCGCCGACACGACCGTGTAGCGCGCGCCGACCTCGATCAACGCCCGATCCAGCCCCGGCGACCAGCCGCACTCCGGCAGCCACACCCCCTCGACCGCCACCCCGAAGCGCGCCCGGAAGGCGCGGGCCGACGATCTCGCGTGAGCCCGCTGGACGCCCTCGGAGGCCACCAGCGGCAGCAGCGCCCCGGCGCTCGCCGTCGGGATCAAGCTCAGGCGACCCTCGCCCGCCAGCCGCGCCCAGGCCCCCGCCACGTCGCGCCCGCAACGCCTGAAGGTCGACAGCGCCTCCCGATCAACCTCCAGCCTCGCCCGCGCCGACGCGACCAGCGGCGCCTCCAGAGACCCCAACGCCCGCTCGCCCTCCTGAATACGCCCAAGCTGCGCCTGCTCGAAGCCCTGCCGCACGCGCTCGTCGTCCAGAAGCACCACGAGCCCCGGACACACCGCCAGCGTCAACGGCGCGCGCACCCCGTCGGCGCCGAGCCGGTCGAGCAGCGCGATCATGGGCAGGAAGGAGCCCGCCATGACCTCGAAGAGCCAGCCGCGCTCGGGCGCCTCCGACTCGGCCGGATCAAAGAGGGGGAGCTGGGCGCGCAGCACGAGGCTCAGAGTGGGCGTCATGTTCGAGGCTCATCAGCGGATGAAGTGACAACAACGTCGTCGAGGCCGACGCGGGCGCCGCGATCGACGCCGACCGCCGACGCCTCCGCCCAGACGACCGGCGCAGGGGGCGCGGGCTGCGATCGAGGGGGCTGCGCGGGGGCGCTTCGCGCGATGGCCACGAAGGCCTCCGCGCCGCCTGCCCGAGCCGGGCCCTTGAGGCCCACCGCGGCGACATGCGGCGCGCCCGACTCGCCCAGCGGGACCAGCAGGCTGCCCGACCAGCGGTCGATCGCCACGTCGAGGGCACGCTGCTCGGAGAGCGCGCCATCACGGCGGCCGACGACGCGCAACCGCAAGGTGAGCGCGGCGCCCGGCCAGTGGCGCTCCATCTCAACCCGGCGAGCGTGGGCGCTCTCGGCACCCACCCGCCACGTCACCAGCGCGAAGTCCGCGTCCCGTATCAGGATATCCACAAAGTCTCCGCTCTGGGCCGCGCCGCTGGCCCAGGGCTCGATCGAAGGGGTGTCGCTCTGTCTCGCCATCGACGACTCCAGGGGTCGCTCAGTCGGGCGCCGAGTCTGGGGGGGGGCCAGATTGTTGTCAAGGACACGCAGCGGAGACCCCGAGGTGGCACGCGCGGCGCTGGGCCACCTCGGCGCCCGCCGCGTCGCCGCGAGCCTCCATGGCCTGCGCCAGCAGCGTCCAGGTGCGGGCATTGCCCTCATCAAGGCGCCGCGCGCGCTCCAGCGCGATCAGCGCCCCGTCAGGATCCTGCCTCGCCATGTGGTTGACCGCGATCTGATGCAGGATGGCGATCCGCTCGGCGCTGTAGGCCACGGCCTGCTCCAGCGCCTCGACGGCCTCCGCGTCTCGCCCCAGGTTGGCCAGCGCCGCCCCCAGGTTCAGCCGCGCGGGGGCGTAGCCCGGATCCAGCGACAGCGCCGACCGGTAGGCCGCGCACGCCTCCTCGAAGCGCCCAAGCGCGAAGAGCGCGCCGCCTCGATCAAAGTGCAGCCTGACCGCCGACAGATCCTCGGCGCCCAGCGCCGCCAGCGCCCTGTCGAACCAGCCCAGCGCCAGCGCAGCCTCCCTGCGGCCAGCGTGCGCCCGGCCGAGGTTGTGCATCACCCCAGGATCGCCCGGCTGGAGCGCCCTGGCCCGCCTGAGCGGGCCCAGCGCCGCCGTCGGCTGGCCCCGATCCACCAGGAGCAGCCCCAGGTTGTTGAGCCCCATCCAATGATTCGGGTGCCGCGCGATCAAATCTCGGTAGGTCGCCTCGGCCTTCTCAAGCTCCCCGGCCTCGATCTGGAGCCGCCCGAGGTTGAAGGCCGCCCTGGCGTGACCCGGCTCCAGCAGCAGCGCCCGCCCATAGAGCCGCGCCGCCTCGCCACTCATCCCCAGCGCATCTCGACAAAGCGCCGCCTTGAGCACCGCCTCCACGTCGAGGCCGTCAACCTTGATCGCCCGATCCAGCCAGGGCGACGCCTCCGCGAAGCGCCCCGCGTCCATCAGCGACTGGCCGATCTCCCGCAACAACCAGCCCTGACCCTCGTGGGCCTCGGCCAGCGCCTCGTAGCGCGCCAGCGCCTCATCCAGCTCGCCACCCTCCGCCAGCGCGCGGGCGCCATCCAACGCGCCCCGCGCCTCCTCGACGCCCTGCCCCGCGCACGGATCTCCGCGCAACAACACGCAGCACGCCGCCGCGCACGCCAACCACACGCCAAGGCCCCTGAATACGCCCTCGCCGCTCATCTCCCTTGCCCCGCTTTCCTCGCACCGAGAGACCTGACCTCCACCGTGGCATGACGCCGAGGTTCGATCCGCTCAAAACCGCCCGAGGGAGAGCCCAGACCCAAGCCGGACCCTCTAACTTCAAGTTAGCGAGGCGACTCGATAATAACAAGGCGAGGAGAGGCGCTCGAGATCTAGAGCAGCTCGATCCGGACGGTCATGTCGGCCTGCAGCGTGATCCCGTCCTCAGGGAAGGTCGGCGCGAAGGTCGAGGGGAAGACGACGAAGACAAGCACCACCTTGTTCTCCTCCGTCACGAAGCTCCGGATGTCGTCCTTGAACACGATGTCCAGGTTCCTCAGGCGCTCCTGCGGCGCAAAGCCCGTGGCCTCGCCCAGCAGCGTCAGCTCGCTGTCCTTCTCGACGTAGACCTCCAGGCGGTCGAGGATGCTCAGATCGCTGCTCAGCGGGGCGAGGACCTGGATCCGGGCCCTGGTGATCGTGACCCGCTCGGCGTCCCCGGGATCGCTGCCGAGGGTGAAGCGCTTCGTCTTGGTGAAGGGCTCCAGGCCAAACACCCCCGACTTGGGCTTGGGCACCGTAAACTGAGTGTCGATCTCCTCGTCAAACTCGGACAGCCCGCACCCCGTCATCAGAGTCAGGCCAAAGAAGAAGAGCAGCGCGCCAAAGGTCAATCGAAGGTTCATCGAGGTTCCTTGCCTGGCAAGAAGAGGCCCACGCGTCAAAAGTATACGACCGGGTCCGCCCGTCCGGTACCGCCCCCCTTGGATTTCTGTCCCACACCGGGGATTCCTGAGGCGGCATCTGGGCATCGACCCCCTGAGGGCCGATCGCGGGTGATCGGCCTTCAGGCACCGACCCCAGGAGAGAGCAAGTTCCACGCCGACCTCTGGCGATCACCCCTGGATGCCCTCGCGCTGCGGCGCGTCGGGAGGGCGGCGCCCCCGCTGGGCGGGCTCGGTCGGCGCTCGCCGTCGAGATGGCGGGGTCTTGGCGCCTCCGTCGAGGTGCGATCTTCGCCGCGGGTGCGCGGTTTCTCCTCAAAGCTGTTATACTCGCCGCTGGCGAGCACCCACGAGACGGGCTTCATGACCAGCAAACCCCAGACTACCCCCGGCGCGTCGATCGACAAGGCAAGCCATGGGCTCGATCTGAGGGCGGGCGCGGTGATCGAGCTGCCCCAGGGCCAGGGGCTCACCTTGACCGAGCCGGTCCACTCCGAGGCGCGCAGCCGCAGGTGGCGGGCCACCGGCCCCGAGGGGCGCTGTGAGGTCCTCTTCCTCCTCGACGGCGAGGATCCCGGGCCGCTGCTGGCGCCGGGGATGGACAAGGGGATCTGCGGCTGGGATCACGCGCGGATCGAGCGCGACGGCCACACGGCGCTGGTCTTCGCCGAGGACCCGCTGCGGCCGCTCGCCTCGCTCATCCCTCGACCCGACCCCGGAGACGAGGGCGCGGCGGAGGCCGACCGCCTCGCGCGCCTTCGCCTGGCGCTGGCGCTGGGCGATCTCTTCGAGATGATCCATGAGCTCGGCGAGGCGCGGGTGATCCACGGGGCGCTGGAGGCCTTCGCGGTGAGGGATGCGGAAGAGTCGCCGGTCGCGGTGATGCGGTGGCCGGAGCTGCTGCACCCGGCGTCGAGCACGCCGGCCTCGGGCAGCTTCAAGGGCTACGGGCTCGACGCGCCCGAGGTGACCGGCGAGATCGTGCGGCCGGTCGACCAGCGCGCGGACGTGTTCATGCTCGGGATGCTGGTGTGGGCGCTCTTCTCCGGGCACGCGCCGACGCCCGGGATCGAGCGCATCGTCGAGCGCCTGCCGAGGCTGCGCGCCTTCGACCCGGACCTGCCCATCGGGGTCGACGCCTGCGTGCGGCGCGCGACGTCGAGGCTGCCCGAGGACCGCTTCGAGAGCGCGACGGCCTTCATGGACGCGCTCAAGCGCGCCTGGGCCGGCGCCGAGGCGAGGCGCCTGGACGGACCCGATCAGCGCCCCTGGATGACCTTCTCCTCACACACCGACATCGGGCGCGTCAAGCGGCAGCACCACCCGGTCAACCAGGACTCGCACCTGGAGATCTTCGACCCGACCTGCGGCTGGGGGCTCTTCGCCGTGCTCGACGGGGTGTCGCGGGCGGACGTGAGCGCCGGGGAGCTGGCCAGCTGGGTCGCCCGCAACACTCTGGAGGCCCAGTGGCACACGCGCGTCAACACCCCGATCTACGGCCGCGCCTTTGACGGACCCAACCCCTACCCCGGCAACCTCCTGACCACCATGGCGATCCGCGCCCACGAGCAGATCCACGGCTGGATCAAGCTCCTGCTGCCCGAACCCTCCCGAACCCGGCTCAGCACGCCCTGCACGACTCTGTCGGCCCTGGGCGTCTTCGGCGACAGGGCCGTCGTCTGCACCGTGGGCGACAGCCCCGTCTACCTCATCCGCCTCGACCCCGGCGACGACGAGGGCTTCATCGAGCAGATCAGCGTCAACCAGGTCGGCGCGCTGGAGAACATGCGGCGCGGCCTCGGCGTCACCGACGCGCTCGTGGTGACCAACTCCCGCTGGCTGAGCATGGCCCTCGGCCGGCAGCAATGGCGCGAGAGCCGCGACGCCGACCCCCCGACGGTCGAGCAGATCCCGGCCCCGCTGGAGTGCCTCCTGCTTGAGTTCCGGCTCCAGCCCGGCGATATGGTGCTGGTGACCTCCGACGGCATCGAGGGGGCTTTTGGACAGCACCCCGAACGTGAGATACTGCGGCTCCTGCGCGACACGCTCGGGGTCTGCCCCCCGGGCCTGATCCGCAGCGAGGCGGAGCTCAGCGCGGCCATCCGATCCCTGATCCGCGAGGCCGACGAGCGCGCCGGGCTCGACAACATGACCGCCATCCTCCTGCACGTCGGCCCTCGGCGCGGCGACATGGACGCGATGGGCTGACTCGACAAGGAGGCCCCGTGGAGCACCTGGAGCTTGAAGGCCGCTTTGATCGGCCCTGGGTGATGGCCGACAGACAAGAGGGCGGCGAGCTGTCGCTCCTGGTCTCCATTCGACCCGGCGAGGCCCTGCGCGCCCTCGACGGCGGCGTCCGCGCCGGCGTCAACGTCTGCCTCCTCTTCGACGTCTCGCAGTCCATGGAGCAGGACGGCAAGCTGGGCGCCGCCATCGCCGCCGGCCGCGAGCTCGTCGACCTGGCCGAGTCCGACTCCATCCTCTCCGTCGTCGCCTTCGACGACGAGGCCTACGTCCTGGCCTCCGGCCTCACCGCCGCCGACAAGCCCCGCCTCTACGACGCCCTGGAGGGCCTGCGCACCGTCGGCGGCGGCACCACCAACATCACCGCCGGCCTCGGCTGCGCCATCGACCAGATCCTCGCCCAGCCCCACGAGGGCCGCGCCCGCGTCATCATCCTGCTCTCCGACGGCGAGGACAACACCTGCAAGCCCGACGTCATCCACGCCGCCGTCCGCGCCGCCGACGCCGACGTCCAGCTCTTCGCCGTCGGCATGGGCCAGGGCTACGAGGCCGACTTCCTCAAGGCCCTCGTCGCACCCTCCAACGGCTCGCTCTTCGGGCACGCCGACGTCCAGCGCGTCAAGGAGGCCTTCATCGATCTGGCCGTCACCCTCTCGAACGTCGTCGCCACCCAGGTCCTCCTGGAGCTGTCGCTCGCCGAGGACGCCCTCGTCGGCAAGATCTACAAGGCCAGCCCTGATCAGCTCTTCCTCGGCGCCGCGCGCCCCAACCCCCAGCGCAAGCTCACCCGCCGCGTCGGCAACATCGACCGCCACAAGGAGTACGCCTTCCTCTACGCCCTCCAGATCCCCACCGACAAGATCGGCCCGCACCTCATCGCGCACGCCGCCATCACCTTCGACGTCCCCGCCCTCGGCGTCCGACAGGCCCGCGTCGAGCGCCGCCTGGCTGTCGAGGTCACCCACGACAGGGCCCTGGCCGAGCGCCGGGATGGCGCCGTCCTGGAGTGCGCCCGCAGAGTCCAGATCACCGAGCTTGTCGAGCGCTTCGTCGACGCACACCACGCCGGCCGCGCCGAAGACACCGCCCGATACCTCGATCTGCTGATCCGCAAGTACAACGACGTCAACGACGCCAAAATGGTCAATCATTACCACAACATACGAACCGAACTGGTGCGCGGCGGCCAGATCAGCCGCTCCATGATCAACGCCAGCGTCGTGGCCAGCACCGTCGTCCGCGGCGGCGGCGAGCTGCCCGTCCTCGTCGACGACTCCTTCTGAGGCGACCCCCGTGAAGATCTGCCCCGTCTGCCAGGAGAGCAACCACGACGCCGCCGACCTCTGCATGCTCTGCGCCGCGCCCCTGCTGGCGCTGCCCTCCCAGCGCGACGCCTTCGACCGCCTCAACCCCGCAGGGCGCTCCCCTGCGGGCGCCCCAGATCAAGGCGAGCTGCTGCTGCCCGCCGAGCCCGCCGCCCCCGTCGACACCCTCGCGCTGGCCGTCTACCACGACCTCGAACCCCGCGTCGTGGCCTTCTTCCCCCTCGACGGCGACGTGACCCTCATTGGCCGCGAGGACGCCGAGGGCGGCGTCTTCCCCGAGGTCGACCTCTCCAGGCTCGCGGCCAGCGGCGTCCTGGCCACCTCCGTCTCCCGCCGGCACGCGCGGCTGCTGCGCCACGCCGACCGCCTCACCCTCGAAGTCCTGCCCGGCGCCACCAGCACCCAGCTCAACCGCGACCTCCTCAACGACGGCGCCCGCGTCGCCGTCCGCGCCGGCGACCGGATCATCCTCGGCGCCCGCGTCCGCATGAAGCTGATCCAGTTCTGATCGGCGAGCCTGGCGGGTCTTGCCGGGCTCATCGACGAACCTTGCGCGTCTTGCGAGGCGTCCTGGAGCGGCGATCGGGGCGTGAGCGGGGCGCTGATTCTGGGGGCGTCCGATGGACCGCGCGAGGCGGGATGTGTGATATCCTGCCTCTCCCTGGCCGGGCTGCCCGAGGGCCAGAGCGGGGGTGGCGGGCGCGGCGGGTAAGGCGAGGGGTGTCGTGGGGGCGATGGAAGGGGGGGAGGGACATTTTCGGGAGGTGACGCTGCCGGGCGGCGCCGATCGGGGCCGCGCGCTGCGGGTGCAGGCCAGGCTCAAGGGCGGCCGCTACGAGATCATCGACGTGCTGGCCGACGGCGGCATGGGGGTGCTCTTTCGGGCGCGGGACCACCGCGTCGGGGGCAACCTGGTGTTGATCAAGGCCGTCAAGTACGACATGAGCCAGTTCGGCTTTGACCGCCAGCGGGCGCTCTACCACGTCTACAGCATGAGGCAGCGCTTCAAGCGCGAGAAGAACGTCCTGATGGAGATGGCGCACCGGGGGATGAACCAGGTGCCGGCGATCAACGACTTCTTCTGCGACCGCAACCCGGAGCTGGAGCGGGAGCTGCCCTTCGGGCGCTTCGAGGACGCCGAGGTCATGACGCTGACGGGGCGGTCGATGGCGGTGGCGCTGAGCGCCGAGCCCTACATCGTCATGGAGCGGATCTATGGTCAGAGCGTGCGGCAGATCATGGATCATGTGTCGGAGGCGCGGCTGCTGGAGATCGCCCGGTCGGTGTGCCGGCTGCTTGAGCGACTGCATCGGCCGCGCGGGCGGCCGGACGGGTCGGATTTGTCGTTCATCTACATGGACTTGAAGCCGGACAACCTGATCCTGGACGGGCACGGGGGGGTGTGGCTGGTGGACTTCGGGGCGGCGATCCCGGTGGTGGACGGGGTGAGGCAGGGCAAGGGGGCCTACACGCCGGGGTTTGCGGCGCCGGAGGTGCGCCGGATCGGCCACCCCGGCGCGACGGTCGATCACCGGGTCGACCTCTACAGCCTGGGGGCGATCCTGTACCAGGGCTTCTCCAAGGCGCACATCGACCCGATGACCTGCGCGACGCCCTTCGAGGACGAGCACCCGGTGCTGGACCTGGGGCTGCTGCGGCCGGACATCCACCCGCTGACGCGGCAGATCGTCGCCACGGCGCTGGCCCGGGCGCCGGAGGCGCGCTACAAGGCGGCCCCGGAGATGCGCCGGGCCATCGAGGCGGCGCTCAGGGAGGTGTGATATGTTCTTCAACCTCGGCGAGACGATCCGCGAGCGCGGCGGCGGTCGCGGCGATCCCTGGGAGAGCGCGTGGCGGGTGGACGGCTTCCTGGCCACCGGGCGTCACTTCCGCCATTACCTCGTGCGCAACCTCAACGCCGAGCTCAACCAGCAGCAGGCCGTCCTGAAGGTGGTCAAGTACGACCCGGAGCGCTGCGCCGACGCGCGCTACGTCCAGGCGCTGCGCGAGAGGTTGCGCCGCGAGCGCGACACGCTGGCGCACTTCTCCCCGAGGCTGCCTGAGCCCATCGACTTCTTCGAGATCGACAACGGCCAGGACCCCTTCCGGGGCTTCGGGGCCGAGGCCTTCTTGACCAGCGAGCCGGTCCTGGTCCGATCGCTGGTGCACGGCGAGAGCCTGTCGAAGCTGATGCAGACCCGAGGGGCGCCGCCGGCCCCGGCCGAGGCGCTGCTGCTGACCCTGGCGCGGGTGTGCAGCTTCCTGGACGAGCTGCACGCCGGGGGGCGGGGCTGGCTCTTCTGGGAGATGACCCCGGATCACGTCATCGTCGACCCGGCGCAGGACTTCGAGCCCTCCTTCGTCGGCTGCAGCAACTTCCGGATGCTCCGCCAGGGCGCGACGGTCCCGGCCGAGCCCGGCGCCGCTCGCCCGCTGGCCCCGGACGCCGGCTACGCGGCCCCCGAGCAGCTCAGCGGCGCGAGCGCCGACGCGCGGGCCGACATCTACAACCTCGGCGCGCTGCTCTTTCACGTCTTCAGCGGCATCGACCCGCGCGATCTGGCCGACGACGTGGCCGCGCGCCGCCCTCTGCCGAAGTCTTCGGCGCCCGCCGCCGAGCGCGACGAGGGCAAGGATGAGGCCGCGGCGCTGGCCTTCTGCGAGGAGCTGCGCGAGGTGATCATGCGCTTCTGTCGCCGCAACCTCAAAGGGCTGGGCATCCACCGGGCCCGCGTGCGGCACATCATCTTGCGCGCCCTGAGCCCCGATCCGGCCGATCGCTTCGCCGGGCCGCTGGAGATGCGCGACGAGCTGCTGGCGAGCCTGACGCGCTCGATGCCGGTGGCCTGGCCGGGCTGAATTCGCACACTCCACCCCCACACTCCACCCCCTGTCCCCCTCCTCGCTGCGCAAGGGAGGCAGTGCCTCTCGGGGGAACGCTCGTATTACGGGCAAGGTGGATAGGCACTCCACCCCCTGTCCCCCTCCGAAGGGCACTGCCCTCGTTCCACGAGGAGGGGGGACGCTTGAATTACGATCTGGGTGGAGCGGGGGTGGGCTCGTTGGGTGGCTGCGGCCATTCGGGGGGGTGGGCCGCAGGAGCCTTCGCCGGGATCACTGGCCGTCTGGGGCGGGTCGTGAGGTCGTCGGGGCGGGACCCGAACCACCGTGTCCGTAATTCAAGCGTCCCCCCTCCTCGTTCCACGAGGGAGCCAGTGGCTCACGGGGGACAGGGGGTGGAGTGCGATCCACCCGTGTCCGTAATACGGGCGTTCCCCCTCCTTGCGAAGCGAGGAGGGGGACAGGGGGTGGAGTGTGGGGGTGGAGTGAGGGGCTGGCGCTGGACTTGACCTCGGGAGGTGGGATAGGAACGATCCCCCGCCCTGGACAGGGTCGGTCCACAGGGAGCGCCGATGTCCGCCAGAGTCTCCAACCTCGTCGAGGTTCTTGAACACTCGGTCCAACGCTTTGAGGGCTCTCGCCTCTTTGGCACGAAGCGGCAGGGCGCGTGGCAATGGATCACCTACGGCCAGTTCGGCGCGCTGGTCGACAAGGTCCGCGGCGGGCTCGCGCAGATGGGCGTCGAGCGCGGCCAGCGCGTGGCGCTCATCATCGACAACAGCGTCGAGTGGGCCGCGACGGCCTACGCGACCTACGGCCTCGGGGCGCAGCTCGTGCCCTTGTACGAGGAGCAGCGCCCGGACGAGTGGGCCACCATCCTGAAGGACTCGGGCGCGAGCGTGGCGATCGTGGCCGACGCGCGCATCGCGGACCACCTGCGGGCCTTGATCGGCCCCGAGGGGGCGCTGCGGCGCGTGATCTGCGTGAGGGCCGAGGCGCCCTCGGCGCGATCCGGCAAGCCCGTGGCGCCCCCGTCGCGATCCGGAGAGCCCGAGGCGCCTCCGTCGCGATCGGCGGACACCTGGGCAGAGCTGGTCGAGGCCGGCGCCCTGAACCCCGTCGCCAGCCTGCGGCCCGCGCCCGAGGAGGTGGCCGGCCTGATCTACACCTCGGGGACGACCGACCAGCCCAAGGGCGTGATCCTGACCCACGGCAACTTCGCGCACAACGTCAACGGGGTCCGCGAGCAGTTCTCCATCCAGAGCGACGACTGCTCGCTGTCCTTCTTGCCCTGGGCTCACTCCTTCGGGCAGACCTGCGAGCTGCACTGCATGATCGCCAACGGCGCCGCGGTGGCCCTGGCGGAGTCGATCGCCGCCTTGAGCAGCAACATCCAGGAGATCCGCCCGACGCTGCTCTTTGCCGTGCCGCGGATCTTCACCCGGCTCTACAGCGCCATCAGGCGCAGCGTGGCCGACGAGGGCGGCGTGAAGCAGCGGCTCTTCGAGGTCGCCATGGCCAACGCCGCCCGGCGCCGCGCGCTTGTCGAGCGCGGGCAGACCTCCTGGCTCGTCGAGCGGCAGCACAAGACCTACGACAAGCTCGTCCTTTCGAAGATCCGCGCGCGCTTCGGGGGTCGGCTGCGCTACGCCTTCAGCGGCGGCGCGGCGCTGTCGCTGGAGGTGGCGGCCTTCATCGACGACCTCGGCGTGCCCATCTACGAGGGCTACGGCCTGTCCGAGACGAGCCCCATCGTGACGGCCAACTCGCCGCTGGGCCGCCGCCTCGGCTCGGTCGGCAGGCCCCTTGAGGGGGTCACCGTCAGGATCGAGCCCGTCGATCACATCAAGGAGCCAGGCTCAGGCGAGGTCATCGTCTACGGCCCGAACGTCATGAGCGGCTACCACAACCTGCCCGAGGAGACAGCGGCCGCCTTCACCCCCGACGGCGGCTTCAGGACCGGGGACATCGGCCACATCGACCCGGACGGCTTCCTCTTCATCACGGGGCGGATCAAGGAGCAGTACAAGCTTGAGAGCGGCAAGTTCGTCGTGCCGACGCCGCTTGAGAACGCGCTGCGCCTGAGCCCCTTCATCAACCAGGTGATGATCTACGGCGACAACCGCCCTTACAATGTCGTGCTCGTGGTGCCGGACTTCGAGGCGCTGGGGCGCTGGGCCAACGCCCAGGGCCGCTCCATCGAGATCGACGCGCTGATGCAGGACGCCGACGTGCTCAAGCTCCTCAAGGCCCAGCTGGCCGAGTACGGCCAGCGCTTCCGGGGCTACGAGCACCCCCGCAAGCTGAGCCTCATCAAGGAGGAGTTCTCCACCGCGAATGACATGTTGACCCCCAAGCTGTCGCTCAAGCGCCGCAACATCGTGGCCAGGCACCGCGCGCTGCTGGATGCGATGTACGACCCCGCCTGAGCTCCATGGAGGCCGCCCCTGGCGGACGGCGCCAGATCACCGACGACCTCGAACACACCCGCCGAGGCGCAGCCGCGCCGACCGGCCTCTGGCCGCGGTCACGACGGCCCCACGTCGATCTTGTAGCCGAACTCCACCAGCAGCTCCTCGACGAGCGCCTCCAGGATCCGCACGTCCGCGGCCGAGATCGCCGCCACGGGCGCGAAGTCCCGAAAGCCGCCCTCGTCCCTGGCCCCTTCGAAGTCCTTGGCCCACTCCAGCCCGACCCCCTCGATGGACGCGGCCAGCTGCCGGATCTCCTCGCGCAGCGCCGCGTCGATCTGCGCCCGCCGATCGGCCCGGATCACCCACCGATGACTCCCCTGCTCTGTCACAAGCGCCCCCCCTTGTCGTCATGGACCCTGCGCGCCTTCGCCTGGGTTCCCCGCGCGCGCCGCGCCATGATAGAGTGAGGCGCGATCAACACCCAAGGCGTCAATGACCCACGGAGCTGGACTTGGACAACAAACCCTCAAGGCCCGACGACCCGAGACAGGATGAGGAGCTTGACCGGCACGTCGAGGCGGTGCTGGCCGCCGAGCGCAAGAACCGCCTCTTCTGGGCCGCCGCCGGCCTGCTCGCGGCCCTGGGCTCCGTGGGGCTCTTCGTCATTTTTGCCGAATACCGCACCTTGTTCTTCCGCCCCAAGCCCGACATGGGGGAGATCGATCGGATCGCCTTCGAAAAGACCAACGATCCTGTCTGCCGTGAGATGCTGAACAACATCGACGCCATCAAGGACGACTGGACCGAGATCCAGCGCCCCATGCGCGATCTGCATGCCTCCACCGACGTCGAGGCCATCGACCAGGGCCGCCAGAAGATCCAGCAGATGATCGCCGCCTACAAGGTCGAGCAGCTGCGCCGCCAGATCATCATCGTCAAGGAGCCCCGCGTCCACGAGGAGCTCTCGCGCTACTTCAAGCACGTCCTCTTCTTCCTGGCTCGCCTTGACGCCCTCCTGGCCGAGCGCGCCGAGGCGCTGGCGGGCAGCGCCGCCAACGCAGGCAGCGCCGCCGACGCCGGAGCCGACAACGCCGCCGGAGCCGACAACGCCGCCGACGCAGGCAGCGCCGCCGACGTCAGGGTCGCCGCCGACGCCGGAGCCGCGGCTGGCGGCGCCGACGCAGGGATCGTCGAGACTCCCGACGAGGCCTGGCTGCGGGCGTGGCGCAACGTCACCGAGGATCACGACAAGTGGCGGGTCTACCGCCAGGGCGCCACCCCCTGCGGCCAGCGCCGCGACGCCCCGCCCGAGTTCCCCGCGCCCAAGGCCGCCAACGCCCCCGACGCCGGCTGAAACGAGCTCCACACGCTCGACGATCGCCCCACGCTCGACGATCACCCCACGCTCGACGATCACCCCACGCTCGACGATCACCCCACGCTCCACGATCGCCCCACGCTCCTCGCACCGCCCCACGCTCCTCGCACCGCCCCCTGTCGGGGACGGGCTCGTCGGGTGGGGCTAGAATCTCAGGGTGGGCTGCGCCCTGTCGGTCGCAGGCCGGCGCGCGGACGGGAGCGGATCGCAGGGCCGGATCACCGCGTCGAAGTGGGCCTGTGGATTGGGATTTTCACGCCCCCCAGGTGTCGATTTCGGTCGTGCGCCGGCCTGCGACCGCCAGGGCGCAGCCCCCCCGCGCATCCAAGCCCCACCCGACGAGCCCGCCCCAACGGGGCGGTGCGAGGAGCGTGGGGCGTTCGTCGGGTGGCGCGCGCTCGCCTGCATCCCTACACTGAATAGAGCCGGGTGCTTCTTCGAGTTCGCCGCGCCACGACGCCTTGGCGGGCGCGGCCTCCAGCGGCGGTGGCCATGGATCTCCAGGGTGAGCACGTCCAGATCGTCGTCACCGAGCGGCGCACCTTCCGCTGCCCCGAGGTGATCCTTGAGCGCTACCGGAGGATGGCCCAGGTGGCGGCCTTGCTGATCCTGAGCCCGCTGTCCTTGCTCCTCTTCGCGTGCGCGCTCCACGTCCCGATCCTGCCCCTCTTCGGCCTCATCGGGGTGCTCTGGCTCGTTCGGGTGCTCGAAGGGCCGCTCAACGAGCTGGCCTTGAGGACCCTCTGGCCGGCGCACTGTCGATGGATCGCGCGCCGCGACCCTGCGCGGCTGACGCCCTGCGTGGAGCGGCGCGTCCAGACCACGCGCTCGCCGGCCCACCTGCTGGCCGACCCGGATCAGGGCTTGATCGCGCTGGGCGAGTCGCGCTGGGATCTGATGGCCTGCCACCACATCGAGGTCGAGCGCGCCAACAACGAGGGCCGGCAGCTGCGCCTGCGCCTCTTCCAGCCGGGCCGGGCGCCCATCGTCGTCGGCGCCAACCTGCCGGCCTCGGCCCACGACGCCCTCGACCCCCTCTATCGCGAGCTGCCCCGCAAGGAGGGCGAGGTGCTGCTGCTGGGCTGGGACCAGCTGCGCGAGCTCGTGCGGCTGCTGTTCCAGTTCAACGCCGCAACCTCGGCCCCCTTTCCCTTGATCTTGAGTCGCATCGCCGCCTGACCTGTCGAAGCCGGGCAGGGGGGCGGCGCCGGGCGCTCACCAGAGGCTGCGGACGGGGATGGACCAGCCGCCGACGGCGGCCTCGAGCTGCTCGGCGGCGGCGATGGTGAGGTGATCGTTGCCGCGCGCGGCGGCGATCTGGACGCCCAGCGGGATGAGATCGGGGCCGAGGCCCATGGGGATGGCGGTGACGGGCACCTCGAGGACGTTGAAGATGCCCGTGTAGATGAAGTCGAAGGGCCGCAGCAGCGGGGTGTCGTGCTTCGGGGCGGGCCGCGGGTGGGTGGGGCTGATGAGGATCGCGCCATCGGCCAGGGCGGCCTCAAGCTCGCCGCGCAGGGCGCGCCCGAGGTCGATGAAGCGCCGGGCGACCTTGTCCCCGAGGGCCAGGAAGATCTTCTCGGCCGCGCCGAAGATCAGCGCGGGGAAGGTGTAGCGCGAGCGCCCGCCCACCGAGCGCAAGAACTCGACGGGGTAGTTGGGCGGCTGACCGCCGCCGAGCATGTCGCTGAAGGAGACGGAGTCCTCGGCGATCATGGAGCTCCAGATCGAGACGGCCTCGGCCAGCTTCGGGGACCACCAGGGTTCGACGATGGCGCCCTTGCTCTCGAAGGCCAGCGCGGCGCGGCGCACGGCGATCCTCATCTCGTGGTTGGGGCCGACGGTGAGGGCCGCCTTCATGTCTTCGAGCACGAGGACGCGGCGATCCTTGAAGTCGACGCCCTCGCTGGGGCGCAGATCCACCTCGCGCGTCATCACGTCGAGGCCGTCGGGGCCGGCCAGGATCTGCATCAGGGGCATCAGGTCGCGCGCGCGGCGGGCGATGGGGCCGGCGACGCAGTAGCGCCCCGAGGGGCCGACGGCGCGGGGGAAGTGCCCGGTCAGCGGGATGGCGCCGCCGGAGGGCTTGTGCCCGAAGACGCCGCAGAAGAAGGCCGGCATTCGAATCGAGCCGCCGATGTCGCTGCCCAGCCCGAAGGGCGCCCCGCCAGCCCCCACGATCGCCGCCTCGCCGCCGCTGCTGCCGCCGCAGGTGCGATCGAGGCCGAAGGGGTTGCGGGTCCTGCCGTAGATGGTGTTGTAGGTCTCGGACCACATGGCCAGCTCTGGCACGTTGGTGATCCCCAGCGGGATGGCGCCGGCCGCGCGCAGCCGCTTGACGGCCGTGGCGTCCTCGTCGGCTATGTGACCCTTGCGATGCCAGGAGCCGCCGGTGTGCGGCAGGCCCTTGAAGGCGAAGGTCTCCTTGATCGAGCAGGGCACGCCGTGCAGCGGCCCCAGCTTGTCGCCGCGCGCGAGCGCCTCGCCGGCCTCGACGGCCTCGGCGCGGGCGGCCGCGAAGCGCTCCGCGACCACGGCGTTGAGCTTGGGGTTGACCGCCTCTATCCGGCCGATGTGGGCCTCGACGGCCTCCAGGGGGGTGATCTTCTTGCGGGCGATGTTCTGGGCCAGCTCAAAGGCGCCCAGGCTCAGCAGCTCATCCATGGAATCCGTCGGGGTGCGCCGCGCGCAGGGCAGGGGCCTGGGCGTCGGGATCGTTGTCGATGCGCCACGGGGGGCGGACCGGGCGGCATCCTAGCCCAGAGGCGCCCCCGGACACAACCGGGGCGAGCGCTCGGAGGCGGCGGCCTGGGGTATCCCGGCCGCTGCTCAGGGCAGATCGGCGCGCGGGTGGTGCTGGCGGTGGATGGCCTTCATGCGCTCGCGGGTGACGTGGGTGTAGATCTGGGTGGTGCTGATGTCGGCGTGGCCCAGCAGCGCCTGGACGACCCGCAGGTTGGCGCCGCGATCGAGCAGGTGGGTGGCGAAGCTGTGGCGCAGCGTGTGGGGCGAGATGTCCATCGTGATGCCGGCCTCGATCGCGAAGCGCTTGATATTCTTCCAGAAAGCCTGCCGGGTCATGGGGCCGCCGCGCCGCGTGACGAAGAGCGCGCCGCTGATCGAGGGGCCGCCGGCCGGCGCCAGCAGCGCCCCCCGGGCGTGCTTGAGGTAGATCTCGATGGCGTCGCGGGCCTGCTCGCCCAGCGGCACCAGGCGCGTCTTGTCGCCCTTGCCCAGCACCCGCACGTAGCCGACCGTCAGGTCCATGCCGGACAGGGTCAGGTGGATCAGCTCGCTGACGCGCAGCCCCGTGGCGTAGAGCGTCTCGAGCATCGCCCTGTCGCGCAGCCCCTCGGGGGACTGCCGGTCGGGGACGTCGAGCAGGCGATCGACGTCCTTGAGCGAGAGCACGCGCGGGATCTTGCGGCCGATCCGGGGCACGTCGATGGTCTGGGTCGGGTTGTCCTCCAGCGCGCCCTCCAGCCGCAGAAAGAGGCACAGGCGCCGCAGCGCGATCAGGTGCCGCGCCACCGAGGTCGTCTTCATCCCCCGGTTGAACATCCCGTCCATCCACAGCGTGATGTGATCGTCCTTGACCTTGTCGATCTCGGTCACGCCGTGCTTCTCGTCGCAATAGGTTGAAAAATCGGTCAGATCGCGGGTGTAGGCGTCCAGCGTGTTCTCGGCCAGCGCGCGCTCGACGCGCAGGTGGAAGCGGAACTGATCGATGGCGTCGTCAATCAACATCAGATCGCCCCAGCCTCTCTTCAAGCCGCGCGCAGAGGCGCTCGGCCTCCGGCCCGCTCAAGCGCCTGCCCTCACCGCGCCGCTCGACGTAGAAGGTGTCAATGGCCCGGTCGCCCTCGGTCACGATCTTGGCGAAGTGTACCGCCGCGCCGCACTCGTGCAAGCACCGCGCGATGGTCCACAGCAGGCCGACCCGGTCGCGGCTCTTGACCTCGATGATGGTGTATCGGCTGCCAGAATCCGGGTCAACCCGCGCCCGGGTCTCGACCTGCGGAGAGGGCCGCTGCGGCAGCCCCGAGCGCCGCCGGGACAGCAGCGCCTCGACGGAGACCTGCCCCGAGACCGCGCGCCGCAGGTCATCCTGAAGGCGAGCGATCCTGTCCGGCGCCCTCAAGCCCTGGCCCTTGTCGGTCTGCACCACGAAGACGTCCAGCGCTCGCCCCGTCGAGTGCGTGTTGATCTGGGCCGTCAGGATGTTGAGGCCGTGGGCCGAGAGCACCCCCGCCACGGTCACCAGCAGCCCCGGCCTGTCGTCGACGCCGAGGGACACCTCCGTCGCGTCGGCCTCCTCGTTCTGCGTCACCCCGATCGCCACGGGCGCGTCGCTCACGAAGACGCCAAAGTGCCGCGCCAGCGCCTCGACGGGCGTCGAGAGCAGGTAGCTCGACGAGACCCGGTCCACGAAGCGATCGAGCCCCTCCCGCGTCGCCCCCTCCAGCGCCACGCCGGCGTCGGCCAGCGCCCCCTCGATCCCTCGTCGGACCTCGGCCAGCGCCGCGTCGGTCTGGAGCGACTCCAGGCCGCCCTCGAGGACCTGCCGGACCCTCGCGTGGAGATCGAGCAGGAGGCCGGCCTTCCACGCGTTGAGGTTCCCAGGCCCCACCGCCTCCATGTCCACCGCCGCCAGCAGCGTCAGGTCCTCAAGCGCCGGGATGGTGCGGACGACCCGCGCGACCCCGTGGATCTCGTTGATATCGTTCAAGTCTCTGCGCTGCGAGATCCTGGGCATCAGCAGGTGGTGGCGGATCAGGATCTGAAGGTGGGCGGTCTGCCGCGCGCTGAGGTGGAGCGCGGGGCCGATCTCGGCCGCCAGCCGCTCGCCGGCCTCGGAGTGGTCCTCCTGGCGGCCCTTGCCGACGTCGTGCAGGAGGCAGGCCAGCAGCCAGACCTCGCGCCGGTGATCGGGCATCCGCGCGGCCATCTCGGAGAGCGCCGCCCCGAGCGGCTTCGAGGCCCGCCACTGGCCGCGCAGCAGCGCGCCGCCTTGCTCAAGCGATCGGAGCAGGTGCGCGTCGACGGTGTAGGCGTGGTAGATGTCGTGGGTGCCCAGAGCCGTGATCGGCCCGAACTGAGGCAGCGCGCGGGCCAGCAGCCCGCTGCGGGCCAGAGAGCCGACGAGCTCGTCGGCGCCGTCGACCGCGCACAGCACCCGGCGCAGCGAGCGCCCCCAGGACTCGTTGATGTGCGCGTCCTCCAGCAGCAGCGCCGCCCGCGCCATGTGCGCCTCGGCCACCGGGTGCAGGGGCAGGCCCAGATCCAGCGCCGCCTCGTAGACGCCGATGGGGTTCTGGCGCAGCTGCGCCCTGGAGATCTCCCGCAGCGACTCCAGATCGGGCCCCCCGAAGGACCCTGGCACCCCTTCGGGCTCGGGAGGGCTGGGGTGATCGGGCGTCAGGTCGGCCTTGCGCAGCAGATCGACGTGGCCCTGGCGCACGCACAGGCCCGCGCTGACGGGCGCCGGCCGGAGATCCGGCGAGGGCAGCAGCCAGAGGTCCTGCCATTGGAGGCAGAGGCGGGCGGTGAGGTCGGCGCTGGCGTAGAAGTGGCGCATGAAGCGCTCGACGGCCAGCAGCGGGCGTGGCCCCGGAGAGTCCTCGAAGCCCAGCCGCGCGGCGATCTGGACCTGCATCTCGAAGGTGAGGCGGTCGTTGGCGAAGCGCCCGGCCATCAGGTGCAGCGCCACGCGCGAGCGCAGCAGCGCCCCGACGGCCTCATCGAGCCGCTCGACCTCGCCGGGGTGGGCGCCGGCGGCCTGCCCGGCCTCCTGAAGGCCGCCGGCCTTGTGCAGCACGCGGGCGGCCCAGAGCGTCGCCTGAAGATCCCGCAGCCCCCCGCGGCCCTGCTTCACGTCCGGCTCCAGAAGGTAGACCGTCTGGCCGTAGCGCGCGTGGCGCGCTCGACACTCGCCCCGCAGCAGGGTCGCGAAGGCCCGGCCGCCCTCGACGGACGCCAGCGCCCTCGCCATGAGCCCGGCCAGCCCGCCGCTCTCCGCCAGATCCCCCGCTCGCCTGTCGACGGGCGCCCCCTGCGGGGCACCCTCCTGCGCGGCGCGCAGCGCGGCGAAGCGCTCGGCGCCCCACAGGAGGCGGGCGTCGAGCATCGAGGAGCCGACGTGGGGATCGGCGAGCCCAAGCTCCAGGCATTGCGCCAGGGTGCGCTGCGCCAACCCCACCTTGAGCCCCAGATCGCGCAGCGCCGTCTGAAAGGCGGCGCTCCAGCGCGCCATCGCCTCGCGGTCCACCTCGCCGTGGATCAAGAGCAGATCGACGTCCGAGCGAGGGCAGACGACCCCGCGGCCGTAGTCCCCGGTGGCGTAGACGGCCGCCTCGGGGGGCTCGATCCCCAGGTCCGCCAGGGCATCGCGCAGCGCGCCCAGCAGCGCGTCGCGCCCCCGGCACAGCCCCCTGGCGAGGTCGCGGCCGAGGGCCCCCGCGCCCTCCATGCCCGCCACCCCCGCGTCGAGCCGCGCCGCGGCCTGCGCGGTCTGCGCGGCGAGCATGGCGCGCAGCGGCGCCAGCTCCAGCTCCGGGCAGCGCCATTGCCCAAGCGCGTCGGCCTTCATCGCGTCCAACCTCGACCTCCCTGCCCCGATCGCCTGCGCGCCCCTGGGCCAAGCGGCGCGCGATGATCATCCGATCACAGCCGACAATGGTCAAACGCAGCGGGAGATTGTAGAGTGTGGCGCCCAAAAGGAGCGCGGCGCCGCGGCGAAGCCCGCTGCACCGGATCGACACTGGCGCCATCGCCAACGGGCGCGCCGAGGCGCTGATCGTTGGCCCAAGGAGGATGTTCATGAAGCTCAGAAGACGCGTCTACGTGGTGGGCGGCGCCCACACCAGCTACCTTGGCAAGTTCCACCCGGACTTCATCTGGAAGAAGCACCCGGACTTCGGGGTGCGCGAGAACCCGACGATCGAGGAGACGCTGCGCGATGCGGTCCAGAGGGCCTTCGCGGCCACGGGCGTCGACCCGGCCGAGATCGACAAGGGCTACGTGGGCAACTTCGTCGGCGAGCTCTTCGTCAACCAGGGCCACATGGGCGCCATGCTGGCCGCCGCCGACCCGAAGCTGGCCGGCAAGCCGCTGGTGCGCACCGAGGCGGCCTGCGCCTCGGGCGGCGTGGCGGTCACGGCCTGCGTCGACGCCCTCCAGGCCGGCTACGACGTCGCGCTGGCCGCGGGCGTCGAGATCCAGACGACGGTCTCGGCCATGATCGGGGCCGACTACCTGGCGCGGGCCTCGCACTACGCCACCGAGCGCGAGATCGACCGCTTCACCTTCCCCTGCCTCTTCGCCCGGCGCGCCAAGGCCTACAAGGAGGCCTTCGGGATCAGCCGCGAGGACATCGCGCACACCGTCGTCAAGGCCTACGCCAACGGCAACCGGAACCCGCTGGCCCACATGCAGGCCGTCAAGATGACCCACGAGCAGGCCTCGACGCCCTCGGAGTCCAACCCCTTCTTCCTCGACAACGAGCTCTACCGCGAGCACATGCTGATCTCGGACTGCAGCCAGGTCTCCGACGGCGCCAGCGCCATGATCCTGGCCACCGACGAGGGCCTGGCGAGGCTGGGCATCGACCCCTCGCGCTGCACCGAGCTGCTCTCCTACGGGCAGGCCACCAGCCCCCTGGGCGTCCCGGCCGACCCCCTGCGCCTGGACAACTCCGCGCGCGCGGCCCGGATCGCCTTTGAGGACGCCGGCTTGAGCGCCGCCGACGTGCAGGTCGCCGAGGTCCACGACTGCTTCTCCATCACCGAGATCATGATGCTTGAGGCCCTCGGCCTGGCCCCCGAGGGCCGGGGCGCGTCGCTGGCGGCCGAGGGCCACTCGCACATCGACGGCAGGATCCCCGTCAACACCGGCGGCGGCCTGATGGCCTTCGGCCACCCGGTCGGCGCCACGGGCATCAAGCAGATCGTCGAGGTCTTCCGTCAGATGAAGGGCCAGGCCGGCGACTACCAGATCCCCACCCCCCCGACCCACGGCGTCACCGCCAACATGGGCGGCGACGATCGCACCACCGTCGTCACCCTCCAGCGCAACCTGGCCTGAGCCAAGGACGCAGGGCTATCGAGTTCTAACTGGCACGATTCTGGCGGGAGCAGGGCGGTGGCGAGGAGAAGGGATAGGATCGACAAGGGTGTCGGTTCATGGTCCAAGGTTGTCGTGCAGCGCGGTGCTCACCAAGTCACAGGAGCAAA
>SYOX01000383.1 GCA_005804885.1 Pseudomonadota bacterium
CGCCGCCGCCGCCGCCCGCGAACCCGCGCCCCGAGGCGTCGAGCAGGCCCTCGACCCGGATCTCGCCCGCGCGGACTCCGAGGACGCCGGTCTCCTCATCCTGGCCGTCGTGGGGGCATACCTCGACGTCCTTGAGGATCACGGTCACGGAGTCGTCGAACACGTAACCCCGGCCGCAGAGCTCCCCGGTGAGCTCAATCTGCTCGCAGCCGTTGTTGGCGTCGCCGTCCTCGTCGCGGCTGCCGGGATCGCAGACCGGGACGCAGGCGCCCTCCAGGCAGGAGGTCTCGCCGAAGGGGTTGAGGCAGGCCAGCCCGCAAGCGCCGCAATGCTGGACGGAGTCGATCTCGGCCTCGCAGCCGTTGTCGGGCACGCCGTCGCAGTCGAGCGCGCCTTCGGCGCACGCGCTTATCTCGCAAGCCCCCTCAACGCATAGGGATTCGGCCCTCGGGAGCGCGCAGTCCTGCGGCGCGTCGTCGATCTGGCCGTCGCAGTCGTCGTCGATCCCATTGCAGAGCTCCGGGGCATCGGGCGAGGTGGAGGAGGAGGCGTCGTCGCAATCGCCGGCGCGGGGGACGAAGCCGGGTTCTCCCGCGCAGGAGCCTGGGGCTGCGGGATCGCCGAAGCCGTCGCCGTCGCTGTCTCTGAAGAGCGGCTCGGCGGAGGCCACGCCCTCGTCGATGAGATCATCGCAGTCGTCGTCGAGCCCGTTGCAAGCCTCGGGGCGCGGGGCGCACTCGGCGCAATCCTCGTCGATGAGGTCGTCGCAGTCGTCGTCGAGCCCGTTGCAGACCTCAAGCGCCTCGCCGCAGCCGGGGGGGTCCTCGGGCTCTCCCTCGGAGGGAGAGGCCGCGTCAAAGGCGCACCCGCAGAGCCCCCAGATCAGGAGCAGCCCGCTCAAGCGGGCCTTCATGTCGAACGCACTGAAGATCAACGCCTCTGCCCCTCTTTGCCCGCGTCGGGCGGCGCGCTGAAAGCTTGAGCGCCGTCCAGGAGCAGGCCCGGTGGATTGAAAGCCCAGGCGCCGCCCCGATCGGGATCAACGCTCTGGAAGTTCGTGCGCCGACTGAAGATTCCGGTCGACGCCCTTGAAGCTCGCGCCTGCCGGGCCCTTCTGACGGCGACCTGGAGGGGACCGCCGAAAGAGCCCAGGCGGCCTAGAAGTTCGAACGCCGGTCTTGATCCACGCCGGCCATCTGCCGCGCGAGGGCCTCCATCGCCCGGAGGCGGGCGCGCAGGAAGCCCTCGGAGACCTTGTCGCCGTCGATGATCCAGACCAGAGAGTCGCCCTCGACGAAGAGGCGGTCGCCGACGCTCCACAGCTCGGTCAGCGCGCTGATCTCTGACGGAGAGAGGCGCCCCAGCGCGCCGAGCCCTGCGGCGCTGCGGATGTCGAGGGCGCCCAGCGCCGCCCCCTTGTCCGATGAGCAACGCAGCGCCGTCGTGGCCTGCCGTTGCCCCTGTCCCTCGCCGTCCCGGAGTTCCCAGGTCAGGGTCCAGCTCAGCGCGCCCTTGCGCGCCTTGAGGGTCCGGTATTGCTTGTCGGCGGCCTTGAACCGGAGCTGTTTGGCGATCTCCATGCGGGGGGCGACGTCCTTGTCGGTGGACTTGACGCCGCGCAGCATCTCAGGGAAGCCCAGGATCAGCTCGATGACGCCCTCGAAGGGCTCGAAGAAGAGCGCCCCCAGGCCCACGGTCACCACCACGAGGAGCACACAGACGCACCCTCCGATCAAGATACCTTCCACGTCCGCTCACCCTCCGAGTCACTCTGCGCCTTGATCCTCATCGCCTCGGCGCTGGCCGCGCGCTCGGAAGTGCGCCACGATGGCCAGCAACCAGACCGCCCCGCCGACCAGCTTGAGCTGAAAGTAGGCCGAGCCCGCCAGGAAGGCATAGTCAGCGTACAGGATCAGCAGGCCGTTGATCGAATAGATCACCAGCAGGAGGCTCAACAGGGCGTGGTTGGAGCGGGCGAACCAGGCCCAGAAGGCCGTGATCACCCCCATGTTGAAGGCGTAGGCCCCCATCCGGAAGTAGACGCCCTTGAGGAAGCGGCCGTGGGCGGGGTCGAGCGTCACCGAGTTGGGCAGCTCTGCCCAGGCGATCATGTGCCCGGCCCAGGTCCAGGGTTCAGCGCTGAGCAGCCAGACCAGCCCCGTGAGGATGTCCGACAGCGCCACGAGGCCGACGATCGTCAGGACGAAGGCTCTCGGGTTGATCCTCCCCGATTGTTGGACGCTCAAGGTCGGGCTCCCGCTTCTCGATCCCCTCCAGCCTTCTCATTGTCGCACACCCGCCCACAGGGAGCAGGGCTTTTTGGTGGCGTCCCGCGACGGACGGGTCGACAATATCAGGCGCGGCAGACAGCGCGGCGATGTGGGAGGGGCGGATGATCAAGACGGGGTTCTTGCATCGATGGATGGCAGGAGCGTGCGCGTGGTTCGCGCTGGTCGGCCTGTTCGTGGCGCTGGGGGCCTCGACCGGGGCCTTCTGGCCCTACAACCTCCAGATCGCGCGGCACTTCTGGGGGGTCGACGCGATCCCTGCGAGCGCGCTGGAGTTCTACGGCTTCGCCGCCGGGCCGCTCGGGGGGACGATCGCGGGCAAGTGGGTCGCGGCGCTTTACGTCGTGTGGGGGCCGTTGAGGCGCGGGGAGCGGTGGGCGTGGGGGGCGAGCGTGGGGGGGCTGTTGTCGTGGTTCCTGGTGGACTCGGTCGCCTCGGCGATCGCGGGCGCGTGGTTCAACGTGTGGATGATCAACCTGGCGCCCTTGTTGATCTTTGGCTTGCCGCTGGCCTTGTCGCGGGGGCGGCTGGAGCCAGCCGGGGCGTCGAGCGGCGCGGCGCCTCGGCGCTCGGCGGCGATCAAGGGGTTGGCGGGCCTGTGCGGCTTCTTCGTGCTGGTCGGGGCCTTTGTGGCCTTCTGCAACGGGTCGTCGGTGATGGGGGTGTACAACGGGGCGCTGGCCGAGCGCTTCTGGGGCGTGGGGGAGATCCCGGCGGACATGGAGGCCTTCAAGGTCTTCATGTTCGGCCCGATCGGGGCGACGATCTCGGGCCAGTTCGTGCTGCTGGGTGCGCTGGCGTGGTGGCCGATGGCGCGGGGAGAGCGGTGGGCCTTGAGGGCCTCGTGGGCCTCGCTGCTGACCTGGGTGGTGATCGACTCGACGATCACGGCGATCCACGGCGCGTGGTTCAACCTCGTCCAGGTCAACCTGTTGACGATGGCCTTGATGGTGCCCGCGCTGCTGCTGGCGGGGCGGGCGATGGGCGAGTTCGGGGGAGAGAGCGGGGTCGGCGGAGCTGAGGGCGGCGATGGTGGCCTGGCTCAGTAGGCCTTGGCGAAGAGGATCTTGCGGCAGCCGGGGGCGCCGGTGAAGATGCAGGGGGCCAGGGCCTCGTTGTCCTCGAAGGGGATGCAGCGCGCGGTGACCTTGAGGGACTTGAGGTGCTCCTCGTAGGCGGGGTCGTCGGCGGCGTGGCAGAGGACGAAGCCGGAGGCGTCGTCGGAGGCGAAGAAGGCGTCGAAGGCCTCGCGGCTGTCGATCTGGAAGGTGTGGGCCTGGCGGAAGGCGAGCGCGCGCTCCAAGAGGGCGGCCTGCATCTCGTCGAGGATGTCGGCGACGGTGTCGATGAACTGCTGGCGAGGGACATTGCCCTTGTCGCGGGGGGACTTGTCGCGGCGGCCCATGAAGACGACATCGGCGGCGACGTCGCGGGGTCCGATCTCAAGGCGGATGGGGGTGCCCTCCTTGATGTAGCGCCAGACCTTGTTGCTGCTGCGCTCGTCCTTGTCGTCGATCCTGATGCTGATGCGGCCCTCGTGGTAGGGGCGGCGGCTGACCTCGGCGACGAGGGACTTGCAGTAGTCCAGGACCAGGGCGCGCTCCTGGTCGTCGCGGTAGATGGGCAGGACGACGACGTGGGTGGGGGCCAGCCGGGGGGGCAGGACGAGGCCGTCGTCGTCGCTGTGGGTCATCAGCAGCGCGCCGATCAGGCGGGTGGAGACGCCCCAGGAGGTGGTCCAGGCGAACTGGTGCTCGCCCTGGTCGTCGAGGAAGCGGATGCTCTGCGCCTTGGAGAAGTTCTGGCCGAGGAAGTGGGAGGTGCCGGCCTGGAGGGCCTTGCCGTCCTGCATGAGCGCCTCGATGGCCATGGTGTCGACCGCGCCGGGGAAGCGCTCGGCGACCGTCTTGGCGCCCTGGATCACGGGCATGGCCATGATCTCGTGGGCGAAGTCGCGGTAGACGTCGAGCATCTGGCGCGTCTCGACGAGGGCCTCCTCGGCGGTGGCGTGGGCGGTGTGCCCCTCCTGCCAGAGGAACTCGGTGGTGCGCAGGAAGAGGCGCGTGCGCAGCTCCCAGCGCACGACGTTGGCCCACTGGTTCATGAGGATGGGCAGATCCCGGTAGGACTGGACCCACTTGGAGAACATCGCGCCGATGATCGTCTCGCTGGTGGGGCGCACGACGAGGGGCTCTTCGAGCTTGCCGGCCGGGACGAGGCCGCCGTCGGGTCCGGGCTCAAGGCGGTGGTGCGTGACGACGGCGCACTCCTTGGCGAAGCCCTCGACGTGCTCGGCCTCCTTCTCCAGAAAGCTCATCGGGATGAAGAGGGGGAAGTAGGCGTTGACGTGGCCGGTCTCCTTGAAGCGCCGGTTCAGATCGGCCTGCATGTTCTCCCAGATCGCGTAGCCGTTGGGCTTGATGACCATGCAGCCGCGCACCGGGGAGGACTCGGCCAGGTTGGCCTCCTTGACGACCTGCTGGTACCACTCGGGGTAGTTCTCGGCGCGGGTGGGGGTGATCGCTGTCTGCTGCTGCTTTCCGGCCATCGCTTGTGCTCCTGCTGAATCCGTGGGTCGCGAGCGAAGGGAATAAGCACATCCGGAGCCTCTGACGCAAGACGCCGACGCCGATTCGCCCTCGACGAGCGGGGCGGCGCGGGCAGGTTGGCTCGGTGAAGTCACGATCGCACCGCCCCACGCTCCTCGCACCGCCCCCTCCGGGGACGGGCTCGTCGGGTGGGGCTTGGATGCGCGGGGGGGCTGCGCCCGATGGGCGCAGGCCAGCGCACGGGCGCCAGAGGATCGCCGGGCCGGATCACCGCTCTGAAGTGGGCCTGTAGATTGGGATTTTTACCCACCCTGGTGTCGATCTGGGCCGCCCGCTGGCCTGCGACCTCTCGGTCGCAGCCCACCCTGGATTTCTAGCCCCACCCGACGAGCCCGTCCCCCGGAGGGGGGCGGTGCGAGGAGCGTGGGGCGGTTCGACGTGGGGTCGGGATCAGGGCGAGGCCGAGAGGGCGGGCTGAGCGCGGCCGGGATCGAGTGTGCTGGCTAGGCCTGGAAGCTCGTCCCGCAGCCGCACGAGCGCTTGACGTTCGGGTTGCCGAACTTGAAGCCGCCCCCCATCAGGGAGTCCTCGTAGTCGATCTCGGTCCCCTTGACGTAGAGGTAGCTCTTGGGGTCGCAGACGATCTGGACGCCTCCGGAGGCGAAGATGCGGTCGTTGGCGTGGATCTCGTCGGTGATGTCGAGCAGGTAGGAGTAGCCTGAGCACCCTCCGGCCGTCACCCCAAGCCGGACCACGTGCGCCTCGGACAGGTTGTTGGTCGCGAGCATCGACTGGATCTGGCGGGTCGCCGAGGTGGTCATGGTGATGGACATGCTTCTGTCTCCTTGCGCTCAAGTCAGCGCGCCGCAGCTCGCGCGCGCGCCCCGATCTCATCAATGAAGGTCACCGCTTCGCCGGTGTCAAGGGCAATCTGCCTCAAGGGCTCGCCTCGATGGGGATCCGAAGCCGGCCAGAGCGTTGCCCCTGGACATCGATGGCGACAAGCTCCAGGGCTTGAAGAGGCCTGGGGAGCGGGACCGTGATCGAGGTGACGACCCGGTTGCCCGAGGTGGGGATGAAGCTCGGCGGCGCGCCCTCGGCGTGCACCGAGAAGCCCGCGAGCCCTCGCGCGCTGTGGAGCTCGATCTCGACCAGCGCGCGCTCCTTGTCGAGGATCGTCACGTCCAGCGGCCGGGCGTGGGGCGGATCGATGCCGAGCGAGGGCGGCGCCAGATCCAGGCCCGTCGCCGCCCGCCGCCGCGCCAGCGGCTCGTCGAGCCGCCGCAGGAGATCGGGATCGGTCTCCCCGAGCGCCTCGGCGATGAGCCGCGGCCGCTGGTGGGTCAGCGAGAGCTGGTCGAGCTCGACGGTGGACAGCCCCGCCAGGATCACCCCGAGCCGCGCGCCCTCCTCCGAGGCGTTGAAGACCCCCTTGGGCGACAGGTAGAGCCACTGGCCCTCCTCCGTCGCCCAGTCGTAGGCCGAGCGCGAGGGCAGGTGCCAAAGGCGCAGCGCGCCGAGCGCGTCCCCCACCACCGCCATGCGCCCGTCCGGGCTCAACGACAAGGCCGTAATCGAGGCCGACGCCCGGCGCTCGATCAGGCTCGGCTTGCCGCGCTGGTGGATGTTCCAGAGCTGGACATGGCCCTCCGCGTCGCCGGTCAGGAGTTGGAGGTGCGCGCCGCCCGTGGCGATGACCGTGCCCGGCGCCGTCGGCTGATCCAGGACCCGCTCGACGGCCCGATGCCCCAGCGCCCAGACCGAGAAGCCCCCGCGCGCGTCGGCGATCATGAAGCGGCTGCCGTCGTCCGTAAAGCGCAAGGACTCCACCAGCGCCGGCGCCTGGGCCATGGCCGGCACGAAGCGCCCCGAGGGGATCTCCCACATGTGGAGCGCGGCCCGCGAGGCCGCCATGAGCCTGAGCCCGTCCGGGCTGAAGGCCAGCGCCGCGCGGGCGCTCGGCCCCAGGCCAGCCAGCGCCTTGATCTGAGCCCCCGTCGTCGCGTCCCAGAGCACCGCGCGACCTTGCTCATCGAGCGTCGCCGCCCTCCCCCCGTCCTTGCTCAAGGCCACCGCGGTCAAGCGCGCCCTGTGGCCCCGCTGATAGCTCGACGCCTCCCTCATCCAGGCGACGTCCTGGACGGTGCGCGTGCCCGCCGCGTCCTCGACGAGGAGGTGCCGCCCGTCCTCGGTGAAGGCCATCCCGATCACCGGCGCGCTCAAGGGGCTGGTGGCCCAGGAGTGGACGCCGCCGCCCTGGGGTGAGGGGACGCTGCAATCAGGGCGCAGCCGCCAGACGCGGACGGCATTGCGGAAAGAGGTCGCCGCCGCGCACCCGTCGGCGCTGAAGACGGCCTCGGCGCCCTCGTCAAGGCCGCCGCGAGCGAGCTCGACGAGGGCGCCGGTGTCCAGCGACCACAGGATGTGGCGGCCCGTGATGTCCCTCGACAGCAGCCAGCGGCCCATCGGGTCGAAGGTCAGCGCCGTGACCGTAATGCCGTGGCCCTTGAGCGTCCGGACCAGGCGCCCCGAGGCGACGTCGTGGAGTTGGATGGCGGGGTCCTGGCCGGCGGAGGCCACGACTCGGCCCCTGGGGTCAAAGGCGACCGCCTCGACCACCCCGCGCCGCGCGCCGAGGCGCCTTGGGCGCGCGCCGCGGTGCAGATCCCAGAGGGTGATGGCGCCATCCCAGCGGTTCGCCGCCATCATGCGCCCCGTGGGATCAAAGACCGCGGCCATGCCCGTGACCCGACCGTCGAGCTCGACCTGCTTGAGGACGCGCCCGGATTGCGGGTCGAGCTGGGTGACGCTGCGGCCTGTCCGGACAAAGATGGACCGCCCGTCCGGCGAGAAGGCCGCCGAGGGCCGACTCGCGGCCTCTCCCCCGAAGAGGCGCGCCCGACCGTCGACGCTCCAGATCGTCTCGCCGCTGGCCGCGTCGAGCAGCAGGAGATCCTGCGCGCCGTTGAACGAGAGCGCGCGCCGCCCATCCGGGCTCAGCGCGCGCCCAGCCGGCGAGGCGCCTGACGGCGCGTCGCCCACCCCGGCCGCCGCGGCGAACTCGTCCGACTCGGCCCGGAAGTCCTCCACCTCCTGACCCCGGACGACATCCCACAGCCTGCCTGGGCGCCCCCCCTCCAGGTTCACCAGGGCAAAGCGGCCTCCGGGATCCAGGCGCATGGACGCGATCGGCGGCCCTTCGAAGCGGTGAAGGACCCGGCCTGAGTCCAGATCGTGGACCTTGACGGAGCCGGCCGCCCCCGCCGTGACCACCCGACCCGATGCCCCAAGCTCCAGGCCGCGCACCGCGCCCTCGTGAGACTCAAAAGATCGAATAAATCCGCCATTTTGCGCATCATGGACCCGCACCTGCCCCCCTGCGCCTCCCGAGATGAGGCGACCGGAGGGCGCCCACAGGAGCGCCGTCACGTCGCCGCCGTGGCCGCTGATGGTCCTGATCAGGCTCCCGTCGTCCAGATCCCAGATCACGATCTCCGCCCCCACCCCCGAGGCGACGCGCCGAGGGGCCCTGGGGCCCTGAGCGTCCCTCCCCTGCCCTGAGCCCGCGGGCTCGATCCGCGTGGCCTTGGGAGAGGCCAGCAGGCGGCGCTCGAAGGTGAGCTTCTCGCGGCCCTCGGTCACGTCCTGGAGCGAGATGAAGCCCGAGGCGCTGGCGTTGAGCACGGCCTGCCCGTGGCCTCCAAAGGCGAAGCGCGCGCCCTCGCCGCCCTCGACGGCTCGCCGGCCGAGGAGCGCGCCGGTCAGCGGATCGAAGGTCAACGCCTCCGCCTCTCGCCCGTCCCGGATGATGGAGACCTTGTTGTCGCCCCGCCCCCAGTCCACCGCCAGGATGGCGCGGGAGGCCGGCGGGTGGGGATCGGGGAGCAGCTCGGCCGTCTTCGCGCTCAGCCACGAGGGCCTCCACCGCTTGAAGACCAGCAGGCGGTCCTGGCGCGCGAGGGCCGCGGCGGAGATCACGTCGTTGTTGCCACGGCGCACGTCGAGGGTCGGCACGCCGCCGTCTATCGACCAGCGCACCACGCGCGCTGCCTGGGTCACGGCCACGAGGTCGCGGCCGTCGAGATCCAGCAGCGCGGGGTCGACGCCCTCGTCGTCCTCCAGGGAGAGCTCGAAGCGGCGCGCGCCGGTCTGGGTGTCGTGGATCGTCAGCCGCCCGCCGGCTCGCCAGACCGCCACCCGTTCGCCCTCGGGCCCCCACCGCACTCGCCGGGCTGCCCCTGAGATCCCTTCGAGCTCGACCTGCCTCGCCCCGGACTCGGCGTCGAGGATGAAGACTCTGCCATCGGCCCCGGCGGACAGGAGGCGAGCACCGTCTGGGCTGTAGGCCAGGGCCACCACGGCGCCCTCATGCTGGTGCATGGACGTCGAGGCTCTGACCTGGGCGCCGATCTGGATCTGGCGCAGAGCGCCCGAGGCGTCGCCGACCGCCGCGCGCCGGCCGTCGGCGCTCACCCCCCAGGCCGTCGGGTTCGGGCCTGCGTTCGCGCGCCACCAGACCGAGCCGGTGGCCAGATCCCAGATCGAGAGGGTGCCGCCGGAGATCGTCAGCGCGGTGCGCCCCTCCGGGCTGAAGCGCGCGGGCAGGGACGAGGCGCCCTCGGCGCCGAAGAGGCGCATCCGCTGGCCGGTCTCCAGGTTCCAGAGCACGACGCGCCCGCCCTGGGCAGAGACGAGCGCGAGGCGGCCCTCCTGATCCACGTCCAGAGCCACGACCGCCCCGTCGGGAAGGGAGGTCAGCCCGCGCTGGCCCTCGTAGGGGATCTCGGGGACGCTCGAAGGGCGCTCGCCCAGGCCGACGAGGTAGTGGCTCAGGGCTCTGGAGGGGGAGAGGCGCTGGTCGCACCAGGCCAGCTCGTCGACACCGCCGACGAGGCCATCCGCGAAGCAGCCCCCGGCGCAGCCCTGCGCCTGACCGACGACGAGCCTGCCCCCTGAGGGCAGGCGGCGACCCCGCGCCGCCGTACCACGCCCCACGATCAGCCCGTCGAGCGCGACCCAGAGGCCGCCGTCGACGCCAGACCAGCCCACCGCGAGGTGCCGCCACCGCCCGACCGCGGACGCGGTCGCAATGGGGAACTCGACGCGCTCGCCGAGCACGGTCACGGCCAGCCGCTCGCCCACCTCGATCTTCAGCGCCCGGAGGTGCGCCTCGGTCGAGTAGGACAGCAGCGTGCCGCGCGCCTCCCACACCCAGGCCTCGACCGTCAAGGACGCCCCGGTCGGGCTCACGGGGAGCGCCATCGACAGGTGCTCGGCGCCGTTGAGCATGGCCCCTCGGTCCAGCGGCTCGCCGACGATGGCCCCTGGGATCTTCCTCTCGACCTTCTCCAGGCGCCAGTGCCCGATGGGCTCGTCGACGGCGATCTCCCTCAGGAAGGGCGAGGAGGCCGCAGGGGACAGGACCCCGACCGGCAGCTCGCCGCCCACCGAGGCGCAGCCCGCCAGCAGCGCGAGGGCCATCAATCCTGTAAGAATGCGCGCTCCCATCTCCCTCCTGACGCTGGCCCTGGATCATACCACGACTGAGGTCTCCCACGATTACCGCCGCGCGCGACGTCAACGGCGAGCGCGGCGAGCCCGCTGTGGGGCGTCGGCCTTGACAGCGGAGGCAGGATATTCGCTGATCAGTGATCGGGAGGTGTGCTCATGAACTTCAAAAATGGGATCGCGATCGCGATCGTCGTCGTCCTCGGGATCGGGTCGGTGGGGTGCGCGGCCGGTTCGAAGATGCAGCCGAGGGTGTCGTCAGACAGCACCTCGCGGGTGGTCGCGCTGGAGTCGCCAGCGCGCATGAAGGTGGCCATCGATCGCCTCACGGTCGGCGTCCAGCAGCTCCGCGAGGCGATCGGCGCCTTCCAGACCTACCCCGACGAGCTCGAGGACCCGCCCTGGGATCTGGTCGAGAAGATCGTGGCGCAGGCCCTTGAGGCGGGGCAGCGTCGGGACGTCGTCGAGCAGATCCGGCGCCACCGGGACATCGATCTCTTCATCGAGGTCTACAGCGGCGAGCTGGGCTGGCGCCTGGAGAGCCACGCCGCCGCAGCCGGCCGCGCGGCCTCGTGCGGGTGCGCGGGCAAGGACAGCGCCGGCGCGCTGCGCTACGGGCTCAAGGAGTCCACGGGGGTGCTGCTGGAGCGGGCGCGCCTGGAGCGCAACGAGGCCCACATCACGATCACCGGGGCCGAGCGGGCGCTGGGCAAGAAGAACACCAAGGCGCTGCGGGCGCAGGTCGACAGCCTGACTCTGTCCAGCTTCTTCGTCCACGTCGACGCGATCGAGAGCGGGATCGAGCTTGAGCGGCTCCTGTCCGAGCAAGGCGACCTGCGCGAGACGCTGGAGGGCGAGGTGGAGGCCGAGCGCGCGATCCTCGCGAGCCAGGACACCCAGAAGGGGGATCGCAAGGAGTCCGAGCGCCGCTTCGCCGAGGCCGAGGGGGCTATCAAGGCCCTCGACGAGGCCGTCGCGCAAGGCAAGCAGGTCATGGCGAAGCTGGAGAAGGAGTTGCTGGCGTTGGAGGACGACTACGACAAGGCCGTCGAGGCGCTCATGGACAAGATCAAGGAGAAGCGGGAGCGCTGACGGAGGATCAGCGGCGGCGACGGGCGATCGCCAGCAGGCCGAGGGCGGCCAGGGCGAGCGAGGTCGGCATCGGCCCTTGACCCCGGTGGGCGGGGACGGCGGCGCAGGCGGCCTGGGGCGAGCCGACGTTGGGCCGGACGCCGCCGCTGCACTCCTCGCTGATGAAGCCCTCGTCGCAGAAGGCGCCCGGCGGCTCGTCGATGAAGCCCTCTTCGGGGTCCTCGTCTTCGGGGAGGGGATCGATGACCCCGCCCTCGGGCTCGGGGGTGGCGTCGTCGACGCGGCTGTCGCAGGGATCGCCGAAGCCGTCGCGGTCGCCGTCGCTCTGGTTGGCGTTGAAGATCTCGGGGCAGTTGTCGCGGCTGTTGTCCAGGCCGTCGCCGTCGCGATCGGCGTCACAGACGTCGCCCTGGCCGTCGCCGTCGGCGTCGCCCTGGCTGGCGTTGGCCAGCGAGGAGCAGTTGTCGTCGTCGTCGTCGACCCCGTCGCCGTCGGAGTCAAGGGCGACGGGGCCGGTGTCGCCGCTCTCGATCCAGGCCGGCGCGGCGTAGCGGCCGCGCTGGACGGCGCTCAGGCCGATCTCCCTCATCCAGTCGCCGTGGCCGGCCACGGCGGAGTAGATGGAGCTCTCGCAGTTGCCGCCCCCGCGCGAGAGCGCGCCCAGGACGCGCCCCTCGCTGTCGAGCGCGGGGCCGCCGGAGTCGCCCTGGCAGGTGCCGTCGGTGCCGAGGAACTCCGCGGACTGGACGCTGGTGAAGGAGGGGCATCGGCTGCCCTCGCACTCGACCGAGCGCCCTTCGAGGATGCGCCGCGTGCCCGAGCCGCCCCCGTCGCCGGTGTGGCCGTAGCCGATCGCGGTGTAGCGCTCGCCCCGGAAGACGGTCGAGTCGATGCGCGGCACGATGGGCTGGGCCTGGCTGGCGGGGATGTTGCGGCTCAGGATGACGAGCGCGATGTCGTTGTTGCAGACGTCGCGCGAGCCGGGCGGGACGTGGATCTCGGCGCCCGCGAAGTAGTCGCGGCCGTCCTGGCTCATCTGCGCCTCGGTCGTCACCAGGACGTTGCTGGGCGTGAAGACCCCGCCGAAGCGCGTCTCGCCGCACTGGACGAACTCGGAGTTGAGCTGGGCGACGCAATGCTGGGCCGTCAGGACGAGGTTGGGGGCGATCAAGGTCCCGGTGCAGATCCCGAAGCCCCCGTTCTGCTGCGTGACCACGCCCACGATCCAGGGATGGGAGGCATCAAACTGGCCGCCGCGGATCTCCTGGCGCCGAACCTTGATCTCGTCAAAGTCCTCCGGCGAGAGCCCCCCGGACTCCTGCGCACAACCAGCTCCCAGGGAGGTCAGACCCGCCGCCACGAGAATCAGAGAAAGACCTTTCTTCATCGAAGCTCCGCTGCGTCTTGAAGGCCGCCCGCGTCCACCTCGCCCAAACCTGCCCCGAGGCGCGCAAACCGGGTTGATTGTAAGGCCTCGATGCGCCCAGGGGAAGAGCGCCGCTGCGATGAACCGCCGCTCAGTTTGACAGATGGGGACGCGGAGCCTCAAGCGCAAGGCCGCCAGCGGTCATTTGACCAGTTCGACGGGCACGGGCGTCAGGTTCCAGGTGAAGACCGAGCGGGGCACCTCGCGGGTCGAGATGACCGACTTGTCAAAGCCCCCTCCGTTCCACACGTAGCGGCGCACCTCGCCCTGCTTGTCGCTGGCGACGTAGAGCTCATCGCGGCCGTCCTTGTCGAGGTCGAGCAGGATCGCCGAGTGCTCAAAGCCCGAAGAGTCCTTGTCGATCAAGCTCTTGTCCCACTCCGCCCTGGGGTCGGCGCCGGGCCGCAGCAGCCACAGGCCGCTGCTGAAGGGCGCCGCCACCAGCTCCTTCTTGCCGTCGCCGTCCACGTCGCCGGCCGTCAGGAAGCGGCACAGCCGATCCTTGAGCAGCCCGACGACGGCGCCCTTCGTCGGGTCCGTGCCCGCGTCATAGCGCCGGATCTCCACCGGGCTCATCACGCGCACCTCCTCGCCGACCTTCTCCGTGAGCGCCTCGACGGCCACATAGAGTTCGTCGCGCTTGTCCCCGTCCACGTCGGCCACGAGGATCTCCTTGGCGTGGCGGTTGCCCAGGTCGGCCACGACCACCCCCTTGCCCCCATCGGTCGGGGTGTAGCGCATCACATGCCCGCTCTGCTCCGAGCCGTCCAGGCGGTTGGGCTCGCTGGGCGTCGAGTAGAACTCCAGCTTGCCGTCCCCGTCGAGATCCCCGATCTCGATCTCGTGCACGAAGGTGTCCTTGAGGGCGTCGATCTCCTTGACCTCCCAGCCCCCCTCCTTGTTCGGCCGCACCGTCGCCACCACGCCCTGATCGTGGGTGGCCACCGCAATCGTGGGAACGCCGTCGCCGTAGAGATCGGCGACCTCGGCGTCGCGCATCCGGCTGAACTTCCCCCCGAAGTCCTTCTCCCAGAGCGTCTCGGCGACGAACTTGCCCTCCTTCTTGCGCCATATCTTCACCGCGGCGCCCATCGCCCCCAGCGTCACGATCCCAGGCTCGCCGCCCGGCGGCGTGTAGACGAAGGCCTTGTGGAAGACATTGCTCGTCGCGTCCTCGATCATCTGGTGACGCCACGCCCCGCCCTCCCGCGTGAAGATGTCGAGCCGGGCCGGGCCGGGCTTGGGCAGCACCTTCTTGTCCGGGCCAACCTCGAACTGGGACAGCGCCACGAGCAGCCCCTGGCTCATGTCGTCGGGCAGCGCCGCCGCCTTGACCGAGGCGCCATTGTCGACAGGCCCCGCAGCGTCTTCCCCCGACGGGGTCGGCTTCTCGTCCGCCTTCTTGTCGCTCTGAGCGGTGTTGCCGCACGCCGCCAGGGCGCCCACGAGCAGCGCCGCGGCCGCCCCCGATTTGATCATGTCCTTGATGCTACTCATCCCTGAGCCTCCTCCATGAAAAGGTGTCCGCTGGCCTGTGTACTGAACCTGACCGCCCCTGTGCAAGCGCCGAGGTCGACCTGTCCCTCCTTGACCCCTTCGTGCTAGAACCCCGGCTCCCGACATCTGGAGGGCGACATGACCCGACGGCTCATCCCCATCACGCTCCTGACAGGCTTCCTCGGCGCGGGCAAGACCACGGCGCTGAACCACCTCCTGAGCCAGGACGTCGGCGAGAAGATCGCCGTAATCGTCAATGAATTCGGCGAGTTGGGCATCGACGACGCGCTCATCGTCGGCGCCTCCGAGGGCGTCGTGGAGATGAGCAACGGCTGCATCTGCTGCAGCATCAGCGGCGAGCTCAACCGCACCCTGCTCGATCTGATCAAGCGCCGCACGCCCATCGATCGCGTGGTGGTCGAGACCACGGGGCTGGCCGACCCCTCCCCCATCGCCCTGTCGCTGCTCAAGGACCGCGCGCTGGTCAACTTCTACGCGCTCGACGCCATCGTCACGATCGTCGACAGCCTCCACGCCCCACTCCAGCTCGACCGAAGCCCGGAGGCCCCTCGGCAGGTGGGCTTCGCGGACCTGATCGCGCTCAACAAGGTGGACCTCGTCGACGAGGTCCATCTGGAGGCTCTGGAGGCCCGCGTGCGTCGGCTCAACCCCAACGCCCAGATCCTTCGCACCCGCCAGGGGCGGGTGGCCCGCGAGCTGCTGCTCGACAGGTCCGGCTTTGATCCCAGGCGCATCGAGGCCGACGATCCGGCCTTCGCACGCGCTCACTCTCACGATCATGACCATGATCACGATCACGATCACCATCATGAGGGCGATCACGGCCACGAGGGCGCCCACGACGAGGCCGTCACCTCGGTCTGCCTGGAGTTGGACGCTCCCTTGGACGGGGCGAGGGTCGACGCGTGGCTCCGATCCCTGGTCCAGCACCACGGCGACGACATCTATCGCCTCAAGGGCATCCTGGATCTGGCGGGCCAGAGCCACCGCTGCGTCTTCCACGGCATCCACCACCTCATCGGCGCCCACCTCGACCGCCCGTGGCCGGTCGGCGCGCCCAGGCGCTCGCGCATGGTCTTCATCGGCCGAGCTCTCGACCGCCCGATGATCGAAGCGGGCTTGAGGGCTTGCCTCGCCGGATCTCAGGGGGGAGGGGCTTGAGGCGGGCCGCCTTCAGGCCCGCCCGCTGATCAGCAGCCAGCCGTAGAGCCAAATCGTCGCCGTGAAGATGGCCGGCGAGGCCGCCGTGACGCCGACGACGGCGGCGAGCAGGCCGGATCGCCGCACGATCCTCGCGCAGCCCCAGGCGGCGAGCCCCCCGCAGAGGAGCCCGCCGAACAAGAGGACGGCCTGCGTGGCGGGCCCGACCACCTCCTCGGGCAGCGAGGCGCCCTCGACCCCGTAGGCCCCGTCCATGATCGCCCACAGGGCCGCGAAGACCGCGGCGTGGGCGAGCCACGACGCGCCGATCAAGCCAGCGCCGAGGCGCTCAGGGCGCGGCGATGTCGAGTTCTTCGCGTCCAAAGTGCATGGCCTCCGAGTCTTTGAAGATCACCTCGGCGTCGAGCACCCCCATCGACAGCGGGGCAATACGATCAAGCAAGATCCGCATCCTGGCGTTGGACGCCGCGCGGGCGACCTCAAGGGGCTGACCCCTGGCCCAGCGACGCAGGAAGTAGAAGTAGAAGACAGGCGAGGCGCTCAGGCCGGGGTGGCCGACGTAGGTGTCGGCGCCGGCCTCGATCCAGCCCTGACTTTGTCGGGCATCCTGACAGCCGGTGTTGTAGACGAGGCGTATCCTGGCTCGAAGGTCGGGCTCGATCTCCTGGACCCAGGACAGATAGCTGTTGGAGTGGGCCAGGAGGAAGACATCGACCCGAGAGTGTCGCGAGAGCGCGCCGCGGAGCGCGTCGACGAAGGGGCCATGCTGCTGGCCCCAGGCGCGCTCGGTGAAGTAGTGGACCTCGTCATAGCCCCGCTCAAGGAGCGGCTCGGTGAAGATCCGGGTGCCGAACTTCTGAAAGGGGATCACGTCGTCGCGGATGGCGATCGCGGCCCGAGAGACGCCCTGCCCTCTTTCGACATCGGACGCGACGGGGACGTCGGTCAGCGCGGCGATGCCCAGGGCGGAGATGACGAAGATCGCGATGGGGATGAGGACGGCGGCGACGTGGCGCGGCGACCTGAGGGCGGCGCGAGGCTCGGAGTGTGCGGGGCGCGGGTTGACCATGATTGCCCTTCGCGTCGTGTTGCGTCGCAAGTCGCAGCAACCGCCGACAACAAGCGATGACGCCGCACCTGTGAGCTCGCCTGCCGATGGAGAGTGTCCGCGTTCTGCTCCGTTGGAGAGGTTCACCTCCCGAGAAGCGGCGATCGATCAATACAGGCGGGGCGCGAGGCCGTCCAGAGCGGCGTTGGCTCTGAAAGTCGGCTATCAAGTTGTGTCATCGGCCCGAGGCGATATGCTTGGGTCGAGGGTAGTTACCCGAACGTTACCCGAACAATGGGCTTGGAGAGGAGATATGACGAGAAGACATGCATTCATCGTGTGCCTTGCAGGGCTGATGTCCCTGCCCGCCGTGGCCTTCGGGCAGGCAGAGCTGTTGACGGGCCTGGGAGGCCCGCAGGGCTTCGGCGCGGATTCGGGCCTGACAGGCGACGACAACTTCAGCGGGCAGATCAGCATCGCCTCGATCTTTGGCAATCGGGGGTTGAACTTCTTCGGAACCTTCCACAACTCGATGTTCATCAACAACAACGGGAACATCACCTTCAACGCCGGGGTGGGATCCTTCACCCCGGTCGCCTTCCCTGTCTCGAACCAGCCGATGATCGCGCCCTTCTGGGGCGACGTCGATCTTGGAGGGGTGGGGCCAGACAACAAGATCTACCTCGCCCAGGATCAGGCGGGGCGGCGTGTCGTCGTCACCTGGCACGATGTCGGCTACTTCTCCCGGAAGATCGACAAGATCAACTCCTTCCAGCTCATCATGACGGATCGCAGCCGCGAGTCGGTGGCCGGCGACTTCGACGTCGAGTTCCGCTACGAGCGGTGCAACTGGACGACCGGCGACGCCAGCGGCGGTGTCAACGGCCTCGGCGGCACTCCCGCGCAGGCGGGCTTCGACGCGGGCAATCAGGTCAACTTCCTGGCCCTGCCGGGATCGCTGACCGCTGCGGTCCTGGATGTGTGCACGACCTCGAACGTGGACGAGCCGGGCATCTGGCGCTTCAACATCCGAGGCGGCGGCATCAGCCAGTGCGGCAATGGCGTCCAGGAGCGCGGCGAGCAGTGCGACGACGGCAACAACGACGACCTCGACGGCTGCAGCGCGGGCTGCTTCGATGAAGTCGACGCCGATGGAGACACCGTCTTTGACTTCGAAGACAACTGCGTCGACATCCCCAACACCGATCAGCTCGACAACGACCTCGACGGCCTCGGCGACGCCTGCGACCCCGACGACGACAACGACGAGATCATCGACGAGCAGGACAACTGCCCCATCGACAGCAACTTCGATCAGGCCGACAACAACGGCAACGCCATCGGCGACGCCTGTGATCCCAATGACGACAACGACGAGGTCCCGGATGACGAGGACAACTGCGACCTGATCGACAACTCCGATCAGCTCGACAACGACCTCGACGGCCTCGGCGACGCCTGCGACGAGGACGACGACGGCGACGGGGTTGCGGACGAGGATGACAACTGCCAGTTCATCTCCAACGAGGACCAGACCGACAATGATCTCGACGGTTTCGGAGACGTCTGCGACGAGGACGACGACAACGACGAGATCATCGACGAGCAGGACAACTGCCCCATCGACAGCAACTTCGATCAGGCCGACAACGACAGCGACGGCCAGGGCGACGTCTGCGACGACGACGACGACAACGACGGCGTCCCTGACGATGAAGACAACTGCCAGTTCGTCGCCAACGATCAGACCGACAGCGACGAGGATGGCGAGGGCGACGCTTGTGACGCATGTCCGCTGGATGGGGACAACGATCTGGACGAGGACGGCGTGTGCGGCGACGTGGACAACTGCCCCTTCGACTTCAACGACGACCAGACCGACACGGACCAGGACGAGGACGGCGACGCCTGCGACGAGGACGACGACAACGACGGGGTTGCGGACGAGGATGACAACTGCCAGTTCCTCGCCAACGAGGACCAGATCGACAATGATCTCGACGGCCTCGGCGACGCCTGTGACAACGACGACGACAACGACGAGGTCGGCGATGAGGAGGACAACTGCCAGTTCATCTCCAACGACGACCAGACCGACACGGACCAGGACGAGGACGGCGACGCCTGCGACGAGGACGACGACAACGACGGGGTTGCGGACGAGGATGACAACTGCCAGTTCATCTCCAACGAGGACCAGACCGACAATGATCTCGACGGTTTCGGGGACGTCTGCGACGAGGACGACGACAACGACGAGATCGGCGACGAGGAGGACAACTGCCAGTTCATCGCCAACGAGGATCAGGTCAACAGCGACGACGACGAGACGGGTGACGCGTGCGACAACGACGACGACAACGACGGGGTGACCGACGAGAATGACAACTGTCAGATCGTCTCCAACGTCGATCAGACCAACAGCGACGAGGACGACGACGGCGACGCCTGCGACGACGACGACGACGGCGACGGCGTCGAGGATGGCGACGACAACTGCCCTTTCATCGCCAACGAGGACCAGGTTGACGCGGACGACAACGGCCAGGGCGACGCTTGCGACAACGACGACGACGGCGACGGCGTCGATGACGAGGATGACAACTGCCCCTTCATCGCCAACGCCGATCAGGCCGATCTGGACGACGACGGCCAGGGCGACGCTTGCGACGACGACGACGACAACGACGGGATCGACGACGTCGACGACAACTGCGCCCGGCTCGAGAACACCGATCAGGCCGACGCGGACGACGACGGCGCCGGGGACGCCTGCGACGAGGACGACGACGGCGACGGGATCGACGACGGTGAGGACAACTGCCCCCTGGTGGCCAATGGCGACCAGACCGACACGGACGGTGACGGCCTGGGCGAAGCCTGTGACGGCGACGGCGACGGCGACGGGATCGAGGACGCAGCGGACAACTGCCCCCTGGTCGAGAACGCCGATCAGCTCGACACGGACAGCGACGGCGCCGGGGACGCCTGCGACGAGGACGACGACAACGACGAGGTCGATGACGCGGAGGACAACTGTCCTCTGGTCGAGAACGCCGATCAGGCCGATCTGGACGACGACGGCCAGGGCGACGCCTGCGACGACGACACCTTCCTGGACAGCGACGAGGACGGCGTTCGCGACGAGGATGACAACTGCCCCGAGGACCCCAACGTCGATCAGCTCGACAGCGACGAGGACGGCATCGGCGACGTCTGCGACGACACGCCGCTGACCGAGGTCGAGGTCGTCGTCACCGACAGCGACTGCGAGTGCGCCACCCCGGCCGCCCCCGAGCGCGGCTTGCCGACCGGCCCGGCCCTGCTGGCCTTGCTGCTCGGCGCCCTCGTCACCCGACGGCGCCGAAGCTGAGCGCGCCAGGGCGCTCCGAGCTTGGATCGCCCTGGCGGACCCGCTTGGCCCTGTTGACTTGAATCCCCCTCGCTCCTACTCTCCAGCAGGTCGTTGCCCTGATGGCGCACGACCTGGGCGCTGATTTCTACAGGGCCGAGTTTAATTTTTTCGATTAAGTGGTTGATCTGGGCGGACCCTTCCACTAGAACCCCGCCGGGTCGTCACGGTCGACGGCAAGTCGCGCTCACGCAGATGGGTTTGAGCCTGTTTAGAGGCACTGGAAATGATTAAAGACCTTGCGAAGTTGAGGAACATCGGGATCTCCGCTCACATCGACAGCGGCAAGACGACGCTTACCGAGCGTATTCTGTTCTACACGAACAGGATTCACGCCATTCACGACGTCCGGGGCAAGGACGGCGTGGGCGCGAAGATGGACTCGATGGAGTTGGAGCGCGAGCGCGGCATCACGATCGCCAGCGCGGCGACGCACTGCAGTTGGCAGGATCACCACGTCAACATCATCGACACGCCGGGGCACGTC
>SYOX01000384.1 GCA_005804885.1 Pseudomonadota bacterium
AGGCCCCCGCCGCCGATGCGGGCGCCGCCCCCGCGAGCCCGAACAGCGCCGCCGACGCGGGCGCCGAGGCCCCGAAGGCCCCCGCCGCCGACGCCCAGTGATGGCAAGTGGTGAGGATCGTTGAGGATTACTGGTGTCGGAGCGTGTAGCTGATGCCGGGCTCAGGGTTGATGTTGGGGAAGAGCCAGACGAAGTATTCGTTGGTCTCGGTCGCCCGGGCGCTGAGCGAGTGGCCCGTGTTCTGGCGAGGGCTGGAAGCCACGAAGGCGCTGGGGGTGTAGATCTCCATGTGCATGGTGGAGCCGGGGTTGTTGAACGCGATCGTGACGTTGATCATCTCGCCGCTGGTGTAGCGCCCGAGCCGGATCCAGTCGGCGCCGTCGCGCTCCTCGCCGCACAGGGTTCCGGTCGTCGAGGCGCCGCGGGCGACCAGAAAGCCGAGGAATGAGCTCTGGTCGGGCTCGTGGGCGTCGTTGGTGCAGCCCGTGCAGACGCCGCCGTCGTCGGCCTGCCCATTGCAGTTGTTGTCCACCCCGTCGCACACCTCCTGGGTGGGCGTGCCTGGGGAGGCGTCGCAGCGCGATCCGGTGCCATTGCACACCAGCCTGCCGGTGCGACGGCAGGCCCCTTGCCCGCTCTCACAAGCCTGCCCGACGCCCTCAAAGCCCTCGTCGGTCTGCCCGTTGCAGTTGTCGTCCTGACTATTGCCGCAGACCTCGGTTCGGGGCTGGATGGGGGGCGCGTCGCAGATCAGGGTGGCGCCGCCGGGGGCGCAGCGCTGGACCCCCTGGGTCGTGCAGGCGCCGACGCCGACCTCGCAAGGCTGGCCGAAGTCTTCGAAGTCCTCGTCGGCCTCGCCGTCGCAGTCGTTGTCGAGCCCGTCGCAGATCTCGCGGTTGCCTTCGAAGCGGTTGCGGTTGTTGTCGTCGCAGTCTTCGCCGAAGGGGCAGCCCGGGCCTCTGAGGTCGCCGTCGTTATCGACGCAATCGGCGTTCTGGCAGGCGCCCTGGTCGCACTGGCCCTCGCCGCAGGCCACCGGCGCGCTCCAGATGCCGCAGCCGTCGTTGCCGGCGCGGCACTGGCGCGCGGACGTGGCGTTGACGCACTCGGTCTCGCCGGGATCGCACTGCTGGTCGGTGCAGTCGGCGTCGCAGGCGCTGCCCTCGTCCTCGATGCCGTCGCAGTCGTTGTCGAGGCCGTCGCACAGCTCCTGGGCGTCGTTGTGGCGGACGGGGTCCCGGTCGTCGCAGTCGGCGCCGCCTTCGCAGTTGAGGCCGTGCTGATCGCCGTCGGTGTCGACGCAGGAGTCGGGCTCGACGCAGAGCGCGTCGAGGCAGATCCGCCCGCCGGCGCAGGTCTCGTTCAAGACGAAGGTCGCGCAGCCATCGGGGGTCTGGCGGCAGACGTGGATCTCGTCCTCGCCGATGCAGACGAAGCGACCGACGGTGCAGCTCTCGCCGCAGCCGTCGGGGTCGTTGTTCCCGTCGGGATCGTTGTTCCCGTCGGGGTTGTTGTTCCCGACGGGGTCGTTGTCGGGGCCCGGGTCGTCGCCGAACTCTTCGGCCTCGCCGATGCCGCCTGAGGCGCAGGCGCCCGCGAGGGCGAGGAGGGCGGCCAGGAGAAGGCCAAGGGCGGCGCGCTGGGTGTTCATCGGTGGGCTCCTTCGGGCAGGACCGCGTTCGATCCCCCACCCTATCGGCAGAGGCGCTCGCTCGCAAGGCTGGAACGGTCGATCTGAGGGCGCCCTCGGGGGAGGCCACGGGAGGCTCAAAGGCCCGCGACGCCCGACGAGCGCCCCACGCTCCTCGCACCGCCCCCGTTGGGGACGGGCTCGTCGGGTGGGGCTTGGATGCGCGGGGGGGCTGCGCCCGTTGGGCGCAGGCCGGCGCGCGGGCCAGGGCGGATCGCAGGGGCGGATCAGCGCGTCGAAGTGGGCCTGTGGATTGGGGTTTTCACGCCCCCTGGTGTCGATTTCGGTCGTGCGCGGGCCTGCGACCGAGAGGTCGCAGCCCACCCTGAGCTTCTAGCCCCACCCGACGAGCCCGTCCCCGCAGGGGGCGGTGCGAGGAGCGTGGGGCGGTGCGTGGGGCGGGCGGGGCGTCAGAAGTCCTTGGGGCGGACGACGTCGTGGAGTGTCCAGTGGCCTGCGCGGGCAAGGGCCTGGGTCCAGGTGTCGGCGGAGATGGAGAGGAGGGCGGCGTTGGCGGTGCCCATGGGGACGTAGTGGCCGCAGAGCCAGCTGACGACGTCCTCCCAGCCGGGGTTGTGGCCCAGGATCATGAGGGATGCGGTGGCGTCCTGCTGGGACGCGATGGTTTTCTGGACCTCGGACGGGCCGGCGTGGAAGAGGTTCCGGGTGAAGTCGACCTCGACCTTGGGGGGGAAGGAGGGCGCCATCAAGGCCCAGGTCTCGCGGGTGCGGCGGGAGGAGGAGCTGACGATCTTCTCGGCCAGCCAGCCTTCGTCGGCGAGGTGGCGGGCGATGTTGGGTGCGTCCTTGCGCCCGCGGTCGTTCAGGGGTCGGTCGTGGTCGGCCAGCCCGGGGTTGTCCCAGGCGCTCTTGGCGTGGCGCATGACGATAAGGCGGCGTTGCATGGGTCCTCCTTGGGATCGAGCCGGGGTCAGATGAGGTGTCGCGCAGGGTCGGGCGGCTGTCAAGGAGGCGCCGCGTCCGGCAGAGGGTCCGGCGGCGGGCTTGTGTGGCGGGCCTTGATCGTCGAGGTCGTCGCTGGGGACTTTGGGGAGGCTGGGGGGTTGCGGGGGTCTGTTTGATTGCCAAGTTCATCTCCTCATGCTACTCACAGGAGCCTGTGAGGGACGCGCAAAGCGGAGAGCTAAGGGATGGCCCAGACGATTTTAGTGGCGGACGACAGCGCGACGATGCGGCAGGTCGTGACGATGGCCTTCAAGGGCTCGGCCTTCCGCGTGGTCGCCGTCGGTGGCGGCGAGGAGGCCCTCCAGGCGGCTTACGATCATCGGCCCAGCGTGGTCTTGCTGGATTACCAGATGCCTGATCGGAGCGGCTTCGAGGTCTGCCGCGCGATGAAGGCCGATCCGAACCTGCGGCACATCCCCGTGCTGATGATGGGCGGCGCCTACCACCCCTTCAGCGAGGACGAGGCCCGCCGCAGCGGCTCGGACGACGTCATCCTCAAGCCCTTCCGCACCGACGCGATCCACGAGAAGGTCACGCGGCTGGCCAGCGCCGGCGCCAGCGCGGCCCCGGAGCCGTCCGCCGATCCCCAGGGGATGCGCGGCGCCCCGATCCGCGGCGCCACCCAGATGGGGATGCCCGCGGTGGCCAGGCCCGCGCCCTCGGCGCCTCCCCCGGCCGCCCCATCCCAGCCCCGCTACGGCGGCGGCGCCGCTGCGCCTGTGCCTGCGCCCGCGCCGGACCCTCGCCGGGAGCCCGTCCCCGCGGCGCGCTTCAAGTCGCCCGGGGAGCCGACGAAGCCCGCGGTCCTGGCCCCGCCGACGCCCCAACCCGCCCAGGCCACCGCGGCCAACGTCGACGTCGAGGAGATCCGGCGGCTTGTCCGCGAGGAGGTCCAGCGGGCCGTGCGCGAAGAGATGCTGACCATGGTCAAGAGCGTCCTGAGCGATCTCTTCAAGGAGCGGATGATGCCCAAGCTGCTGTCCTACGGGCAGGAGCGCGTCGAGACGATCGTCACCCGTGACCTCCAGGTTATCATGGAGCGACGGGTCTCGGAGGAGCTCGCCAGGATCACCGGCAACGAGTAGCCCTCCAACCCAGCCCCGTCGCTCCCATCACCCCAGACATCGCTGATGCGGCCCTTCGTGGGCGCGCTCCGGCGCGCTCAGTTGTTGCGCAAGCACCTGTTTTTTAAGCGTTTTAACATTCACCTCTCGCTGGCCCGAGGAGGGCGTGGAGCCATGAAGAACAAGACCTCGCTGGAAGGCGCCTACAACCCCGCCGAGACAGAAGCCGGCTGGTACGACTGGTGGGAGGCGCAGGGGCACTTCGGCGCCGACGCCGACAGCGACAAGCCCCCCTACACCATCGTGATCCCGCCGCCGAACGTC
>SYOX01000385.1 GCA_005804885.1 Pseudomonadota bacterium
GAGGCGCGCTGGCCTTCGGCACCATCGACACCTTCGTGCTGTGGCGCCTGACCGGCGGCGCCCACAAGACCGACGTCTCCAACGCCTCGCGCACCCTCCTGATGGACCTGGAGGGCCAGCGTTGGGACGACGAGCTGCTCGGCCTCTTCGACATCCCCGCCTCCGTCCTCCCTGAAATACGAGGTAATTCAGAGGTTTACGGTGAGGTGAGGGGTGTGCCGGGCCTGGCAGACGGGACGCCAGTGTGCGGGATGGCCGGCGATCAGCAGGCGGCGCTCTTCGGCCAGGCCTGCTTCGAGGCTGGGGAGGCCAAGTGCACCTTCGGCACGGGGGCCTTCCTCTTGATGAACACGGGGGAGCGGCCGGTGGCGAGCCGGTCGGGGCTGTTGACGACGGCGGCGTGGCGGGTGGGGGACAGGTCCTGCTACGCGCTGGAGGGCAGCGCCTTCGTGGCGGGCGCGGCGGTGCAGTGGTTGCGGGACGGGCTGGGGATCGTGGAGGAGGCGTCGGCGATAGAGGCGCTGGCGGCCTCGGTCGAGGACAGCGGCGGTGTGGTCTTCGTGCCTGCGCTCACCGGGCTGGGGGCGCCGCACTGGGACCCGGAGGCGCGGGGCGTGATCCACGGGCTGACGCGGGGGACGACGCGGGCGCACATCGCGCGGGCGGCGCTGGAGGGGATCGCCTTTCAGAACGCCGACATCCTGGACGCGATGCAGCGCGACCTGGGCCAGACCTTGACGACGCTGAAGGTCGACGGCGGGGCCTCGGCGAACAACCTCCTGATGCAGTTCCAGGCGGATCTGCTGCGCTGCCCGATCGTCCGGCCCGAGATGACCGACACGACGGCGCTCGGCTCGGCGCTGCTGGCGGGGCTGGCGGCGGGGATCTTCGACGATCTGGAGGCGATCCGGGCGAGCTGGCGGCAGGATCGGCGCTTTGACCCGAAGATGGGCGAGGACGAGATCGAGGCGCACCAGGCGCGCTGGCGGCGGGGCCTGGCGAGGGTCTGAGCTGCTGATGGCGCCCTCCCGGAGGTGATCCGGACGGGTGTGGAGCAGGCTCTGATCGTGCGGCCAGCGCACCGGGCCGCCCCAGGCTCGCGCCTGGGGCTACAGACCCAGCGACGCCCCTGCGGGGCTGACGACGGGGCGTCAACCTGCAGGCATCGTGTCACCCCACACAAGCGGCGCTTGATGTTGAGGGTCTGAGCCGAGCGACACGATGCTGCGGACTGGTCCAGAGCCGTCGTCAGCCTCGAAGAGGCGTGTCTTCTCTGTAGACCCGGGCGCGAGCCTGGGGCGGCCCGATCGTGGTCCCTGGGGTATCGTGGGGTGGGGGGCCTGGGGCGATCGGGCGCGCTGACCGCGCGTGGGCGGGCTTGGCTTGAGGCGGCGATGGTGTCAGACTTCCGCTTGAGGCGGCGATCGGCTTGAGGGGTCGGCGCCGGCGAGGTCGGCGTTGGAGGTTTGGAGGGCGGCGCGGTCGATGGACAGTTTTTCGCTGGCGGCGTTGCTCATTGGCCTGACCATGGTCCTGGTCAGCGGGGGGCTCTATATCTTGGATCGGCGCGGTCGGCGCGCCTTGAGGCCAGCGGAGCCTGAGGCGAGCCAGGAGGACGATGGCGCCGGCCTGGATGAGCGAGCGGCGGCGGCCTTCACCGACGCCGTGATGGCGCGCCTCGGCGAGCGGCTGGGGGGGGAGGGCGTGGTCCTGAACCGGCAGAACATCTTGCAGTTCGAGGTGGTCGCGCGGCAGGGCGAGCCGATCATGGTGCCGGTCGGCCGGCTGATGGTGGCCTGTCAGAACAACCCGGCGCAGGCTGAGGCGTCGATAGAGGCCTTCCTGGGGGGGCTGGTGGCGCTGCTCTCGGAGGCCGATCCGTCGCGGATGGGCTGGGAGGAGGCGCAGCGGGCGCTCTTGCCGGAGATGGCCCTTCGCCCGACGGCGGCCTCGGAGCAGGGCGTGAGCTTCCCCTTCGGTCATGATCTGGAGGTCCGGCTGGTGGTGCCCTCGGCGCGGCGGGCGCTGGTGGTGACTACGGCGCACCTGGAGCGCTGGGCGGTCCGACCGGAGCAGGCGCGGAAGGCGGCGCTGGCGAACCTGGCCCGGCGCTCGGCCGAGGTGCCCTTGATGGAGCACCGGGACGAGGGGGCCAACACGCTCTACATCTACGAGAGCCAGGACGGCTTCGACGCGTCCCGGATCCTCCTCGAAGATCGGTGGCGGGAGCTGGTCGAGCGCCACGAGGGTCGGCTGTTGATCGCGATCCCGAGCCGCAACTTCTTGATCGCCTTTACGGATTCGAACCCTGAGCACGGGGAGCACATCCGGGCGCGGGTGCTGGACGACTGGATGGACGACGAGTCTGGCCGGTTGACCTGGAAGCTCTTTGAGGCGACCTACGAAGGCGTCCGACCCTATGAGGTCACCCTGCACTGATCACCGGGCGGCGGCGCTGCTGGCTTCGGCCAGGGCGCTTGAGGGCGCGGTCGAGGAGGGCGCGCTGTTGGCGTGCGCCCGCGTCGTCGTCATGCGCGCGGCGGTCTGCCTCGTGGCCGAGGCGGCGGGGGCGCTCGGCGCGGTCGGGCGCTCTGGCGGGGTCGTCGCGCGAGAGGGCCTGGCGGGGCGCTCGGGGCTCGGGGGGGGCGTCAGTGTTCAGGGGTGCGCGGTCGGCGAGTGGGCGGTCGCAGGGTCGGTCGGGGTGGATCTCCTTGGGAGGGTGGAGGAGGGCTGGCCGAAGGGCGTCGAGGTTGACGGTCTGGGGATCGAGGCGGTGGTGGCGTGGCTCAGGGGGGCCTTGTGGCCGGAGGGCGCGCCCGAGAGGGGTCATGGGTCCGATGGTCGCGGCTCGCCTGGGGGGGCGGGTCGGCTGGGGTTCGAGGGGCGGGGCGGCGGCGAGCGGCGCTCGTCGGGGGCGGCGGAGGGCGCGCTGGATCGCCTGGGGGACGTGTACCAGGGGATGCTCGGCCTGGAGCTGAGGCGCTGCGCCAGCGGCGCGCTGGAGGTGGTCGAGGGGGGCGGGCGCCATCGGTCGGGGGTGCATTACACGCCGTCGGGGGTGGCGCGGCGGATCGTGGCCAGGGCGCTGGGGCCGCGGCTCGTGGCGGGGAGCGGGGAGCCGGAGCCTCCGGGGGTGATCCTGGGTTTGAGGGTCTGTGATCCGTCGATGGGGTGTGGGGCCTTCTTGATCGAGGCGTGCCGGGCGCTGTCGGCGGGGCTGGAGGCGTCGTGGGCGTTTCATGGGGAAAATGTCGAGGGAGATCAAGGGCTTGAGGCGCGGCGTCGGGTGGTCGGGCGGTGCTTGTACGGGGTGGATCTGGATCCGGTGAGCGCGGCCGTGGCGCGGGCCGCGCTGGAGATCATGGCGGGCTCGCTCGGCGGCGGCGCGTGCGGGGGTCGGCTGCGTCAGGGGGACGCGCTGCGGCTGGGTGAGGGGCAGAGCGCGGGGGATCCGGGCGGGTGGCGCGGGCGCTTTCCGGAGGTTTTTGGGCGGCCTCGCGGTGAGGGCGGATCGAGGGGGAGCCGTGGCGACGAGGGGGAGCGGGGGGGCTTCGACGTGGTGCTGGGCAACCCGCCCTATGTGTCGGGGGCGCGGCGGCCGGCGGTGTCGGGGCGCTTCGCGTTGCGGCGTGGGGCTTGGGATCTGTGGTGGATCTTCGTGGAGCTGGGGGCGTCGATCTCGTCTTCGAGGGGATCGAGCTATGGGTATCTGTTGCCGGATGCGCTTTTGGCGAGGGAGTCGACGAGGGCGGTGAGGCGGCTGATGATGGGGGAGGCGGATCGGCTGTGGGTGAGGCACGAGGGGGCCGTTTTTGAGGCGTCGGTCAGCGCGGTGTCGTGCTGCGGGCTGCGGGCGAGGGGGGAGCGGGGGGCCAGGGAGGTGATCTTCGAGCGGGTCGAGGCGGGAGGGCGGGTGGTCGGGAGTCGACACGAGGTGTCTGATCTGGACGTGGCCAGCGCGCGGTGGCCGCCGGTTGGGGGTGGAGGTGCGGGCCGGCTGCTGGGGGAGCTGGTGCGGATCGGCAGGGGTGAGGAGGTGGGCAAGTCGTCGCTGCGGCAGGCGTCTGCGGCGCGGGCCGGGGATCGGGTCGCGGTGGCCGGTGAGGGGGTCGCGCGGGCCTATGGGGCGCCGAGGGCGACGCGCGCGATCGAGGTGTTGAGGAAGGGGGAGCGGGTCCACGGCGGGCCGAAGGTGGTGGTGGTCAAGACAGGGAGGCGGCTCAGGGCGGCCATTGATCGGGAGGGGCTGGCGATCCTGCAGTCGGTCTACAGCGTCCACCTGAGGGCCGATGCGCCGGGGTGGTTGACGATCGAGGTGCTCTGCGGGCTGCTCAACGCGGGCGCGGTGGATCGGCGCTTCGTGGGGCCGATCACGTCGGGCAAGAAGATCTTCCCGCAGATCACGCAGCGGATGATCCGGGAGATCCGGGTGCCGGAGATCGGGGCGGTGGAGTCGGCGCGGATCGTGGGGTGGGTGAGGGCGCTGGAGGCGGGCCCGGATGCGGGGGCAGAGGCGGCGCTGGAGGCGGCCTTCGACGGGCTTTACGAGGGCGAGGGTTTGTGAAGCGGGGTGGGGAGTGATACATGTTTCAGTGCGTGATCCGGGGAGTGTGAAGCGGTGGGGCGTCGAGGTTATGAAGCGCAGAAACCAGGTCGGTCGGGTCTTGATGAGCCTCCGTGCGTCGGCGGTGGTCCTGCTCGTGGGGTTGTTGTGTGCGGCGGCCTGCGGGGATGGCGGTGAGGTGGAGGCGCCGTCGCCTGCGCCGATCGATCTGTCGTCGGTGGAGGTGTCGCCAGCGCCGGTGTCGTTGCGGCGACTGACGATACCTCAGTATCATAATGTCGTGCGGGATCTGCTGGGTGAGTCGGTGGTGTTGCCGACGGCGCTGGAGCCGGACACGCGCACGGGCGGCCTGGTGTCGATAGGCGCGGCGTTGAGCACGATCTCGGCCCGAGGGATAGAGCAGTACGAGCAGGCCTCCTACGATCTGGCGGAGCAGGCGATGGCGGACCCCGAGATCCGGGCGTCGATCGTGCCCTGCGCGCCTTCGGGGGTGGAGGACGCGGCGTGCGCGGGGTCGGCGGTGCGCAGCTTCGGGCGTCGCGTGTGGCGCAGGCCCTTGGCGGACGAGGAGGTCGAGGGGCTGGTGTCGATCGCGTTGGAGGCGGCGCGGGTGCGCGGTGACTTCTTCAAGGGGTTCGAGTTCGCGATCGCGGCCTTGTTGCAGTCGCCGCACTTCCTGTTCCGGGTGGAGATCGGGGAGCAGGACGGTCAGGGGAGGCGCTTTACCGATTACGAGATGGCGGCGCGGTTGAGCTTCCTGTTGTGGGACACGGGGCCGGACCAGGCGCTGCTGGACGCGGCGGAGCGTGGGGAGCTGACGGACGACGCGGGGCTGGCGGCGCAGGTCGAGCGGCTGCTGGCGTCGCCCCGGGCGAGGGCCGGTGTTCGGAGTTTCTTCAGTGATCTCTTCAACTTGCGAGCGCTGGATGCCTTGAGCAAGGACCCGACGATCTTTGAGCACATCAGCCCTGAGGTGGGTCCGGCGGCGCGCGAGGAGACGCTGCTGGGGCTGGAGTGGTTGATCTTCGAAGAGGACGGGGATTACCGGGACGTGATGACGACCCGGCGGACCTTCCTGAACCGGAAGCTGGCGTCGATCTACAGCGTGCCGGCGCCGGCGCGGGAGGGCTTCGCGGAGGCGGAGCTGCCGGAGGAGAGCGAGCGGGTGGGCTTGCTCGGGCAGGTCAGCTTCCTGGCGCTCAACGCGCACCCGGTGTCGAGCTCGGTGACGCTGCGGGGGCTCTTCGTCCGTGAGACGCTCTTGTGTCAGGATGTGCCCTTGCCGCCTTCGAACGTGGACACCTCGATCCCGGAGCCTTCGGGGGAGACGCCGACCTTGCGGGATCGGGTGGCGGAGCACCTGGAGAACGAGGCCTGCGTGGGGTGCCACTTGAGGACGGACCCGATCGGGCTTGGGCTGGAGAACTTTGACGGGCTGGGGCGCTTCAGGCTTCGGGACAACGAGGTGTTGATCGACGCCAGCGGGGATCTGGATGGGGTGGCCTTCGAGGGTCCGCGGGGTCTGGCCGAGGCGCTTCGGGAGCACGAGCGGCTGGGGCCCTGTCTGGTGAGGAACCTGGTCCGGTACGCCAACGGGCACCAGGAGGTGCCGGGCGAGGCCGACATGATCGATGCGCTGAGCAAGGCCTTTGAAGGGCGCGGCCATCGGGTCAAGGCGCTGCTCTTTGATCTGGCGACGAGCCCGGGCTTCCGTCGGGCGGGGGAGGTGCAGTGATGGGTGGTGCGCGATCGAAGGCTTCGGGGTTGAGCCGTCGGGCGGTGCTCAAGGGGATGCTCGGGGGCGCGGCGGTGACCGTGGGGTTGCCGGCGCTGGAGATCTTCTTGAACGCGGCGGGGACGGCCTACGCGGCGGGCGACGGGCTGCCGACGCGCTTCGGGCTCTTCTACTGGGGCAATGGGATGTTGCCGCACCGCTGGGTGCCCCGCGGCGAGGGTCGGGAGTGGGCGCTCTCGGATCAGCTCGCGCCGCTGGCGGGGGTCAAGGACGAGGTGACGGTGGTGTCGGGGATGTCGGTCAAGGTGGCCAACGCGATCCCGCACCACTCGGGCTCGGCGGGCCTGTTGACGGGGGCGCAGTCGCTCGGGACGAACGACGATCACACCTTCGCGCTGCCGAGCATCGATCAGCTCATCGCGGCGGAGATCGGCAAGACGACGCGCTTCCGGTCGATCGAGTTCGGCTCGGTGCCGGGGGCGGGGCTCTCGTACAACGGCCCCAACAGCATGAACCCGCCGGAGGACAACCCCTTCCGGCTCTTTGAGCGGGTCTTCGGCGCGGGCTTCAGGGCGCCGGGCGAGCAGCTGGAGGTGGACCCGAAGATCGCGCTGCGGCGCAGCGTGCTGGACGCGGTCATCGGGGACGCGGGGCGGCTCAAGGGTCGCCTGGGGGCGACGGACAAGGTGCGCCTGGATCAGCACCTGGAGGGCGTGCGGGCGCTGGAGCTGCAGCTGGCGAGGCTGCAGGAGGACCCGCCGGAGCTGGCCGCGTGCGCGCGGCCGGGGCAGCCGCCGGAGATTTTTGAGGAGATCGACGGGCGGCCGCAGCTCTCGGCGATCAACCGGGCGATGTGCGACACGGTGGCCATGGCGCTGGCCTGCGATCAGGTGAGGGTCTTCAGCAACTACTTCTCGGGGCCGCTGACGAACGTGCTCTTCCGGGGGGCCAACGCCGGGCACCACCAGCTGACCCACGACGAGCCGGGGGATCAGCCGCAGGTGCACGAGATCGTGGTCCAGATCATCGAGGAGTACGCCTACATGGTCGAGGCGCTGCGTCGGGTGCCGGAGGGCGACAGCACGCTGCTCGATCATTGCGCGGTGCTGGGGGTGTCGGAGATCTCGCTGGGGCGCAACCACTCGTTGGACGACATGCCGATCCTGATCGCGGGCAGCGCGGGCGGGATCTTGAAGAAGGGGATCCACTACCGCTCGCACGCGGGCGAGAACACCTCCAAGGTGATGTTGTCGCTGGTGCGCGCGATGGGGATCCGGCGGGGTGAGTTTGGGCTTGAGGCGGGTCAGGCGACCGAGGGGCTCTCTGAGATTGAGGTGTAGAGATGGGATGGCGCGAGGGTCTTTGCGGGGGTGCGCTCTGGGTGATGCTGGCGGGGTCGCTGGCGGGCTGCGTCGAGGAGTCTGAGCCGGAGCCGGCGGCGGAGGCGCCGTCCGAGGAGGTCGGGGCGTGCGGCGTCGACGCTGAGGCGGTGGCGGTGGTGACGAAGCTCCGCTTCGCCCGCGAGGAGCCGCAGGGGGTCAGCGTCGGTCTGGATCTGGACGGGATCGACAGCGACAACCGGGACGCGCGGGGGTGCTTCCAGGAGGACATGGTCGACGCGCAGGGCAATACGGGGATCGACAACCAGTTCGCGCGCTTGATGCCGAGCATCGAGGCGGTCGGCGGCGAGGCGATCGAGGGGCTCGTGCAGGGGGCGATCAACTCCGGCGAGCTGCTGATCATCGTCAAGATGGCCCACGTCGACGACCTTGAGGAAGACAGCTGCGTGGACGTCTCGCTGATGCACGGGGAAGGCAGCCCGGAGGTGGGCACGCGGGGCTTGATCGAGTCCGGGCAGACCTTCGACGTGGACCACGAGGTGCCGACGGCGACGATCGAGGGCGTGGCGATCGAGGGCGGGGTGATCTCGGCGGGGCTCTTTGAGTTCCAGCTGCCGATCCAGATCTTCGAGTTCGAGCTTGAGCTGACGATCCGCAAGGCGACGGCGCGCTTCGAGATCGCCGAGGACGGGTCGCTGTCGGGCTTCATCAGCGGGGCGATCCTGGTCCAGGAGATCGTCGATCTGTCCAAGCAGGTCGAGATGGGCGGCGGTGAGGTGGCGCGGCTGGTGCCGGTGGTGGTCAAGGCCAACGCGGATCTGGCGCCGAACGAGGAGGGCGAGTGCCAGGAGATCTCGGTGGCGATGGTCTTCGAGGCCACGCCGGCCTTCCTCTTCGAAGACTGAGCGCCAGCTCTGGAACGCTGACCGGTTTGACTCCCGTCGGCCAACGGGCCGACAACGACGCCGTCGGCAAGATCGATGCCGGCGTCGTCGATGCTCGGCGGGCCAAAGGGCCCGCCTGTGCTCTCCTCCTTGGCCTCGACGCTGTCGGCCTCGCCGGCCTCGGTCCCTCAAACCAATCAGCGTTCTAGAGCGGCACGACCACGGGGGCGGGCATCCCGAGGTCGGCCAGATCGGGCAGGGCGGCGTCGGGCGGGTGGACGATGGCCAGGACGGCGCGGTCGAGGGTGAGCAGCTCCCGGCAGGTCTCGCGCAGCTCCTCGGTGGTGACATTCATCAATTCTTGCGGGATGTTGCGGTGGCTCTGGTGGCCCAGGCCGTAGAGCTCATCGAGGGCCATCTGCATGGCGCGGGCGCCGAAGGCCTGAAGCTGGATGTCGTGGTTGCCGATGAGGTAGAGCCGGGCGCGGTCGAGCTCGTCCTCGGAGACGAGCGTCTCCTGGAGGCGGAAGACCTGTTCAAAGAGGCCGCGTGCGGCCTGCTCGATCTTCTCGGGGCTGGTGGTGATGTGGAGCGAGACGCTGCCGGGGTCGACGCCGAGCAGGACGCTGGCGTAGACGGAGTAGGCCAGCGACTGCTGGTCGCGCAGCTCCATGAAGAGGCGGCCGCCCTGGCCCGACAGGATGGCGATGATCAGGTCCAGGCGGTGCCGGTGGTGGCTGTGGAGGTCGACGGCGCGGAAGCCCAGCGAGAGCGCGGCCTGATTCTTGGGCAGCGCGGTGGTGACAAAGCGGGGGCCCTTGAGCGGCGGCATGGCGGGCGCGGGGTCCTCCGGGGCGCTCTCGGGGCCGTCCAGGAAGCGGACTCCGGGGCCGAAGCGCTCCTCGATCTGCGCGACGACCTCCTCGGCGACCACGTCCCCGACGACGCTGATGACCATCCGGTCGGGCTGGACGTGGCGGCGGTAGAAGTCGATGATCTCCTGTCGCCCGATCTGCGGCAGGCTCTCGTCGGTGCCGATGATGTCGAGGGCGTAGGGGTGGCCTTCGAAGAGCTCGGCGCGCAGCAGGCTCGACACGCACAACCCCAGGCTGTCGGTGCGCGCCTGGAGGGACTCCAGGGTCAGGCGCCGCTCGAGGTCGATCAGCTCGGGGTCGAAGGTGGGGTGGGCGAGGCAGTCGGCGATGAGGCCCATGGCGCGGGAGAAGTGGCAGCTGAGCATGTCCATCTGAAGGCCCATGGAGTTGCGGCCCCCGTAGGCGTCCAGGCCGCTGCCCATGCCCTCGACCTCGTCGGAGATCTCGGTCAGGCTGCGGCTGCGGGTGCCGCGGGCCCAGACGCCGCTGAGCAGGTGGCTCAGGCCGGACAGCGCCGGGTCCTCGCGGCGCTGTCCGCCGAGGAAGGCCAGCCGGACGCTGACGAGCTCGACCGAGGCGTCCTCCTGGATGAGGACGACGGGCCCCCCCTCGACGGCATACCGGACGATGCCGAAGGCGTCGCGCTCGAGCCCCTCGCCTGTGTCGTCGCCGCCGAGCGGGCTGGCGCCGGTCAGGGCGCGGTGCGCGGCGTCGCGCAGCGCGGCCTCGTCGACGCGGTCGATGAAGGCCTGCTCGGCGTAGACGACCAGGGTGAGGTTCTCGGGGGTGAAGACGCGCTGGACGAGGGCCTGCAGGTCGGCGGGGGTGACGCTCAGCAGGCGGCTGAAGTAGAGGGCCTCGTGCTCCAGGCCGCCGGCGACGACCTCGTAGGAGCCCAACGCCATGGCCTGCCCCTCCATGGTCTGGCGCTGGTAGACCTGGCTGCTCTGCAGCAGGGTCTTGGCCCGCAGCAGGTCCTCGGCGCTGACGGGGCGGCGGCCGAGGGCGTCGACGACGGCCAGGGTCGCCTCGATCACGGCGGCCACGCCGGGGTGCTCGGGGTCGTCGATGTGGCTGGTGTTCAAGAGGAAGAGGCCCGGATCGCGGGGCATGTAGGCCCCGGCGCTGATGTCGTTGACCCATTGCAGATCGCGCTCAAGGCGCTCGACGAGGCGGCTGGAGTCTCCGTAGCACAGCAGCAGGCGCAGGACGTCCAGCGCCGGGCCGTCCTCGTGGTCGACGCCGCCGACGTGGAAGGCCATCGCGGCGTGGACCTCGCGGGTGTCGCCGGCGATGAGGCCCACGCGGGTGGCGGCCTGGGGAGGCTCGGCGGTGCGCTCGCGCGCCGGGACGGGGCGGCGAGGCAGGTGGCCGAGGCGAGCCTCGATCATGGCGCGCGCCTCGGCGGCGTCGACGTCGCCGACGATGATGAGGGTCATGTTGGCCGGGACGTACCAGCGCTCGAAGAAGGCCAGGACGTCCGGGCGCGTGAAGGCGGCGACCGAGGCGCGGGTGCCGATCACGGGCAGGGCGTAGGGGTGCTCGGCGTAGGCCAGCTCGAACATGCGCTCCATCGTCTGGCGCCCCGGCTGGTCCTCGCCGCGCTTGATCTCCTCAAGGATGACCTCCAGCTCCCGGGCGAGCTCGTCGGGATCGAAGGCCGGCGCGCTGACGGCGTCGCACAGGATGTCGAGGCCGGCCTCGAAGTAGCGGCTGGAGATGGTGACGTGGTAGACGGTCTGGTCAAAGGAGGTGAAGGCGTTGATGCTGCCGCCGCTGGCCTCGATCTCCCGGGCGATCTCGCCGACGCCGCGTCGGGCGGTGCCCTTGAAGATCATGTGCTCGTGGACGTGGGCCAGGCCGGCCTCGTGCGCCCGCTCGTCGGCCGAGCCGACGCCCACCCAGATGGCCATGGCCGCGACCGGCGCGGCGTGGTGCTCTCGGATCAGGACCGTCAGGCCGTTGTCCAGCACAAAGCGACTTGTCTCCACTTCAACCTCCTGCCCCGATGGCCGATGTGGCCTCGCGGGGGCGCACAGTAAAGGGCTTTGTGTCAGCCCGTGCAAGCTCCGCGGGCCTTCTGAGGTTCCGGCCCCGTGCGTGGTGTGCTATTATCAACATCGGGGCGCTGGCTGGGCGCTCCAAGACGCCCTCGATCTTGAACCGAGGTCGCGAGGCCTCGGAAGGCTGACCAGGAGAAGGGTTGAAGCGATCCTCACATGGTCTGAGCGTCAAAGCGGCCATCATCATGATCTCTCTGGGGATTTGTGCGCCGTCGCGGGCGCAGCAGGCGGTCGTGACGCCAACGGCGGTGATCAGCACGACGGCGACCTCCAACCGGGAGCGGCTCGTCAGCGGTCAGGAGCAGTCGGCGATCTTCGGGACCTTTGTCGGCTCGCTGGGGGTGACGAGGGGGGGCGAGCAGGGCTCGCTGATCGGCGAGTACCGCCTGACCTTCAACCAGCCGCTGGCCGAGTTTGGCAATGAGGGCCAGGACAACACGTCGCTGGAGCAGGATCACAGCCTGCGGGTGGGGGTCTCGCACCGCCTGACCGAGCGGCTGACTCTGGAGCTCGGCCTGGAGTTCTTCTTCGGCCTGCAGACGCTCAAGCTGCTCGTGGCGCCTGCCGACGCGCTCAATGACGGGGTCGGCGACGTGGGCGACGGGCTCGACGGGGCCTCGGCGCGATCTCTGACGGCGCGCAACCAGATCATGTCCTCGGAGACCTCGGGGGCGCTCAAGGTCGCGGTCACCGAGCGGGACGAGGCCTCGCTCAAGCTCTCGCTGGGCTGGCGGCGGGACTTCGCCACGAAGGTGCTCGACGGGCAGCAGATCGAGGCCGGCGACCAGGAGCAGGCGCGCGACACCTTCTCGACCCGCGCGCTGCTGGGCTGGGGGCACGACTTCACGCCCATGGTCACGGGGGAGGCGCAGGTGGGGACGTCGGCGGCGGTCTTCGGGACCAACGACGCCTTCAGCCGGACCTTCTTCGCCGGCGTGGGGGCAAGAAAGACCTTCAACCCGTCGGTGTCGGGCAGGATCAGCCTCGGCGGCGCGTTGACCCGATCGGAGGCGCAGGGGGAGACTGGCCAGATTGAGGAGGCCTCGCTGGTGTCGGCGACGGCCGGGGCCAGCCTCGGGATCCAGCGGCCGATGTGGCTCGGCGCGCTGGGGTACACACGGGGGATCGTGGAGAACGGGGCGGTGGGCGACGCGCAGGCGACCGACGATCTGAGCGCCGAGCTGGTCTGGCTCTATGATCCGGAGGTCATGCTCCGGGGGCAGGCCTTTGGCGCGGCCTCGCGCTCGGCCTTCGAGGTCGAGGGGCAGGCCAACCCGGTGACGCTGACTTACGGGGCCGGCGCCGGTGCGCTGGTCAACCTGGTGGACTGGCTCAACCTGGAGGTGTCCTACACCTTCGCCGGGCAGTTCAACCCGAAGGACGAGGCCGACGTGATCCTGGGGGCCAACGCCCAGGACGGCTTCTTGAAGATCCACACGGTGCTGGTGGGGTTCTCGGCGCGCACGCTGCTGACCCCCCAGGGTCGCGCGCTCAATGAGGCTCAAGGGGAGGCCCGCTGAGGCGCGCGCGAGGGACGGGAGATGGCGAACAACGCGAGTCAAGACGGGACGATGGACCAGCTCAAGAAGGTCCTGCGTTACGTGCGGCGGATGGGGCGCTACCCAGGGACGATCCTGGGGGTGACGATCCTGGTGCTGTCGGTCTTCGTGGCCCGCTACTTCATCAAGGACAAGATCTTTGAGTCCTCGACCGTGATCTTGATCCAGGACCAGAAGCTGCCCGAGGAGTTCATCAAGTCGACGGTCAGCCACGACCCCAGCAAGTTCATCAGCACGCTGAGCAAGCAGGTGATGAGCCGCTCGCGCCTGGAGATGATCATCCGGGATCACGATCTCTACGCGGACATGCGCAAGCGGGTGACGCTCGACGAGGTCGTGGCCTACATGCAGAGCCACATCGAGGTGAAGGTCTACGGCAAGGAGTCCTTCCGGATCACCTACACGGTCAACGATCCCAAGACCGCCCAGGCGGTCTGCGCGCGGCTGGCGCAGATGTTCATCGACGAGAACGTCAACGAGCGCTCCAACCAGGCCAGGACCAACGCGGAGTTTCTGGCCCGGCAGGCCGAAGACGCCCGCCAGAAGCTCGACGTGATCGAGGAGGAGGTCCGGGTCTTCAAGGAGTCGCACCTCGGCTCGCTGCCGGTCGAGTCGGACTCAAACTCCCAGAGCCTCGATCAGATCATCAGCCGCCTGAACACGATCTCGGAGGACATCCGCTCGGCGCGGCTGCGCCGCTCCATCGAACAGGGCAAGCTGACCGAGACGATCTTCGAGAACGACCCCAGCGAGCAGCTGCGCCGAGAGCTCAACGCCAAGCGGCGCGAGCTCAGCCAGCAGCTCCTGCAGCTGGAGGAGAACCACCCGACGGTGCTCTCGCTGCGCAGCGAGGTCTCCCAGCTTGAGCAGAGCCTGCGCTCGGGGCCGAAGGCCGCCGAGGGCATGACGCGGATCAACCCGCAGGTGGCGGCCAACATCAAGATGATCGACGGCGAGATCGGGGGCCTTCAGGGCGAGATGGGGCAGCTCAAGCAGCAGATGGCGAACATCCAGGCGCGCCAGGACAAGGCGCCGAAGGTCGAGATGGAGCTGTCGGCCTTGGATCGCAAGCGCAAGATCCTGGAGGAGAACTACACGGGCCTGCTGCGCAAGAAGGAGGAGGCCGAGCGAGCCCAGACGCTGGAGGAGCAGAACCAGGGGGCGCAGTTCAAGGTGCTCGACGCGGCCAACCTGCCGACGCGGGCCTCGGGCTCGGGGCTGATCAAGCTCGCCGCCATGGGCGGCGTGCTGGGGCTGGTGATGGGCCTGGGGCTGGCGCTCCTGCGGGTCCTGCTCGACACGCGGATCTACGAGACGGCCGACCTGACCTCCTACATCGACGCCGAGGTGCTCGTCGCCATCCCCCGCTTCGACGAGCGCCTCATGCCTCAGGTCAAGGTCGCTGGGCTGCCCTCGCCGGAAGGTGAGGGCGGGTGATCAGGGCTGATCTCGACAAGGTCAAGAACCCCCTTATGATGCGGCTTGGCGCGGTCAGACTCATCTGGTGGGCGACGCGCGCAGATCTGGGATCACGATGCAAGCCAACCGCCTGACGATCGCCCTGCTCCTGATGGAGTGCGCCGAGATGCTCCTGGCCTTCAGCGTGGCCTGGGGCTTTCGCCACTTCTACTGGGGCGACGCGGGCTCGGGGTGGGTCCTGGGCCTCCAGGCGCCCCTGATGGCGATCATCGTCCAGTTCTGCCTCTTCAGCAACGACCTCTACACGGCCCGCGAGATCCCCTCCAACGCGGTGCTCTTCAGGCGCTTCCTCGTCGGGCTGGCGATCGCGGCCGTGGTGCTGCTGGTGATCTTCTTCCTGGTGCCGGCGCTGGCCGTCGGGCGGGTGATCTTCCTGGGCAGCCTCGGGCTCTTCTCGGTCTTCTTCCTCATCGGTCGCCTGACGATCGTGCGAGCGATGGGTCGGCGGTGGCTCCATAAGCGATATCTGATCATGGGTTCAGGTCAATTCGCGCGGGAGCTGGGCAGCCTGATCCTGGATCGTCGCCCGCTGGGCTATGAGCTGGCCGGCTTCCTGGACAAGATGCCCGAGCGGGTCGGGGAGCCCTTCCTGAACCCCGGGATCGTGGGGACCTACGACGACGTGGAGCGGATCGTGGCCGAGGAGCGCATCGACGAGGTGATCGTCGCGGTCAGCAACCGGCGCGGCTCGATGCCCATGGAGCAGCTCCTGGAGTTGAAGTTCCAGGGCGTGGCCATCACCGACGGGGTCACCTTCTACGAGCGCGAGCACGACCGCGTCTACGTCCGCCAGCTCAACCCCTCCTGGCTGATCTTCAACGAGCACTTCAACATCTCGCCGCTGACCTTGAGCGCCAAGCGCGTCCTTGACGTCAGCCTGGTCGGCCTCGGCCTCATCCTGGCGCTGCCGCTGCTGGTGGCGGCGGCCATCGGGGTCAAGCTGACCAGCCGCGGCCCGATCATCTACAGCCAGGAGCGCGCCGGGCTCAAGGGCCGCCCCTTCAAGATCTACAAGTTCCGCTCGATGACCGTCGACGCCGAGAAGGGCACACCCCAGTTCGCCGAGAAGAACGACCCGCGCGTGACGGCCATCGGGGGCTTCATGCGCAAGACCCGCATCGACGAGCTGCCCCAGATGCTCAACATCCTCAAGGGCGACATGTCGCTCGTCGGCCCACGGCCCGAGCGCCCCTTCTTCATCGAGCAGCTGCGCGAGAAGATCCCCTTCTACCACCACCGCCTCCAGGTCAAGCCCGGTCTGACGGGGCTGGCCCAGATCAGCTACGGCTACAGCGGCTCCGACGACGAGGACCACCTCCAGAAGCTCCAGTACGACCTGAGCTACATCAAGAACCTGTCCGTGGCCCTGGACATGTCGATCATCGCCAAGACCGTCAAGGTCGTCATCATCGGCAAGGGGGCGCGGTGAGCGCCTCAAAGGCGGCCTCGTCGCTCGCCGCGCGGCTCGCCCGCCGCTCCTGGCCCGGCGGGTGGCCCGCGCTGATGTACCACGCCGTCGAGGTCGCCGACGGCCTGCCCGAGTCCGAGGACTACACCGTCTCCGCGAGCCTCTTTGCCCGGCACCTCCTGGCCCTTGAGCGCGCCGGGGTCGCCTCCGTCCCCCTCCTGCGCCTCCTGCACGGCGACCTCGCCCTGTCCCCCGGCGAGGCCCCCCTGGCGCTGATCACCTTCGACGACGGCTTCGAATCGGTCCTGACCCGCGCCAGCGAGCCGCTGGCCGAGTCCGACCTGGCCGCGCTCGCCTTCATCACGGTCGACAGGATCGGCGAGCCCGGCTACCTCGACGCCGATCAGGTCCGGGTGCTGCTTGGCATGGGCCTGGCCGTCGGCTCCCACGGCCTCACCCACCGCTACCTGACCGACCTGCCGCTGGGGGAGCTGCGCCGGGAGCTGGCCGAGTCGCGCGACCGCCTCTCGGCCCTCGTCGGCTACCCCGTCCGCACCCTCTCGGCGCCCGGCGGGCGCGTCGACGATCGCGTCATGGCCGAGGCCCGCCGCGCCGGCTACCGCGCCGTCATGGGCTCTGAGCCCGGCCTCGTCCCCTACGGCGACCCCCCGCCCGGCCCCTCCCCTCGCCTCGCCATCACCGAGCGCACCACGCCGGCGCATATCGAGCGCCTCGCCGTCGGGGATCCTGCCGCCCTTATTCAGGAACTGGCCCGCTACAAGGCCCTCCAGGTGCCCAAGCGGCTGCTCGGCAACGCCGGCTACGACGCCGTCCGAGGCGCGCTCCTGGGCGCCTGGCGCGGGCGAAGGGGCCCCGCGTGACCATCACTCTGCCCCAGATCCTGTCGGCGCTGATCTCCGGCGGCGCGCTCTGCGCGCTGGCGTCCATCTTCATCGGCTATCCCATGCTGGTGGCGCTGCGCGCTCGGATCGCCCCGCGCCCCTACCCCAGCGGACCCGAGGTCTGGCGAGGGCGACCGGATGAGGAGCTGCCCCGCGTGGCGATCTTGATGTCGGCCCACAACGAGGCGGCGCGGCTGCCGGGCAAGCTGGCCACGCTCCAGAACCTCGACTACCCCAGCGCGCGGGTGCGCCTCTACGTCGCCGACGACGCCTCCACCGACGACACCCACGCCGTCCTGATCGCCCTGGCCGCCGACGAGCCTCGCCTGAGCGTCGAGCGCAGCGCGATCAACGTGGGCAAGCCGACCAACCTCAACCGCCTCGTCGAGCGGGTCGACGCGGACGGGCCGGTGGACGTCCTGGTCTTCTGCGACGCGCGCCAGCCCCTCGACCCCCAGGCGCTGCGGGCGCTGCTGGCGCCGCTGGCGGACCCCGCGGTAGGCGGCGCGACCGGCGACCTCGTCCTGCCCCCGAACCCCGACGGCTCGCTGCGCGGCATGGGCGCCTACTGGCGCTACGAGACCCTGATCCGCACCTCGGAGGCCGCGACGGGATCCGTCGTGGGGGCCACCGGGGCGCTCTACGCGGTGCGGCGGGCGCTCTTCGTGCCCTTCGAGGCCGAGCTGGTGCTCGACGACATGATGCTGCCGCTGCGGGTGGTCCTGTCGGGCCACCGCTTCGTCTTCGCCCACGGCGCGCTGGCCTTCGACGCCTTCAGCGCGGACCTCGATCAGGAGTTCAAGCGCAAGGCCCGGACGCTCGGCGGCATCTACCAGGCCATGGCCCTGGAGCCCCGGCTGCTGAGGCCCGGCGCGGGCGTCTTCGTCGCCTTCCTCTTTCACAAGGTCGGCCGGCTGGCCTTCCCCTGGCTGATGGCGCTGATGGCGCTCGGCGCCCTGGGCGCCTTGCTGGCCGGCGGGGCGGCGCGGCCCCTGGGAGGGCTGCTGCTGGCCGCTCAGGGGGCCCTCTACCTCGGCGCGGCGGCGGCGGCGGGCCTGGAGCGGCTCGGCGTCAACGCGGGCCCCTTGAGGATCCTGCGCACGCTCGTGGCGCTGATGCTGGCCTCCTGGGCGGGCTGGTGGCGGTGGCGGCGTGGGCTCATGACGGCGGCCTGGAAGCCGTCCGAGAGCCAGAGGGGGCGCTCGTGATCATGAGCGGACGACTGCGCGTCTTCTTGACCCGTGTCAGCCATTACTTCGTCGGCAACGGGCTGGCGGTGTTCTCGGGGGTGATCTCCTACCCGATCCTGACCCGCGCGCTGGGGCCAGAGGCCTACGGGATCATGGGGCTCATCTCGTCGGTGCTGCTCGGGACGGTGGCGCTGGGCAAGCTCGGGGTCCAGAACGCGATCGTGCGCCAGCACGCCGAGGCTCGCCAGCAGGGGAAGCTGGCGACGCTGGCCTCGACCCTGATGGCCTTCGGGCTGGCGGCGGGCGCGACCGCGGCGCTGGCGCAGGCGGGCGTCTCGTTGGCGCTCGGCGGCCTCGGGGTGATCCAGGTCCCTCTGGTCGTCCTCCTCATCCTGACGGCGCCGCTGGTCCTGGTGCGCACCTGCCACTCCTTCTCCATGTCCTTCATCCGGGCCGAGGAGAGCACGCGGCTCTACAACGTCATCGACGTGCTGCTGCGCTACCTGAGCCTGGGCCTCGCGCTCCTGTTCGTCTTCTTCATCATCGGCGGGGTCGAGGGCTTCTACACCGGGATTCTGTGCGCGGAGGCCGTCATGGTGGGCGTCGCGTTGTGGCACGCGCGCAAGCTGACGGGCTTCAGCTTCTCGGAGCGGCCGGATCGGGCGACGCTCTCGGCGGCGCTGGCCTTCGGCCTGCCGCTGCTGGCCTTTGAGTTGACCAACGTGCTGCTGGCCTTCGGGGACAGGGTCTTGATCAAGGTGCTCCTGTCGGACGAGGCGCTGGGCCACTACACGGCGGCGTACAACCTGGGCAACACGCTCCAGAGCTTCATCCTGTTGCCGCTCGCGCTGGCCATCCAGCCCATGTACATGCGGATCTGGGCCGAGGAGGGGGCGGCGGCGACGGCGCAGTTCCTGGAGCGCGCCGGGGCGCTCTTCATCTTGATGGCGATCCCCTCCATCGCGGGGGTCGCGGCGGTCCGCGAGCCGCTGGTGGAGCTGCTGGCCGGCGAGCTCTACATGGCCGGCGCGGACGTGCTGCCGCTGACCTTCGCCGGCTTCGTGCTCTATGGGGGCTACGCGGTGTTCGCCGCCGGGCTCTTCTTGCACAAGGAGACGGCGAGGATGGCGGTGGCGGTGGGGGCCGCCTGCGCGCTGAACCTGGGGCTCAACGCGCTGCTGATCCCGCCGCTGGGCATCATGGGGGCGGCGGTGGCGACGCTCTGCTCCTACACCCTGGCGATCGTCGTCCTGACGTGGATGGCCTTCAAGCGCTTGCGCTTCGGGCTGCCCTGGGGCGCGATGGCCCGGGTGTCGCTGATGTCGGCGGTGATGTTCGCGGCGGTGCGCTGGATCGAGCTCGGAGAGCCCTGGTGGACGCTGCTGGCGCGCGTGCCGGTCGGCGCGGCGGTGATGGCGGTGATGGTGGGCGCCGATCGCCGCAGCCTGGAGCTGATTCGGGATATCTTGCGCCAGCGCTCAGGGGGCGAGCGCAAGGCTGAATGAGAAGCGGGCGCCGCGGCCGGCGGCGCTCTCGACCTCGAGCCTGGAGCCGTGGGCGGCGATGAGGTCGCGGGCGACGGTCAGGCCAAGCCCGATGCCCTTGCTGCCTTGCTCGTCGCTGGCCTTGAAGAAGGGCTCGAAGATCTGGGCGTGGAGCGTGGAGTCCACGCCGCAGCCGGTGTCCTCGACGGAGAAGATCGCGCGCCTGTCGCCGCTCTGGGTGACCTTGAGGCGGACCTGCCCTTGCTCGGTGAACTTGACGGCGTTGTCGAGCAGGATCCGCAGAACACGGCGCAGCTTCTCGACATTGCCCAACAGGGAGAGGTCCTTCTCGGGGGCGTCGACGGTCAAGGTCAGGCCCTTCTGCTCGGCGCGCTCGTCGAGGCCCTCCTGGATGTGGCGCAGGACCTTCTCGAGGCTGATCGGCACCGGGTGGATGGTGATGCGGCCTTGCTGAAGGCGGGCGTAGTCGAGGAAGGTGTCGATCTGGTCGTCCAGGGCGATGCTGTTGCGGAGCACGGTGCGCATCGTCCGGGTCTGCTTCTCGGTCATGGGATCGAGGAAGCCGCGCAGCATCATCTCGGCGTAGCCCCGGATCGTGACCAGGGGGGTGCGCAGGTCGTGCATGACGACGTTGAGCACCTCAAGGACCTGCGGAGAGAGGGCGACGCCGCGCGGCGGCGAGGCGATGAAGGCGGCGCGGCGCTGCAGTGTGGTGGCCAGGCCCAGGCGCTGGACGTGGGTCATCGAGAGCTTCGGGTCGAAGACGCGCTGCAGGCAGGCGTCGAGCGCGACGGCCAGCGGGCCGCCAAAGGGCATCTGGTCGAAGGATTCGGCGAAGGGGACGTGCTGGTCGGGGTCGAGGAAGCGCGCGGTGGCGTCGTCGATGTCGGTCAGGGACGCTTGAAGAGCAGCGCGGTGCTGGGCGAGGAAGTCTCGAAGGCTGGCCATGGCGTCGACTCTCCAGAGTTGTGCCGGGGCGGCTACTCGTCGCCCTTGTCAGGCTCCTCGTCAGGAACTGGCTCCTCTTCCGGGGCAGCCTCCTCCTCCTCGGGTGCTGGATCTTCTTCAGCGGGCTCCTCACCGAGCCCGGGGGCCTGGAGGCGCATCGGCTCCTCGGGGAGCTCGGGCATCGGCTCGTCGAGCGACGCGGGCTCCTCCTCGACGGGGGCGACCGTCGGGGTCGTCGGGGCGGCGTGGGCGGCGGACTCCAGGCGGTTCTTGCGGATGTAGGCGGCCGCCTCGATGGCCAGCGGGTGATCCGGGTGGCGCTCGATGAGCGATTGCCAGGTCTGGACGGCCTGAGGCACGTCGGAGAGCAACAGGTAGCTCTTTCCCAGCAAGAAGAGCGCCTCTTGATCAAAGCCAACCCCGGGGTAGTCGGCCAACAGGGCCTCGAAGCGCATGGCGGCGGCGCGCGGCCTGTCGCGCTCCAGGTAGAAGGTCGCGACGTAGAACTCGTGATCGGCCAGCCGCTGCTGGACCTCGTTGAGCTTCTGCGTGATCTCCTCGGCGAACTGGCTCGTGGGGTAGAGCTCCAGGAACTGCTCCAGCGCGTCGACGGCCTCCTCGGTGCTGGCCAGATCCTTCTCGTAGGCCGGCGGCAGGAAGAACCAGTCGCCCGGCAGCTGCTGGTAGTAGGACAGCCCGACCCGGTAGTGCGCGTAGGGCACGTCCGGGTGCGTCGGGTGGAGCTGGATGAAGCGCCTGTAAGCCTCGATGGCGTCCGGCATCTGCTCCTGGGCGAAGTAGGTGTCCGCGATCCGCAGCGACGAGAGCGCCGCGAACTTGCTATAAGGATACTTGGTCCGCACGAAGTTGAAGGTCTTGAGCGCCTCCGTGTACTCAGACGACTCGTAGGAGTCCAGCGCCTTCTCGTAGGCGTAGAGCGCCTGGCCTGAGTAGTCATCCTCGGCAGGCTTGGGCCGGCTGGCCGCACACCCGGCCTGCGCCAGCATCAGCGCGGCCAGCAACATCAGCAGCGCAGGTGTGCCAGGTTGTCGCGGCCATCGCCGCGAGCTATGACAAGGATGGCATGATTTCATCAAGAAGGGCTCCTTCAAGGATGGGCGCGCTGCGGTCAGCCAGCGCCCTCGCCCTATGCTTAGCGCTTCACCAGCGCCCTGTCAACCGGGCTCGACACCCTCCGCAAGGGCTTCCGGGCGGCATGGACGGCGTCGATGGAACAACCCTTGCTACAGGGTGCCCGGCGACGGAAGCCCTTGATAAATCAGCACCGCAGGGTGATGGGGTTCAAGCCACTCACGTTCAAAACAGGCCCTCTCGACCGACGCTGTATGACCTTGACACCCCCCGAGGCTGAAGCTATCAACGATTCGCCGGTGGACATGACTTCTGGGGCACTGGTTCTGAGCGGGGCTGGTTTTCTTGTGAATAAAGCTCTCTTGATCGCGTCAAAGCCCGCCGACCTTCCAGGGGCACCCTCCGGGGGATCACATCTTCTGAAAACCTGGGCGCTGTTGTAGCGCCCGAGTCTTTGTCTCTCAGCTCCGATCCGAGCCGAGACATCAACCCAACCTCTCTTGAATGAAGGAGAAACCCATGACGAAGAACTTGCGCTTTATGTTGTTCGCCGGTCTGGCCGGTGGTTTGAGCATGGCTGTGGCCTGCGGCGATCTGAGCGAGGACTGCGATCCCGAGGTCGACGAGGGCTGCGTGTGCACCCTGGACGACGACGGGACCGAGACGGACGACTGCATCGACGGCGCCGACGCC
>SYOX01000386.1 GCA_005804885.1 Pseudomonadota bacterium
GAGATCAAGCTGACCCCCATCTTCCTGACCGACCTGGCCGAGGAGCTCGAGTAGCACCCACAAGCGCGCACCCGGCCATCTGATGGCCGGGCTCGCCCTTCAAGAGGCCCCTCTTCCGGGGCCTCTTGTCGTTTCTTGCCCGCGGGCTGAGGGGTGATGGCCTTTCAGACCGACAATCGTTGTCATGGGTGACGCTAAATGGCACCGTCAGGGTTGTTTCTGGGGATGCGGGTAGGCTAAGGTGTCAGGCATCAGGCCTTCATGTCGAAGTCGATGTCCGGTTCACGGGCCGGCAAGTCGTCAAGCGATTAAAATCCGATGAGCTGGCATACCGAGTGCATCCGAGCGAGAACAACAAGCGTCGTGGTCTCATGAGGTTCACCGTTGGGGGAAGTCATGTTGAAGTTCAAGTCCAAAGAAGGGTTCACCCTTATCGAACTGATGATCGTGGTGGCGATCCTGGGCGTTCTGTCCTCGATCGCGATTCCGGCGTTCATCAAGTACGTCAAGCAGTCCAAGACCTCCGAGTCGGGCTTGAACCTCAAGACGCTGGCCGACGGGGCCTCAGCCTACTATGAGGCGGATCACTACACGGTGGACGGCCTGCCCGTCCCCGAGAAGATGTTCCCGACCCCCGCTGGCACCCTGGCCGACAAGACCGCCAGCAAGGTCCCCGCGGCGGTCCCCAAGGGAACCAAGCACCCGACGCGGCAGGCGGACTGGGCGGGCGAGCCCTGGCGCAGCCTGAAGTTCATCATCGCCAAGCCTCACTACTACCGCTACCACTATCGGTCGAGCAACGCGGCCAACGCGACCGACAGGTTCTCGACCCGCGCCGAGGGCGACCTGGACGCTGACGCGGACTCGAGCCGCTTCAACCTCAACGGTCAGGCCAACGCCTCAGGCGAGGTGTTGATGACCCCGGTCTTCTTGACGGACCTGGCCAAAGAGCTCGAGTAGGCGCCCTTGGCGCGCTGAAGTTCCATGGAGAGGCTTGTTGAGCAGGACTCTGATCGCAGTGGCGGGTCTCGCGGTGTTGATCGCCGCCTCGTCGCTGACGCACCGGGGCGCCGTGGAGGCCGCGCGCGCCCAGAAGATGCCCCCGCACATCCCGATGGAGTACCTGCCCTCGGTCGAGTCCGTCGGGCTCGTCTCTCTGGGGCATCGGGCTGCGATGGCCGACGTCCTCTGGATCCGGGCGGTCCTCTACTTCGGCACGGGCATCGAGCGCCGTCGTAGCTTCGAGTGGCTGTCGCGCTACGTGGACGTCGTCACGGCGCTGGACGCCGACTTCAAGGACATCTACCTGTGGGGCGGGACGGTGACGATCCTGGCGAGCAGGCCGGTGACGACCGAGGTGGTCTTTGCCGCCAACGCGATCCTGGAGAAAGGCTCGGCCCACTTCCCGAGCGACTGGCGCATGGCCGAGTCGGCGGCGGCCAATTGCAGTTACTACGTCAAAGATCCCTCGCCCGAGGACCGCGAGTTGCTCAAGGCGTGCCGCAAGAAGTTCATCAACATCGCGGCGTTGAGGCCGGGGGCGCCCTTTACGATGACCTTGCTGGCGGCCTCGCTGGCGGAGGGCGACGATCAGCGTGCTTGCAATCTGCTCATCGACGCGTATTTCTCTCGTCCGCAGGATCCGACGCTCCGCCAGCAGGTTGAGCGTCGGATGACAGGCGGCCTTTGTGGTGCCGTGACGGCTGAACAGCTCCAGCAGCAGTCCAGGCGATTCGAGGAGGCCCACGCGAACACATACCCCTACTTGCCCGCCGATCTGGTGGTGCACGTCAAGACTCTCCTGGAGGCGCAGGGCGCCGAAGGGGACGAGGAGATGGTTGATGACCGGTGAGAAGAGTGAGTCGATGGTGCGCGGTGAGCGCGTGCTCTTGTCAGGCGGCGCGGGCTTCATCGGCTCGGCGTTGATCGGGCGGCTGATCGAAGACAACGAGATCGTGGTGCTGGACAACATGCGCCGGAACGCCCTGTCGGGGACGGCCTGGGGCGAGCACCCGAACCTGAAGATCGTCGTGGGCGACGTGCGCGATGCGGAGGCGGTGGGGGAGGCGATGCGCGGGGCCACGCGGGTCATCCACCTGGCCAGCATCGCCGGGGTCGACACCGTCATGCGGCGGCCGGTCGAGACGATGGAGGTCAGCCTGCTGGGCACCATCAACATGCTCCAGGCGGCCCACAAGCACGGCTCGGTCAAGCGCTTCGTGGACTTCTCGACCAGCGAGGTCTTTGGCCGCCACGCGTACAAGGTCAGCGAGGGCGACATCACCACGCAGGGCGCCGTCGGGGAGGCCCGCTGGACCTACTCGGTCAGCAAGCTGGCCACCGAGCACCTGTGCAACACCTATTTCCGGCAGTACGGCATGCCCACCGTCGCCATCCGGCCCTTCAACATCTTCGGCCCCGGCCAGGTCGGCGAGGGCGCCATCCACCACTTCGCCGTCCGGGCCCTCAAGGGAGAGCCCCTGCAGGTCCACAACGACGGCAGCCAGATCCGCGCCTGGTGCTACATCGACGACATCGTCGAGGGCGTGCTGCTGGCGATGACCCGCGGCGCCGCCATCGGCCAGAGCTTCAACATCGGCAACCCGAGGGCCACCCTCACGATCTACAGCCTCGCGCGCGAGATCGTCCGGCTGGCCGGGTCCGACTCGCCCATCGTCTTCAAGCACTGGCCCCACCCCGACGTCGAGCTGCGCATCCCCGACATCAGCAAGGCCCGCGAGCTGCTCGGCTTCGAGCCCCGCGTCGAGCTTGAGGAGGGTCTGTTGCGCACGATCCAGTGGTACCGCGCCCGAGAGATCGCCGGGGCCTCCAGGACCTGAGAGCGCCCGATGGCCACCGCCGCCCAGCCCTCGCCTTCTGCGCCGATGCGGCGCCCTTCGATGGCGTGGGCGCCTGCGTCGCTGGCCGCCGTCTGTCTCGGCGCGCTGCTTTGGCGCCTCCACTTCCAGGCGCAGGCCCACACCTTCGACACCCTCCTGTACGCCCGCTCGCTGTGGGGCGTCGCCCACGGCGACCTCTTCAACCCCATCCTCGAAGAGAACGCCTTCGCCATCCACGGCCACTTCCTGGCCGCGCTGCTGGCCCCGCTGGTGTGGATCATGCCCGCCGCGCTGGTCCTGGTCCTGGCCCAGTCCTGCGCTCTGGGCGCCACCGTCTGGCTCGCCGCCCGCGCCTTCGAGGGGCAGGCGGCGGCGCTCGGCGGCGGCCCGCGCGCTGGCCTCCTGGGGCTGTGGGGCGCGCTGGCGGTGACGCTGGGCGCGCCCCTGGTGCTCAACCCCTTCTTCTACGACGCCCGCCCTGACCTGCTGGCGGTCCCCTTCATGACCGCGGGGCTGCTGCGCGCCCGACGCCTCGGCGGCTTCGACGCGCTGGCCGTCCTGGGGCTGGTCGCCGCCGCCCTGGCGCGCGAGGAGTTCGCCCTCGTGGCCGCCGCCGCCCTGGCGCTGGCCCCGCCGCTGGCGCCTCCCGCGCAGGGGGCCGTCGATGGCGACCGGCGGCTTGGGATCAGGGGTCGGCTGCTCGGGGCGGCGCTGTTTGCGGCGGCCTTCGGGCTCTTCTTCTTCGGGCTGCGGGGGTGGCTGCTGGGCGGGGCGGACGACTCCAGTGTTTTTCATCTGGCGGGGTCCTCCCAGGGGGAGTTGGTGGATTACGGGGATCTCCTGTGGGTGAAGGTGGAGATCCTGGCGGTCCTTGCGCTCTCGGCGGGGGGGATGATGTGGGGGGGGTGGCGGTGGCTGGGGTCGATCCTGCCGGGGGTGGGGTTCCTGATGGTGTCGCGGTGGATGGCCGAGCATCAAATCAGCTTTCATTACAGCATGTTGCTGGCGCCGGGGGCGATCGTGGCCTCGGTCGAGGGCTTCGGCCGCCTGGGGTCGCGGCTGGGTCGGGAGAGGCTGGGCGCGCTTGTGGCGGGGGTGGGGCTGTTGGGGCTGGTGGCTTTCTTGTGGGCCGGCGCGGCGCCGGGGGGTGGGCGCTTCCAGGCGGGGCTCTTTGACATGGAGGACGGTCAGGGGGGGGTGAGGTGGTCGCTGAGCGAGCGCTCGCCGTGGTTGGTGGATGCGCACGCGCAGGTGTCGGCGATCGAGCCGGGCGTGGGGGTGGCGGCGCCGTCGAGGTTGTCGGCGCGGCTGGCGGACAGGCCCTTCGTGACGACGGACGGGACGGCGGCGCATCAGCTGGAGACGCGGGGTCAGGTGCAGGCCGAGATCGAGCGGGTGGCCTTGTTGTACAAGGACTGGGCGGTGGTGGGTCGGCCGCTGGTCCAGGGGCAGGGTTTCTCGCTGGTGGGCTGGGGTGGCGGTCCGCTGGCGGTGCTGGGCAGGGGGCCTGGCCGCCCGGAGGTCTTCGAGGTGGTCAAGGCGGTGCAGGGCGAGCCGGCCTGCGGGGCTGTCGCGGGGCGGTGGGCGGGGGCGGGCCTGTCGATGTGCGGGGTGGAGCGCGACGGTCGAGGGCGGATCGTGGTGACGGTCCGGCGAGAGGTGGCCGGTGAGGAGGTGCAGGCGTGGCTGGAGGTCGAGGGTCTGGAGCGGCCGGAGCGGCTGTGGTTGATCGAGGGGCTCTTGAGGCTTGAGGAGGTGCCGGTGGGGGCGGTGGTCAAGCTCAGCACGCAGGGGGAGGTGGTGGGGGAGGCTGGAGAGGTCGCGCTGGTGCGCGGCGAGGCGCCCTTGCGGGTTGAAGGGGGAGGGGTCGGGGTGAGGTGGGCGCTTGACCGGCCATGAGGGCGCGGGCTAGAACTTCTGGCCGGAACGAGAGAGGGCAGGGGGAGCGGGTGCAACGATCATGACGTCGGTCATCGAGGCCAGGGGTCTGGCGAAGACCTTTCGGATAGGCTTCTTTCGCAAGAAGGTCGTCGCGCTGCGCGACGCCAGCTTCGAGGTGGGGCGAGAGGAGATCTTTGGCCTGATCGGCCCCAACGGCGCGGGCACGACCACGACGCTCAAGATCTTGACGGGGCTGGTGAGGCCGGACGTCGGCTCGGGGACCTTGCTGGGCAAGCCGATAGGCGAGCCTGGCGCGCGGCGGGCCTTGGGCTATCTGCCTGAGTCGCCTTACTTTCATGAGTATCTGGACGTGCGGGAGCTGCTCAACCTGCACGGGGCGCTGTGTGGGATGACGCGGGCGGAGCGGGCCAGGAGCGCCGAGGTCTTGATCGACAAGGTGGGCTTGCGGCAGGCCGTCGGTCGCCCTTTGCGCAAGTTCAGCAAGGGGATGTTGCAGCGGGCGGGGCTGGCCTGCTCGCTCATCCACGATCCGGCGCTGGTGATCCTGGACGAGCCGCAGACGGGGCTGGACCCGATAGGTCGGGCGGAGATTGCCCAGCTCATCAAGGATCTCAGGGCGCAGGGCAAGAGCGTCTTTTTCGCCAGCCACATCCTGCCGGACGTCGAGCGCCTGTGCGACCGGGTGGCGGTGATGGTGCAGGGCAGGGTGGTGGACGTCGGCCCGCTGGACAAGCTGCTCAACGCCCAGGTGCTCTCCGTCGAGATCCTCGCCGAGGGCCTCGGAGAGTCGCACCGGGCGGAGATCGAGGCGGCGGGGATGTCGTGGGTGGCGGCGGGGGAGCGGATCTCGCTGACGGGGAACGACCCGGCCAGCGCCCAGGCGGCCCTGGCGGTGGTGCTGCGGTCCGGCGCGGCCGTGCGCGGCTACCACGAGCGCCAGGAGAGCCTGGAGGATCTGTTCCTGCGCGAGGTCGAGGGGGCCGCCCGCGCCCAGCGGGGGGTCGAGGACGGGGCAGCGGGCGAGGGGCGCTCATGATGCAGTTGGCCAAGATCATTGGTGCTCTGGCGCTCAACACCTTCCGGGAGGCGATCCGCAACCGGGTGTTGCACGGGATCATCCTGGTGGCCTTCGGGCTGGTCATCGGCAGCGTGCTGGTCGGCCAGCTCAGCCTGGAGAACGACGATCGGGTCGTGCGGGACCTGGGGCTGGCCTTCACGAGCCTGGTGACGGTGATGGTGGCGATCTTCTCGGGGGTCAGCCTGCTGCACCTGGAGATCGAGCGCAAGACCATCTACACGATCGTGACCAAGCCGGTGCCGCGCTGGGCCTTCATCCTGGGCAAGGTCGCGGGCCTGGGGCTGGTGTTGCTGGCCGTCGAGGGGCTGGTGGCCGCCGTGCTGGTGTCGATCATCCTGATCCGGGGTGACGATCTGACGGTCATCCACTTCCAGGCCATGATCATGATCTGGTTCGAGGGGCTGGTGGTGGCCGCCATCGCGACCCTCTTTTCGAGCTTCAGCACGCCCTTTTTGTCGGGCCTGCTGACCTTCGGGGTCTTCATCCTGGGGCGTCTGCGGGAGGCGCTCTACATCTACACCAAGGCGATGGAGGTCGCGATCATCCCCGACGTGGTCCAGGCCTTTGGTGTCATCGTCCCGGACCTGTCGCTGCACCGGGCTGACCTCCAGATCGCCTACCTCGTGCCGTTGAGCTGGTCCTATGTGACCTACACCTGCCTCTACAGCGTGTTGTACAGCGCGATCGTGGTGCTGCTGGCCAGCGCCATCTTCACCCGGCGCGACTTCGTCTGAACGCCGCCTCGCGGGAGCCTGCCCATGTCTGTCCCGATGCTCGATCTCAAGGTGCTCTTCAAGTCTCAGGAGGCCGAGATCCGCGCGGCCATGGACCGCGTGCTGGAGAGCCAGAACTTCATCAACGGCCCCGAGGTGGACGCCTTCGAGGCCGAGGTCGCCGCCTTCCTGGAGGCCTCTGTCGTCTGCGTGGGGTGCTCGAACGGCTCGGCGGCGCTGGTGCTGGCGCTCATGGCGCTGGGCGTGGGGCCGGGCGACGAGGTCGTGGTGCCGACCTACTCCTTCTTCTCGACGGCGAGCAGCGTGGTGCTCGTCGGCGCGACGCCCGTCTGGGTCGACGTCGAGCCTGGGAGCTGCAACATCGACCCCGAGCAGCTCGCCGACAAGCTGAGCGATCGGACCCGCGCCGTCATCCCGGTCCACCTCTTCGGGCGCGCCGCGGATCTGGGCGCGATCCAGGCCGTCCTTGAGCGCGCGGGGCGGGCCGATCAGGTCGTCATCGTCGAGGACGCCGCCCAGGCGCTCTCGGCCCGCTTCGAGGGGCGGCGGGCTTGCACGATCGGGGCGCTGTCGACCATCTCCTTCTTCCCGAGCAAGAACCTGGGGGCCTTCGGGGACGCCGGGATGGTCGTGTCGACGGACCCGAAGCTGGCCGAGACCGTCCGGGTGCTCTCGCGGCACGGCGCGCGGGTGAAGTACTTCCACGACCTCGTGGGCCTCAACTCGCGGCTGGACGCCCTCCAGGCCGCGATCCTGCGGGTCAAGCTGGTCCAGCTGGACGCCTGGAGCGAGGCCAGGCGCGTCAACGCGGCGCGCTATCGGGCGCTCTTCGCCGAGGCGGGCCTGGAGGCCTGGGTGACGATGCCGGTCGACGACGGCTCCGGCGGGCGCTTCTTCCACATCTACAACCAGTTCAACCTGCGCGCGGTGCGGCGAGACGCTCTGGAGGCCCACTTGAGCGCGGCGGGCATCGGCACGGCGGTCTACTACCCCAGGCCGCTGCACGTCCAGGCCTGCTTCGAGGCCCACGGCGGCAAGTGGGGCGACCACCCCGTCAGCGAGGATGCCTCGCAGACCTCGCTGGCGATCCCGATCTTCCCCGGCTTGACCGAGGACCAGCAGGTCGAGGTCGTCGAAGCCGTCAAGACCTTCTATGTCGGCTAGTGCGCCCCAGCCTCCCTCGCCCGCCCCGGCCGCGTGGCGCGCCTGGGTGCTGCCGGTGGTGCTCGGGGTGGCGCTCGTGCTGTCGGGCTTCGGGGTCAAGGTCTGGTGGGAGGCCTCGCGGCAGGTGCGCTTCATCGAAGAGGTCGCGGGCGGCGCGGGCGACGAGGTCGTGCTGCCGGAGCTGGTCTTCGCGGCGGCCCAGTCGGCGCCCCTTGGCCCCTCGCTTGAGGCCCTCGACAGGATCGAGGCGCTGGCGCGCCAGGAGGCCACCGCGCAGAGCGGCCGCCGGGCGCTGGTGGTGGCCTCGGGTCAGCGTCGCTGGGCGCTCAGGCCCGAAGTCGCGCGCCTGGAGGCGGCCGGCGCCGGGCCGCAGGTCGCCAGCGCCGAGGCGCAGGCGGCCACCCCCTCGGCGCTCTGGCGGCTGCTGGCGGCAGGGCTCCTGATCGCGTGGTGGGCGGGCGTCGCCGCCTGGATCTGGGGGGGCTACGGCGCCGACGGCGCCCCGAGGTCGGGCCGGTGGCGTTCGGCGGCCTTGTCGGCGGCGGGCTTTGTCGGGTGGTGCGGGGCGATGTTCATGATCTGAGGGCGCTCGCCCTGTGTTGCGCTCAAGTGTCTGTATTTAATGGATTTTTGCGTCTGGCGAGGTGGCCGGCGGCGGCCGCGGGCGCCTGGAGGAGGGGAGATGGAGCAGGAGCGGGTGCTGGTCGAGGATCAAGGCGCGGGGGTGGTGCTGGTGACGCTCAACCGCCCTGAGAAGCTCAACGCGCTGGACCTGGCGATGGTTCAGGGCCTGCACGCGGCGCTGGACGCGCTGGAGCTCAGGGGCCTCGAGGTGAGGGCGGTGGTGTTGACGGGGGCCGGTGACAAGGCCTTCGTGGCGGGCGCGGACATTGCGCAGCTCAAGGAGCGCGGCGCGGTCGAGGCGCTGGCGGGGATCAACTCGCGGCTCTTTCGTCGGGTGGAGTGCTTCCCGGCGCCGGTGATCGCGGCGGTCAAGGGCTGGGCGCTGGGCGGGGGGTGTGAGCTGGCGCTGGCCTGCGATCTGCGGGTCGGCGGGCCGAAGGCGACCTTCGGACAGCCGGAGGCGGATCTGGGGATCCTGCCTGCGGCGGGCGCGACGCAGCGGCTGCCGCGGATCGTGGGGCTGGGGAGGGCCAAGGAGATCGTGCTGCTGGGCGAGCGGATCAAGGCCCAGGAGGCGCTCGCGGTGGGGATCCTCAACCGGCTGGTGGAGACGACGGAGGAGGTCGTCCCCGAGGCGCTCAAGATGGCCCGGCGGGTGGCGGAGCGGGCGCCGATGGCGGTGCGGCTGGCCAAGGTGTCGCTCAACGCGGCGCTGGGGCTGGACGTGGACAGCGGGCTGATGCTGGAGTCGGTCGCCCAGGCGGTGTGCTTTGAGTCGGAGGACAAGCGCGCGCGGATGCAGGACTTCCTCGACAAGTCGGGCCACTGAGGGAGGGGCAGGCGGCCTTGTCGGCGCCGGTCAGGACTTGGTCAGGGCCTTGAGCTTGGTCTGGGCCTGCGTGTGGCGCGGATCGAGCTCCAGGACGCGCATGAAGCAGTTGCGGGCTTCGCGGGCGTCCATGCGGAGCATGGCCAGGTCGCCCTTGCGCAGGTAGAGGGAGACGCCGTTCTCGATCTGCATGTTGTTGATGATGCCGCTGCGGTACTGGCGCCGGGCCTTGGTGTCGGTCAGGAGGTCGCGGGAGGTGTCGAGGGCGGCGCGGATGGTGGCCAGGTCTGCGGCGATCTCGGCGCGGATGTTCTCGGGGAAGGCCTCCGCCGAGAAGAGCTTGATCTGCTCGCGGTAGCCCTCGTGGACGACCTCGGTGTAGGAGGACCAGTGGATGTCGAGGACGTCGAAGTGGGTGGCGGCGTGGAGGCTGTTGAGCTTCGTCTCGACTCTGGACAAGAGGCGCTCGTGGATCTCGGTGCGCTCCTTCTTGAGGTCGAAGTAGATGAAGCCCATCTGCTGGAGGGTCAGCAGGAGGGCCAGGGTGTGGGTGCGGTTGAGGTTGCTGACGCCGATGAGGAAGCGCAGGCGGTTGCCGCTGTCGAGGACGACCTCGAAGAAGCGCTTCTCTTTGTTGGGGAGCTGGAGCTCGGCGGCGGAGCAGGGCGGCGGCTCGATGCGGGTGGGGAAGGACTCGATGAAGGGCTCGATGGTGCGCTCGAGGTCGGCGGGGAGGAGCTCTCCGAGCTCTCTGTAGGTGTTCTTGAAGACGAGGCTGGGCAGGCTCAAGGGCGGTGTGGAGTATCGGTGCGGGAGCTGCTCCAGGGGGTGGTAGGAGAAGCGGCCCTGGGTGGTCTTGAGGATGATGGACAGGACGAAGGCGATCCTGGACTGGAGGCTGGCCAGCACCTCGGGGTAGGTCAGGGAGCGCAGCCGCACGATGGACTCGCTGTACTCGATGCCCTGGTCGTGGGCATTGCGCTCGATCTCCTTGTGTTGCTCCCAGGTCAGCTTGTGGGCCTCGACGAGCAGGGGGCCGAGATCGAGGTCGGGGTTTCTGGGCGTCTGGATGATCTCGACGGGGCACCCGAGCTGCATGATGATGAAGGAGAGGGTGCCTTGCCCCTCGATGCGGATGACGCCGTCGCCTTGCTGGCCTGAGGCCTCGATGAGGAGGGAGACGAGGGAGCGGACGCTGAGGTCGCTGTGGACGGAGGCGGGGACCGAGGCGCCGATCTCCTTGAGCTGCTCGATGGTCAGCGGGCCGTGGGCCTCGATGCGTCCGCTGGAGCCTGGGGTGGTGAACTGGCCGGAGGCGGGTCGGGTCTGATAGGGCGCCCGGTTGCCGCTGGTCGAGGGGGCGGACCGGGCGTGCTCCAGGGCGGGCGCGTGTGCGCTGGAGGGCGGTCGGCTCTGGGCCGGGGGAGGGCTCGCGGCGGTCCTGGGCGGGCTCACGGCGGGCTGGGATGGGCTCGCGGCGGGTCGTGACGGGTTGTTGGGGGGAGGGGGGTGGACTCCCGATCGGCGCTGGATTCGCGGCGGCAGCGTCCGCGGGCCGTCGCAGGGGGTGGAGGGCAGCGGCCGTCCGTTGGTGAAGGCCTCGCGGGCGCGGCGCCACGTCGCGATGTGGTCGGCGTCGGTCTGGAGGCCGATGGCCGTGCCGGCGGGCGCCTGGACGACGACGCGGCCCTCAAGCCACAACTCGGCGTCGATGACGGGCAGGATGATGCAGACGTCGAGGGCGCTGTTGAGCGGGATGTCCTGGTCGAGCTTGATGAAGAGCCCGGAGGTGTCCTTGATCTGCTTGTGGAGGTCGTCGAGGGCCTCCAGGGTGAAGAGTTCGAAGGCGAGCCAGGGGCCGTGCTCGCTCTGCCCCTGGGTGACCTTGCGCGGGATGGGCGGCGGCGCGGGCTTCGGGGTCGAGGTCTGGCCGTTGGCGGCGGCGGAGGGTCTGGTGGCCGGTGAGGTGGGTCGGATGCCCGTGCTGCCGCGCGTGCGCAGATCCCCGAGGACGAGGGCGAAGACCATGCCGAGCTGGGCCTCGGTCAGCGCCTTGTATTCGTCAAAGAGCAGATCAGCGAGCTGGGCTCGAAGCCGCTCCTGAAGCGCGTCCGCAGATGTCATGGCGCTCGTCTCCCGTGGAGACATGTTCCCCGATCGACGAAGTCCATCGGTGTCCTTGTGGTGTGAGCCGTCGGGTCGGATCTTGCCACCCCCACCTCCCTTGTCAAGACTACAGGAAGGCACGGGTTTTTCCATAGGAGGGGAGAGGCGGCGGGCGGGCCTGCGCCGTCGCGGCGGTTGTATCGCGGGCTCAGGCGCGCTATCAAAGGCCGCAGCGATATCCGACAAGGCGCCTGGGCGATCCCGGCGGCTCGACGTCGAGAGGCGAGGCGCCAGAGCCTCTGGAGGGTTGATGAAGATCCTGTTTGTGGCCGCCGAGGTGGCCCCCTTCTCCAAGACGGGCGGGCTGGGCGACGTGTGCGGGGCGCTGCCTGCGGCGCTGGCGGCCCGCGGCCATCAGGTGGTGACCGTCTCGCCCTGCTACGGCGGCGCGCGCGTGGCCGGGCGGAGCTGGGAGGAGCGCGGGGGCTTCTGGTTCTGGCTCTTCGGGGCCCACCACGAGGTCCGCTTCATCGTCTCGGAGGAGGGGCCGGGGCTGGCCCACGTCCTGCTGGCCAACCCCATGTACGATCGGGGCGGGATCTACGGCGACGACTCGGGCGTCTTCGGGGACAACCAGCTGCGCTATGCGTTGATGGCCAGGGCCTCGCTGGAGGTCGCCCGCGCGGCCCCGCTGTGGCAGGGCGCGCCGCTGGGCGAGCCGGACATCGTGCACGCCCACGACTGGCAGGGGGCGCTGGTGCCGCTCTACCTCAACGCCCTCTACAAGCCCATCGGGCTCTTCCAGAGCACGCGCTCGGTCCTGACCCTGCACAACGCCGCCCACCAGGGCCTCTTCGCCCCCTCCACTCTGGGCGGCCTCGATCTGTCGGGCCGCCACGCCGCGACCCTCCAGCACGACGGGGCGCTCAACACCCTCAAGGGGGGGATCGTCTCGGCCGATCGCGTCACCGCCGTCAGCCCCACCTTCGCCCAGGAGCTCATGACGCCCTCGGGCGGCTTTGGCCTCGACGGCGTCCTGCGCGACAAGCGCGACGCCGGCCAGCTCATCGGCATCCTCAACGGCATCGACGACCGCGAGTGGGACCCCTCGAGCGACCCTGAGCTCCTGCACCCCTTCGACGCCGCCGACCTCTCCGGCAAGGCTCGCAGCAAGGAGGCCCTCCAGCTTGAGCTCGGCCTGCCGCGCCGCGCCGACGTGCCCCTCTTCGGGATCGTCTCCCGGCTCGACTGGCAAAAGGGGGTTGAGCTGCTGCTGGCCGGCTCGCCGTCGATCTTCGCGCAGGATCTCCAGTTTATCGTCCTGGGCCTCGGCGATCCGAAGCTCCACGAGGGCCTGCTGGCGCTTCAGCGGTCCTGGCCCGACAAGATCCGCGTCCGGCTCGCCAAGGACTTCTCGCTCTCCCACCGCGTTTTTGCCGGCTCGGACTTCATCGTCGTCCCCTCCCTCTTCGAACCCTGCGGCCTGACCCAGCTCTACGCCATGCGCTACGGCGCGGCGCCCGTCGTGCGCGCCGTCGGGGGCCTGCGCGACAGCGTCCAGCCCTGGGACCCCTCCTCCCAGGCGGGCACCGGCTGGACCTTCGACGACTTCACCCCCGGCGCGCTGGCCGAGACCATCGGCTGGGCCGCCCACACCTGGCACACCTACCCGGAGGCCTTCGCCCGCATTCAGCAGAACGGCATGGCCATCGACTGGAGCTGGGCCAGCGCCGCCAAGACCTTCGAGGACCTCTACGACGGGATCAACCCCTCGCGCTGAAGCCTCGACAGGAGCGCCGGGCGCAGCCGCTCCGGGAAGCAGATCCGCTGAACTTCATAGCGATCTCGCCCCAGCAGGTGGACGATGTCCGAGTGATCCTCGATCCGCCCCTGCCCCCCCTCGATGGAGAGCATGATGGGCTTCTGCCCCGCCGTCGCCCCCGGCTCGTAGGGGCGGTAGGGCGTGTCCTCGGCCCTGTCGACGAGCAGGTGGTGCTCCGGGTCGCAGCCCTCTCGCCGGGCCACCTCTCGCCCTGCCGCCACGATGGCCCCGGCGCGGGCCGGATCCCTCGGCAGCGCCAGCGTCTTGAAGAGGCGACGGCCGACCAGCCCGCCGGAGAGCTCGGCCAGGATCGGGTCCGGCCCCGCGGCCCACGCCTTGAGCGCCACGTGAACGTCCGCGTCGTCCAGCCGCGCCAGGGCGGCCGCCTCCACGCGCTCGCCCCGCAAGAGCCCGCCGAGCGCCGGCGCCACAGGCGCGAGCGACCCCGGCGCCTCCCTCAAGAGCGCAGCGGCCCTGCCGAGCGCCGCCTCCAGCATCTTCTCGGCCGAGCGCACCGCCTTGTGCAGGTAGATCTGCTTGTACATGTGGAAGCGGGCCATCAGGTAGCCCTCGACGGCCTCCTTGGCCCTTGAGTTGATCAGCAGGTGGTGCGGATCGGCCTCCAGCGTCGTCAAGATCCGCTCCAGATCGTAGACGCCGATCTTGACCCCCGTCGCCAGCCCGTCGCGCAGGATGTAGTCGAGCCGGTCGGCGTCGAGCTGGCTGGAGACCACGTCCCGGTAGAAGGTCCGCGGGCCCTCCCCCTTGATCATCGCCGCGACCTCGGCCGGCAGCGTCGGGTCCACCGCGCTCAGGACCGCGTGGACGCCGCTGTCCGGGTCCAGCAGCAGCGCCACCCCGATCTCCTCGTGGTCGATCTGCGTGACCTTCTCGATCGCGTGGCTGAAGGGGCCGTGGCCGATGTCGTGCAAGAGCGCCGCGGCCAGGGTCCGCAGCCGCATCGCCGGGTCCGCCCCGGCCCCGGCGACCTGATCGATGATCCGCCGCGCCAGGTGTGTCACCCCCAGCGAGTGGGTGAAGCGGCTGTGCTCCGCGCCCGGGTAGACGAGGTTGGCCAGCCCAAGCTGCCGGATGTGCCGCAGCCGCTGCACCTCCGGCGTCCCGATGAGCCCGATCAGCACTCGATCGCAGGGGTCGTGGGTGTCGAGGCTGATGATGTTGTGCACCGGGTCGCGGAAGAGCTTCGGGATCATCGCTGGCCCCTCCAGGGCCCCGCTCGGGACGATTCGCCGGCCCGGCGCGTGTTGTCCGTATCCGGCGCCTCGCCGACGGCCCGAGGCATCGGGTCAAAGGCGCGCCTCGGCCGCGTCGAGGCGGTGTGACGCCGTCCTTGATCGTGTTACAATGGCGACGCCTGGCCCGTGGTGAGGGCAGGGCGCGATGCCTCCCCCCTAGCACAACGACGATATCGGTGATCACAGGACCCGACAAGCCCCGACTGTGCCTGCGACCCCTCCGATCCAAGCCGACCGGGCGCGCCCTCGCCTCGGCCGGGCCTTCGCCTGCGCGCGCCCTGGTCTGGGCGGCGCTCCTCGGGGCGCTGTGGTGCGCGCCCGCGCAGGCCTTCGACGTGCGGATCGGCGCGCGGACGAAGATGACCGCCGAGGTCCACGCCGAGGGGACCCGCGTCACGGTCGACGGGCACCTGAGGGACAACATCGGGCAGGGTATCGAGGGCAAGTCGGTGGCGCTGGCCTTCAAGCAGCGCGGGCCGCTGGGCCCCGTGGCCCGCGAGGCCCGCACCGACCGGACGGGGCGCTTCTACCTGGCCGTCTCGCTCGATCCTGGCGTCTACGACGTCGACATCACCTACGGCGGCCAGGAGCACTACTTCTCGCGCAGCGTCCTTGAGTCGGTCGTGACCTGCGAGCGCGGGGCCGTCCTGCTCAGCCTCCAGGTGCCCGAGTTCGTCCTCAAGGGCGCCGACACCGTCCTGGTGCGGGTCGCGGCCACCAACGGCGCCTCCCCCGTCCCCGATCTGCCCCTGTCCGTCGAGATCGGCGGCCAGCGGGTGGAGATCCCCACCGGCGCGGAGGGCACCGCCTCGGTGCCGCTGCGGCTCGGCGAGGTCACCGATCCGAGCGTGCCCATCCGGGTCAGCTTCGAGGGCTCGCGGGCCTTCGCCGAGGCCGCCGCGGCGACCACGCTGCGGGTCCTCGACGGCCCCTGGCTCAGCGTTGAGGCCCGCAATGTCCGCGCGCGGCTGGATCGGGGGGTCCGGGTCAAGGGGCAGGTCGAGGATCGCTACGGCGCCGTGGCCGGCGGGGTGGTCGACGTGTTGATGACCCAGAAGGGCGCCGAGGTCGGCCGCTACAGCGTGCGCAGCAAGGACGACGGCGGCTATGACCTCTTCGTGGCCGAGGACCGGCTGGAGCAGGGCCGCCTGGACGTGCGGGCGAGGCTGACGATCGAGGGGCAGAGCGTCGAGTCGGAGTCCCTCACGCTGGAGGTCAACAAGACCGGGCAGGGGCTGCTGCCCTGGCTGCTGGCGATCATCCTGGGGGTGTGCGTGGCGGTGCTGGCTGGCTTCGCGATCCGCGACGGGGTGCGCGGCTGGATGCGGCGCAAGCCCCCCGAGCGCCGCCCCAGGCAGACGATGGCGGGCGCCCGCGCCCCCGCGATCATCCCCATCCCCGCCGGCGAGGTGCCCGCCGAGGTGGCGCGCTCGCCCCAGGACATCGCCGGGATCCTCTGGGACAACCAGATCAAGGCGCCCATCGAGGGCGGCGAGGTGACGCTGCGGCGGGCGGGGCCGGGCCAGGGGGAGGAGGGCGAGCCGGACTTCAGGGCCTTTACGGGGAGCGACGGGGAGTTCGCCTTCGTGAACCTCGACGCGGGGCCGCACGTCCTGAGGGTGCAGTGTCGGGGTTACATCTCGGCCTCCTATCGCTTCGAGGTCCCCCACGGGGGCCGGCTGCGCTGGTTTCGCTTCCCGATGACGCCGGTGCGGGTCGTCGTCCGCGATCTCTACGAGCAGATGGTCGAGGACGTGGCCAGCGAGCGCGAGTCCTGGGGCCGGCTGACCCCCCGGCAGGCCAGCCGCCTGCTGCTGCGGGCCGTCGAGGCCTCCGTCCGCGAGCCCTTCCCCGGCGGCCAGGAGGGCGTGGCCGCCTTCAAGGCGCGGCTTGAGCAGGTCCTGGAGGCGAGCCGGGGCGAGGGGTCGTTGACCCCCGAGGCGCTGATCGCGGCCGTCGTCAGCGTGCTGGAGGAGGTCTATTTCAGCCAGCGGCGCCACGACGAGGCGCTGGCGACGATCATGGAGCGGCTGACGCAGGAGGTCCGCAAGCAGGTCTCGGTCGAGGCCATGGAGGAGGGCCTGTGGTGATCGCCCCTGGCCTCATGGCGCGCGCCGGGCTGCTGGCCGCGGCGCTGGCGACGCTCTGCGCGTCGACGAGCCCGGCCTGGGCGCAGCCCGCGCTGCGGGGCGGCGACTTCGCGCTGGAGAACCGGGCCTGGAACGGGCTGTCGGACTTCGTGGCGCTGGCCGAGGGTCAGGGCTACGAGCTTCAGCCGATGTCCTCGATAGACTTCGGGGCCCTGGGCCCCGATGACCGCCTGATCGTCATCTTTCCTACCGAGGAGCTCGACGCGCAGCAGCTGGCCCGCTTCGTCATCGACGGCGGGCGGCTGGTGCTGGCCGACGATCACGGCGCCTCGAGGGAGTTTCTGGAGCGCCTGGGCATCCGGCGCGTGCCGACGGGGGAGGCTCGCCACGCCCGCTACTTCCTGGGGCGTCCCGGCCTGCCGATCTTCACGCCCGGCGGCAAGCACCCGCTGCTGGAGGACGTCGGCGAGGTGGTCGCCAACCACCCGGCCGCGCTGCAGACCGAGGGCGGGGCGATCCTGCCCTACGACGACGGCGCCTCCGGGCTGGTCTACGACATGCGCCTGGGGCGCGGCAAGGTGGTGGTGATCGGCGACTCCAGCGTCCTGATCAACCACATGCTGGAAGTGCGCGACAACAAACGCTTTCTTCGCAACACCCTCGACTACCTGTGCCGGGGGCTGACGACCTGCCGCCCCCGGCTGGTCGTGGGCGACTTCGTCATGGAGGGCACCTACGCGCCGAAGAACGCCCACGAGGAGGACCTGAAGGACGCCTTCGAGGACACGCTCGGGGTGGTCAACCAGTTCATCGAGGAGCTGACCTCGTACGTGCCGGCCCGCAATGCGGTCTACTTCGCCTCGTTGCTGTTGATGGTGGGGCTGATCGTCTTTATGATCACGGTCTTTTCCTGGCGCCGGGCCGCGATCGTGGCGCCGGAGGTGGGGCCGCCGGCCCACGTCAGGCCGCTGTCGGAGTTCGAGTGGAACCTGCTCAGGTACGAGCACGGCGGCTTTCAGGCCAATTACGCCCTGCCGATGGCCATCCTCAAGGCCGAGTTCGAGAGGCGCGTCTTCCGGGCGCTGGCCCCCGGCGAGCCCGTCCCGCCCCAGGACGACCCGAGGCGGGCGGTGTTCTTGCGCCAGGTCGCCCAGCGCTTCGTCGAGCGCCACCAGAGCCACCTGAGCGGGCGGGCCAGGGCCCGCAGCTTCAAGCAGGCCCTGGCGCTGCTGCGGCTCTTCTCCCGTATCCCGCCGAGGCACCGCCTCTTTCTCGACAGCGAGACCTACTTTGGCGAGCGCGAGCTGATGCGCGTCCACGGGCGCGCCACCCAGATGCTCGAACACATCGGAGCTGGACAGGACCATGAGCAACATCCACGTCGACGCGAACCTCCGGACCGAGGGGATCGACCCTGAGGCGCTGGAGGCCGTCAAGGCCCACGTCGCAGCCGTCACCCGCGAGATCGCCCGCGTCTACATCGGCCCCGAGAGCACCATCGAGGCGCTGCTGATCGCCATGATCGCCCGCGGCCACATCCTGCTCGAAGGTGTCCCCGGCGTGGCCAAGACCACCCTGGTCAAGGCCTTCGCCCAGACCCTCGGGGCCTCCTTCCGGCGCATCCCGTTCACCCCCGATCTGCTGCCGAGCGACATCACCGGCACCTACATCCTCAACATGCGCGACAACGCCTTCGTGCTGCGCAAGGGCCCCATCTTCGCCAACGTCGTCCTGGGCGACGAGATCAACCGCGCCCCGGCCAAGACCCAGTCCGCCCTGCTCGAAGCCATGCAGGAGATGCAGGTCACCATCGAGGGCGTCACCAAGGCCCTGGAGCCGCCCTTCCTGGTGCTGGCCACCCAGAACCCCGTCGAGCAGGAGGGCGTCTACCTGCTGCCCGAGGCCCAGCTCGACCGCTTCCTGATCAAGCTCCAGATGGGCTACCCCACCTTCAACGACGAGCTGCGGATCATGCGCACCCACGACCGCGAGGTCCCCCCCACCCAGGCCCTCCTTGAGCCGGCCGCCATGCTCCAATACGCCGCCCTGGCCGAGCGGGTCCACGTCGACGAGGAGCTGATGACCTACATCGTCCGCGTCGTCCACTACACCCGCCAGCACCAGCAGATCCAGCTCGGCGCCTCCCCGCGCGCCTCCATCGCCCTGATGCGCGCCGCCAAGGCCCGCGCCCTGCTGCGCGGCCGCGACTACGTCCTGCCCGACGACATCCGCCACCTCGCCGCGCCCGTCCTGGCCCACCGCATCCTGCTGACCCCCGAGGCCGAGCTGAGCGGCTACCGCTCCGAGGATGTCGTGCGGCAGGCCCTCGAGACGGTCCGCTACGGAGAGTCGTGAGCCCCTACCTCACAGCCACCGGACGCGCGCTGCTGGCCGCCGCCGTCCTCTTCATCGCCGCCGGCGCGCTCGCCAGCCACTGGGCCCTGCTGCTTGTCGGCGCAGCCCTGCTCGGCACCCTGGCCATGTCCTACTACGCCCTGATGCCCGCCGCCCTGGCCCTGGAGCGCCGCCTGCTCGCCGTCGAGATCAGCGCCCCCGACCCGTCCGGCTTCGGCACCCTGCGCGCAGGACACCCCGTGCGCCTCAAGATGCGCCTGCACAACCGGGCCGGCGTCGGCCTGCGCAACCTCACCCTCGACCCCCACGCCGCCAGCGGCCTCCGCCTCACCGAGGCCGTCCCCGACAACCTCCAGCTGCCCGGGCACGCCACCCTGGAGACCGACCTCGCCCTCAAGGCCGCCGAGACCGGCCGCTGGTTCCTGCACGGCTTCAAGGTCTCCATCAAGGACCTGCTGGGCCTCGTCTGCGTCGGCGAGTACGTCGCCACCCCCACCTGCCTCAAGTTCATGCCCGACCCCCTCGGATCGCCCGCCTCGCGCGCGCAGCCCCGCCGCCAGAAGGCCCGCGACCGCGAGGGCGCCCACCTCGTCCGTCAAGCCGGCTTCGGCACCGACCTGCGCGAGCTGCGCGAGCACCAGTCCGGCGACCCCTTCCGCGCCATCGCCTGGAAGGCCACCGCCCGCACCGGCCGCCTCATGGTCAAGGACTACGAGTCCGAGCTGGTCACGAGCACCTACCTCTGCCTCGACATCTCCAGCACCATGCGCGGCGGCCAGGACCCCGCCCGCATCTCCTCCAAGCTCGAACACGCCCTGCGCCTGAGCGCCGCCCTCTCCGATCAGGTCGCCCACGCCAACGACCGCCTCGGCCTGATCACCTTCGACGAGAAGATCCACGGCCACCTGCGACCCCGCGACGGCAAGCACCACCAGCGACAGCTCCTCAACCACCTCGTCGGCGTCCGCCACGTCGTCGACGAGGACCTGACCGAGTACTCCGATCTCGAAGTGGCCGAGCTCGTCGCGCGATACCTCCTCATCCACGAGCGCCTGGACTTCCGCCGCCACGCCCTGACCCGCCGCGAGACCATCCGCGCCGCCGGCGCACCCTCCGAGGGCGCCTCTGCCACCCGCGATCTGATCGAGTTCGAAGGCGACGCCTACGACTTTGACCTCCTGCAGACCTGGATCCGCTCCGTCCTGGACGACGAGGCCCGCCGCTTCGACGACCTCTGCCTCCACGCCGGCGTCCTGGCCTACAAGCGCCTCTCCCCCCTGCGCCGCTTCTGCCACCTGCGCGGCGTCGAGATCCCCTACCGCGTCGAGACGCGCCTCGGCCAGAAAGAGCGCGGCCTCGTCCAGTGCCTCGAAGAGATCCTCTCCCAGACCCGCGAGAGCCATACGATCCTCATCCTCTCGGACCTGTGCGGGATCATGAACACCGAGCTGATCGTCCGCGCCCTGCGGCTCGTCCAGGCCCGCCGACACAAGATCGCCTTCATCGCCCCCTTCACCCCCGATTACGTCGCCCTGACCCCCACGCGCTCGGCCCAGCGCTCCGAGACCCTCCACGCCCTCTTCACCCTCGCCGAGCAGGACGAGCGCCGCGCCATCGTCCGCACCATCGAGGGCCTCGGCATCCCCGTCCTCCAGATCGGCCCCGAGGCCCAGCTCCCCGAGATCTCCCGCAAGCTCAGCGGCCTCATGCGCCGCCGCCGCTGACCCCTCCCCCTGGACCCGCGCGCTCATCCCCGCGATCATGGCCCGACAAACCCGCGATCATGCGCCCAAAGACGCGATCATGATCCCACTGGCCCCCGGCGCCGCACCATGAAGACCCCCGAGAAGATCACCCCCGCCCGCCTCAAGGCCCCGCAAAAGGCCGCGCTGGCGCTCGTCGCCCTCGTCGCCCTGGCGGCTCTCTTCGCCCTCGCCTGCGGCGACACCGTCCGCCGCGGCCTCGTCATCGCCTTCACGCCCGAATACGAGGCCCAGGGCGACCCCTCGGCCCTCTCGTCGGTCTTCTCGGATCTGGACGCCACCCGGGAGAAGATCCCCATCGCGCTCACCCAGATCGCCGCCGGCTACTCGGCCCCCACGGACATCCAGTTCCCGCCGGGCTCCTCGACCCTCATGGTCGTCCTGGAGCAAGCGGGCCGCGCCTCCTGGCGCTCCCTCGACGGCGCAGGCGCCGCCAGCCCTTTGCTGGAGATGGAGGTCTTGACCGACGGCGAGCAGGGCCTCCTCGGGCTGGCCTTTCACCCCGCCTTCGCCGACACGGGCAGGATCTTCACCAACGCCGTCGTCGCCAGCCCCCACGGCGACATCACCCGGATCGACGAGTGGCACCTCCCTGGCGCCGACTTCCAGCGCGCCCCCGCCCGCCACGTCAAGACGATCCTCTCCGTCCCCCAGCCCTACCAGAACCACAACGCCGGACAGCTGGCCTTTGGCCCCGACGGGATGCTCTACATCGGCCTCGGCGACGGCGGCTTCGCCGACGACCCCCACGGCCACGGCCAGGACACCCACACGCTCCTGTCCGCCATGCTCCGCGTCGACGTCGACCGCCAGGACCCCGGCCTCCCCTACGCCCTGCCGCCCGACAACCCCTTCGTCGGCCACCCCGAGCGCGGCCTCCCCGAGATCTGGGCCTGGGGCCTGCGCAACCCCTGGCGATACAGCTTCGCCCCCGACGGCCGCCTGATCATCGCCGACGTCGGCCAGGACACCCTCGAAGAGATCACCATCGCCCGAGCCGGCGAGAACCACGGCTGGAAGATCCGCGAAGGCGATCGCTGCTTCGCTCCCGAGGTCGACTGCCCCACCGACCACCTCATCGACCCCGCCTACACCTACCCGCGCCAGGACGGCTGGTCCGTCACCGGCGGCTACGTCTCCACCCGCGAGGATCACGACGCGCTCAAAAACCTCTATGTTTTCGGGGACTTCATCTCGGGTCGGATCTGGGCCATCCGGCTGCCCGAGGCGCCCGGCCAGAAGGCCGAGGCCGCCTTCGCGCTGGGCAAGTGGCCCATCCTGATCTCCACCTTCGGCCGCGACGCCTCAGGCCGCCTCTACGTCGCCGACTACGGCCAGGGCGCCATCTACCGCCTCGATCCGCCCTCACGCCCCAAGGCGGATTGACTTCGTTGCTGGACATGGAGAGATCGGCGAACTCCACCCCCTGTCCCCCTCCTCGCTGCGCAAGGAGGGGGGACGCTCGTATTACGGGCAAGGGGGATCGACGAATCGACTTCGTTGATGGGTACGGAGAGATCGGCGGGTCGGCTTCGATGGTGAGATCCGCACGTTGGCGGTCCACCCGGGCTCGCGCCCGGGCCTGCAGTTTGTCCAGGGACGCCCCGCCCTGCGGCGGGGCTGGCGACAGGAAGTCAACCTTCAGGCGACAGACCCTCTCAAGGCCGCTCGATGTCTGCCTCCGAGCCCCTGAACTTTTCCTGTAAGATCAACAAGATCGACACCCCCCATTCACGCTGACACCCCGTCGCCAGCCCCGCAGGGGCGTACCTGGACAAATGTAGCCCCAGGCGCGAGCCTGGGGGGCTCGATTCGAGGTGAGGATCAGCGGCCGGTGAAGTTGGGGGGGCGCTTGTCGAGGAAGGCGCGCATGCCCTCGGTCTGGTCGTCGGTGGCGAAACTGTTGGCGAAGGCGAGCGTCTCGCGCTCGCAGGCGCGCTCGATGGGGACGTCGGCGCCGGCCTGAATGGCGGCCTTGGCGGCGGCGATGGCCTGGGGGCCCTTGGCGGCGATCTCACGGGCGGCCTTGAGGGCGGCGTCCATGAGGGCGTCGGCGGGGAAGACGTGGCAGACGAGGCCGATGCGCAGGGCCTCCTCGGCGTTGATGAGGCGGCCGGTGAGGATGAGCTCGGAGGCCATGGCGCGGCCGACGAGGCGGGTGAGGCGCTGGGTGCCGCCGAAGCCGGGGATGACGCCGAGGTTGACCTCGGGCTGCCCGAAGCGGGCCTTGTCGCTGGCGTAGAGGATGTCGCAGGCCATGGCCAGCCCGCAGCCGCCGCCGAGGGCGGAGCCGTTGATGGCGGCGATGACGGGGCGCGGGCAGGACTGGATGGCGAGCATGAGGCGCTGGCCGCGGGCGGAGAAGGCCTGGGCCTCTGCGGCGCTCATGTCGACCATCTCGGCGATGTCGGCGCCTGCGACGAAGGACTTGCCGGCGCCGGTCAGGACGATGGCGCGGACGGCGGGGTCGGCGGCCAGGGCGTTGAAGGCGTCCAGAAGCTCGTCGAGGGTGGCCGAGTTCAGGGCGTTGAGGGCCTTGGGGCGGTCGACGGTGACGATGGCGACGGCCTCGTCGATCTCGACGCGCAGGTTTTTTGCCTTGGGATCTGCACCCTTCGGATCTGCGTCAGGAGCGCTCATGGGGGTTGCCTCGGCCGGCGGGGCGCGGCCGCGCCCCGAGTCTTGCAGGGATCAGGTCTTGTTGTAGTTGTAGAAGCCGCGGCCGGACTTGCGCCCGAGCCAGCCGGCGTCGACGTACTTGCGCAGCAGCGGGCAGGGTCGGTACTTGGTGTCGCCGAGGCCGTCGTTGAGGACCTCCATGATGGCGAGGCAGGTGTCGAGGCCGATGAAGTCGGCCAGGGTCAGGGGGCCCATGGGGACGTTGGTGCCGAGCTTCATGGCCTCGTCGATGTCCTGGACGGAGCCGATGCCCTCCATGAGGGTGTAGGCGGCCTCGTTGATGTAGGGCATCAGGACGCGGTTGACGAGGAAGCCGGGGTGGTCCTGGGCCAGGACGCAGGTCTTGCCCATCTGGACGGCCATGGCGCGGGTGGCCTCGTAGGTGGCGTCGTCGGTGGCCAGGCCGCGGATGATCTCGACGAGCTTCATCAGGGGGACGGGGTTCATGAAGTGCATCCCGATGACCTGCTCGGGGCGCTTCGTGGCGGCGGCGATGCGGGTGATGGAGATGCTGGAGGTGTTCGTCGCCAGGATCGCGCCGGGGGCGCAGGCGGCGTCGAGCTGCGCGAAGATCGACAGCTTGAGGGCGAGGTTCTCGGAGGCGGCCTCGACGACGAGGTCGCAGTCGGCCACGGCGTCGATGGAGAGGGCGGTGGCGATGCGGCTCAGGGCGGCCTCTCGGAGATCGGCCGAGAGCTGCTCCTTCTGGACGAGCTTGTCGAGGGAGCGCTTGATGGTGGACAGGCCGCGGTCGACGGCCTCCTGGGAGATGTCGGTCATGACGACGTCGAGTCCGCTGACGGCGGCGACCTGGGCGATGCCGTTGCCCATCTGTCCGGCGCCGATGACGCCGAGCTTCTTGATTTCGGCCATGTTCTCTCTCTCGGGCATGGGGGTGTGACGCTTCGACTCAAGGCCGGTAATGTGCAACAGGCGGCCCGGGGTGTCAAAGGCGGCCAGCGCGGCGCCTTACTCCTTGAAGGCGGGGAGGGCGAGCCGGGCGAGGTCCTTGAGGATGGCCCGCAGGCGGGCGTCGCGGGAGGTGATGACGAGGACGACGTCGGTGCCGACGCGCTGGATCCGCGCGCTGCCGATCAGGGCGATCAGCTCGGGGATCTGGGCGAACTCGCGGCCGAGGGCCTCGTCCTTGAGCGCGGCGGCGATCGCGTCGCGGTGGGCGTTGGCGGCCTCGACCGCGTCGCAGCGCCAGCGGATCTCGATCAGGAGGCCGTCGTCGAGCACGCCGTAGCCGCTGGCCTCCTTGCCGCAGGGCTGCTCGGAGGCGGGCGCCCAGAGGGCGAACCAGGCCGTGGCGGCGCGCGGGATCGAGGAGGCAAGCTCGGCCATCGGGCCGCGGGCGTTGGGGCGGCTGCGGGCCGCCTCGACGATCGCCTTGACCATGACCTCGTGGCCGACGGCCAGGACCGTGTCGTTCAGGCGCGCCACGGCCATGCCCTCGGGCAGCGGCGGCTCGGCTTCGGGCGAGGCGGTCCAGAGCTGGGCGCCGCGGACCTTGGCCTGGGACATGCCGTTGAGGCCCATGAGGGCCTCCAGGCGCAGCCAGTGGCTGTCGCGCAGGGTGACGTAGTCAAAGAGGGCGGCGGTGTGACCCTGGTCGTCCTCGAAGCTCATCGCCGTGTCCGGCGCGATCACGATCTGGGACTGCTCGACCCAGCCCATGAAGCGGGCCGCTCTGGGGTCGCGCGTCAGGGTGTGCAGGGCCAGGGTCGAGAAGGGCCGCGCGTAGGTCGCCGGCTGCAGGTCGATCCCCACGACGATCTGCGCGCTGGGCGGCGAGAAGCTCATCAGCGACTCCGGCGATTGCGCCTCGGCCTCCCTCGCCTCCAGCGCCGCGATCCCCGCCGCGAGCGCGATCGGGCAGACGACCCCCCAGAAGACCACGGACAGGCTCGATCGTGTCAGCGCGCGCATCGGGCTCCTCATGTTTCTCGACGCCAGCCTCTGGCCGACCGCCGATCCTGGATCGACCTCACCCGGAGGTCAAGGGGGAGCTATGAAAGCGCGGGTGGGGGCTCTATAGTCGGGGGAGGTTGAGCGCAGATCAGGTCGGGGCTTGGCGATGAAGCAGGTCAGAATGGCGGTGTTGGCAGGGGGCGTCGCGGCGTCGCTGTGCGGGTGCACCTTCGACGCCAGCCAGCTCCCGACCAAGACGGCCTGCCTCGTGGACGGCGACTGCGCCGCCGGCCGCATCTGCGTCGAGGGTCAGTGCGCCGACAGCGCGCCCTCGCCTCAAGACGATCCCATCGATCCAGAGCCCGAGGACGTGGTCGTCGACGCCGGCGACCCCGACGCGGCAGATGAGGGCGTCGACGAGGAGGCGGGGGCCGATCTGCCGCCGGACGCGCCCATCGGGGAGGACACCGACGGAGATGGCGTCGAAGATGCCAGCGACAACTGTCCGGAGGTCTTCAACCCGGCCCAGGAAGACTTCGATCGCAATGGGACCGGCGAGCTGTGCCAGCGCCCCCAGCGCTCCAGCCTCGTGATCACGGAGCTGCGGCGAGAGCCGATCTTCGGGCAGGACACCGAGCGGCCCTGGGCCGGGCAGCTCGTCGAGATCCACAACCGGGGCGCCGAGCGCGTGTCGCTGCGCGGCTTCTCGGTGTCGAGCGGCTCCTCCAGCCTGGAGATCCTGGAGGCCGTGGAGGTCGAACCCGGCGGCTTCGCGGTGATCGCGGGGGTCGCGGGTCCGGGCGTGGATCTGGTCACCGGCCCGGCGCTGATCCTGGAGACGACCCAGGTTGGCGCGGTGCGGCTGACCCGGCAGGTCGAAGGTCAGGAGATCCTCTACGACTCGGTGATCTGGGACGAGAGCTGGCCCTGGCTGCGCGGATCGAGCCTGGAGCTGCGCCAGATCCAGATCGAGCCGCAGGACAACGACCGCCCGACCGCGTGGTGCCCCTCGGGGTCGGCGCCCGAGGCCGGGGAGGACGGGGGGACGCCCGGGGGGCCGCACGCGGGCTGCGCGCTGTACCCGCTGCCGTCCTGCGCGCAGAGCGCCGAGGTGGCCTCCGGGGCGACGATCTGGGGGACCACCTCGGCGCCCTCCGAGGGCAGCGCCCTCTATCACTTCGCCTGCGACGCCGACTCCGAGCCCTTCGACGGCCAGTACTCGCCGGAGGTGGCCTTCCGCGTCGTGCTCGATCGCCCCTCCAGGCTGGTCGCCGCGCTTCACACCGAGCCGAGGTTCCCGGGCCTGCTCTACCTCAGGAGCGGGTGCGATCTCTTCCGCTTCTCGCAGCAGATCCTGTGCGGGTCGCCCGCCGCTGGGGGTCGCGCCATCGACGCCGACATCTTCCAGGCCGGCACCTACTACCTGATCGTGGACGGAGACGACGACGGCCGCCCCAGCCGCTCGACCAGCGGGGTCTTCACCCTGTCTGTAACTCTAGAAGATCTTTAGCTTTTCCATCCTGACCTCGCCCGGCAAGCCCGCCCGCAAGTTTGAGGGGGATCGGGAGGAGGCCGCAGCGCTTCAGACACGGACGGGCAGCAGGTCGGGGTCAGCCCGATGGGTCTTGAGTGGGGTCGGGCTTTGGAGGGCTCAATTGCGCCCGCAGGGCAAGAATCTCGGCCTCAAGGGCCTCGGCGCGCTGTCGCTCGGCGTCGGCGCGTTGGCGCTCGGCGTCGGCGCGCTGTTGCTCGGCGTCGGCGCGTTGGCGCTCGACGTCAGCGCGTTGGACCTCGGCTTCCTTGAGATGCTTTTCGTCCTCGGCGCGTTGGTGTTCGATCCTGGCGCGCCTTCGCTCGGCGTTGGCGCGCTGGCGCTCGTCCTCGGCGCGCTGGCGCTCGGCCTCGGCGCGCTGGCGCCCGGCCTCGGCGATCGTGGGCACGAGCGCGTGCCCGTAGGGATCGAAGGCCAGACGAGGCCGAGGTCCCAGGTCCGTGTCGGCCACGACCATGAAGACCTCCAGGACGCCGGACTGGCAGCCGCCTTGCCCTGCAAAGACGCGGGTGAGGGCGCCGCGCGCGTCGCGCTCGAAGTGTTGCCAGGCCTGTCGCCTTGGCCCCTGGTCGGCCTCCAGGCCGGGCAGGACGATCTGATGGGCGGCTCCAGGATCGAAGATCAACAGCTCCTTGACCCCGAGCTGGTCGTACATCAAGGGGATGCGGTCGTAGTCCTTGCGCCAGTCCTCCGAGACGATCTCGAAGGCGACCAGGGGCGGGTGGTGGCCGCGCCTCCAGACCTGAAAGGAGGCCGGCAAGGGCCTGTCGTCAGGCCAGGGGACGAGGTAGACGTCGGGCGAGAGGCGCACGAGGGGCTCGGCCTCGATCCAGGCGAAGAACTGATCGGAGCCCACGCGAAGGCCGGGCCACTGGCGCTGCTGGACCAGATGCAGGAGGCTGTCCTCCAGCAGCTTGATGCACTCGTATTGCTGACCGCTTTGACCCATGTCGTCTTCGTCGGTCAGGTACCACGGCGACCAGTCCCCAGGGCGGGGCGGCCGCGGGTCGGCTGTGGGGCGCAGCGGCGTGGGGGCCGCAGAGATCGGCTGTGGGCTGTTGGCCATGTTGTCCTCCGTCGGCCCGGATGCCTTGCCTCGAAGGCTATCAGATGTTCAGTCCCCGAGCAATCCAGGGTTTCTTGTCGATATCGTTGCCTCATGCCCCCTCCGCGCTCGTCCCCAGGCGCCCTCAACCTCCCTCGCCCCTCAGGGCGAGTCAAGGCGTATGTCCCACTGGAACCGGTTCCATGCGGACGCCGTCGTGGCCGGCCTGGCCGAGATGGGCATCCCCAACGGGTGCGCCACCATCGTGGGCGGCCACAAGGGCCGCCCCTACCCATTGCGTCTGTGACGCCGCCCGTGTGTAGGGGCGGCCCGTGTGGGCGCCCAGGGTCGACCGGCCCCACCACCACGGTCCAGAGCATGGAACCGGTTCCAGTGGGTATGTCGAGGTCCTTGCAGGAGGCGACGCCCCACGCCTCGCGCTGCTCGCCCCGGGCTCGCGCCCGAGGCTACAGGCCAGGGACGCCCCTGCGGGGCTCTCGACGGGGTGACAACCTGCCGGCGACGTGTCCCTCGACTCCAGGCCCTCAATGGATCTCGGCGCCTGGGATCTGTGACACGGCCTCCGCTGGCCGACCCGCTGTCGTCAGCCTCGAAGGGGCGTCCCTTCCCTGTAGCGCCGGGCGCGAGCCCGGGGCGGGCGTCGCGAGGAGCGTGGGGCGTCGCGTCAACCCCTTCGGGTCTTTGGAAGGCGGGCGAACGAGTGGTGCAGACGGGTCTTCAAGTCGTGCAGACGGGTCTTCAAGTTGTGCAGACGGGTCCGAGATTGATGCGCGCGCCAGGAACATCGGTGCAGACGGGATCGAGATGAGGGGCGCGCGCCGTGGCTATTGGGGCGGTCGCTCTGGAGAACAATGGCGCGCCTCGTCGAGCCCGTGGTGACGGGCATCGAGATTTTCAAAGAGGATCGCGCTATTCCAAAAGCCGCTTGCACAACTTGCGGCGCCGCCTTCCGTTGTTCTCTGGCCGCCTTCCGATGTTCGCAAGCGTCCTTCGTGTGTGATCCTGGCGAGGGTCACTGGGGTCAAAGAAGGGCGCAGGAGTCTTCGGGACGCCTTCCGAGGTCAACAGCTCGCCTTCCGAGGTCCGCAAGCCGCCTTCGTGAGGGCGAGGGCCGCTTCAGGGCCGGGCGTCGTCGCCGTCGGTGTCGAAGTCGTCGCTGACGACCTCGTCCTTGCCGGTGGAGGCGTTGCGGCGCAGACGGGCCAGGCCGAGCTGGATGAGGATCCTGCGGCTGGTGATCGCTTCGGAGGCCAGGATGGACCACTTGCGGA
>SYOX01000387.1 GCA_005804885.1 Pseudomonadota bacterium
CAACTTCAGCTTCGGGGATTACTTCAAGCGCGATGCGATCGCGATGGCCTGGGAGCTGCTCACGGGGGTCTACGGCATGGACCCTGATCGCCTGTGGGTGTCGGTCTTCGAGGAGGACGACGAGGCCTATGATCTGTGGCGTCAGGCGGGCTTCCCGGAGGCGCGGCTCCAGCGGCTGGACGCCAAGGAGAACTTCTGGTCGATGGGGCCTGTGGGGCCGTGCGGGCCGTGCTCGGAGCTGCATTACGATCTGGGGCCTGGGATGGGCTCGGACACGCGGGGGCCGGCCGGCGGCAGCGACCGCTACATGGAGATCTGGAACCTGGTCTTCATGCAGTTCGAGCAGCACGAGGACGGCAGCCGCACGAGCCTGCCGAGCCCGTCCATCGACACGGGCGCGGGGTTGGAGCGCGTCACGGCGGTGCTCCAGGGCAAGCAGACCAACTGGGACACGGATCTCTTCGTGCCCTTGATCGGGCAGGTGGCCCAGCGGGCCGGGGTGCGCTACGGGGGCGGCGGATCGGAGCAGGACGTGGCGATGCGGGTGATCGCCGACCACGCCCGGGCGACGGCCTTCTTGATCGCCGACGGCGTGATGCCGGCCAACGACGGCCGGGGATATGTCCTGCGTCGGATCATGCGTCGGGCGATCCGCTACGGCGTCAAGCTGGGCTTCGAGGACCCCTTCCTCTTCGCCACGGCCGCCGAGGTGATCGAGCGCTTCGGCGAGCCCTACCCCGGCCTGCGCGAGAGGGCGCAGTTCATCCACGAGGTCGTGCTGGGCGAGGAGGAGCGCTTCTCGCGGACGCTTGAGCGGGGCACGCGGCTTCTGACCCGCGCGCTGGAGGGGCTCAAGGCCGGGGGTTCGCTGGACGGGGAGGTGGTCTTCGAGCTGAAGGACACCTACGGCTTCCCGGTGGACTTGACGCGCCTGATGGCCTCGGAGGGCGGCTTCACCATCGACGAGGCGCGCTTCGAGGCGCTGGAGGCCGAGCAGAAGGCGCGGGGGCGTGCGAACTGGAAGGGGTCCGGGCAGGAGGCCGTCGCGGGCCTGTGGTACGAGATCGCAGACGGGCAGGGGCAGACGCGCTTTACGGGCTACGACCGGGTCGAGGACGTCTCGACGGTGGTGGCGCTGGTGAGGGTCGACGGCGAGGAGATCGAGCAGGTCGAGGCGCTCAAGGCGGGCCAGCGCGGGATCGTGGTGGTGGATCGGACGCCCTTCTACGCGGAGTCCGGCGGTCAGGTCGGGGACACGGGGGCGCTCAGGAAGGCGGACGCGGCCTTCGAGGTCGCCGACACGACGAAGGCCTCGGGGCTCTTCTTGCACCACGGGGCGGTGGAGGCGGGGGCGATCGGCGTCGGGGACACGCTCCAGGCGTGCGCGGACGGGGCGCGGCGAGATCATACGCGGCGCAACCACACGGCGACGCACCTGGCCCACGCGGCGCTGCGGGAGGTGCTCGGTGATCACGTCCAGCAGAAGGGGTCGCTGGTCGGGCCGGGTCGCCTGCGCTTTGACTTCGCCCACCACCGGCCGATGACGGCCGAGGAGATCGCGCGGGTCGAGGACATCGTCAACGGCGAGATCCTCAAGGACGCGCCGGTCAACACCGACCTCAAGGAGCTTGAGGCGGCGCGGGCGTCTGGCGCGATGGCGCTCTTTGGCGAGAAGTACGACGACGTGGTGCGGGTGGTGACGGTGCCGGGCTTCTCGATCGAGCTGTGCGGCGGGACGCACGTCGGGGCCACGGGCCAGATCGGGGCCTTCACGATCACGTCCGAGGGCGGCGTCGCGGCAGGCGTGCGGCGGATCGAGGCGCAGACGGGGGTCGGGGCGCTGGCCCACGCGCGGCAGATCGCCGGCCAGCTGGAGTCCATCGCGGGCCTGCTCAAGACCTCGGCGGCGGGCGTGGTCGAGGCCGTCGCGCGGCTCCAGGATGAGCGCAAGGCGCTGCTGGCGGAGCTCGACGCGGTCAGGCGCGAGGCGGCCACCGCCGCCGCCGGGGACATGCTCTCGGGCGTGCGGGAGATCGGCGGGATCAAGGTGATCGCCGCGGAGTTCGAGGGCGATCTTCGCGAACAATCCGACAGGCTGCGGGACAAGCTGGGCAGCTCGCTGGTGGTCCTGGTCTCGCGCCGAGGTCCCAAGGTGCAGATCGTCGTGGCGGCCAGCAAGGACGTCGCGGGGGTGCGGATCAACGCCGGCGAGGTGCTGCGTGAGCTGGCCCCGATCGTCGGCGGCCGGGGCGGCGGCAGGCCGGATCTGGCCCAGGGCGGCGGGACCGACGCCGACGCCGTCCCCGCGATGCTTGAGCGCGCCTGGTCGCTGGTCGCCGAGCTGCTCTCCTGATCGTCGACAGGGCGGCGCGCTCGTCGGGCGCCGCCGCGCGAGCGCCGAGGTCCGCCATGCCCGAGTTCCCCGAGGTCAACGTCCAGATCCGCTACCTGCGAGAGCGCTGCGTCGGCTGGACCATCGACCGCTTCGGCTACCGCTGGCCGCGGCACTTCAAGAAGCAGCCCCGCGAGGGCCGCGAGGCCATCCTGTCGGCCTTCTTCGAAGGCAACACGATCGAGGGGGTCACCCAGCGCGGCAAACACATCATCCTCAAGACGCCCCGCGGGCTGGCGACCTGCCACCTCATGCTCAAGGGGCGCTGGAGCGTCGACGCGGACCCCTTCGTCTGTCGCTACCCCCACTACCTGGAGCCGCCCGAGGCCAGATCCTGCACCTTCTGGGTCGAGGGCGGGGAGGGCCGGCTCGGGCTCTACGATCCTGAGAACTGGGCGGGCCTCGAGATCCACCCCGGCGTGAGCGATCCGGCCGCGGTGGACGTCCTGGCGGACCTCGGCCCCGAGGTCGCGGTCTTCCCCGAGACGGACCCGGCCTTCGCGACCCCGTGGTCCGTCGAGGCGTTTGGCGCCCGCGCCGCCCGAAGCGGCCACCCGATCAAGCTCTTCCTGCTGGATCAGAAGCGCCAGAGCGGCCTCGGGAACCGCTACGTGGCCGAGGCGCTCTACGAGGCGCGCGTCTCGCCCCACCGGCCTGCCCGCGACCTCTCGGCCGAGGAGCTGTCGCGCGTCGTGTCGGCCTCCCAGGCGGTGTTGCGCCGGGCCATCGACGCCGACCTCGATTACGACGCGATCATCCAGGTCTACAAGCGCGAGCGCGACCCGCTGGGCAACCCGGTGCGGAGCGACGAGATCGGCAAGCGCGACTCCTGGTGGGTGCCCGCCCTCCAGAGCTGAGGCCTCGGTCGCGCGGTCGGGCTTGCCAAACCTAATGCCGGTGGTCACCTCGTAGAGCACAACCCTCAAGGAGTCCCGCTCATGACGCTGCACCGAAGCCCCCTGGACGCGCTCCCCTTTGTCGACATCCCTCGCGGCGAGACGGCGATCGAGCTGTCCAGCCTCGACATCCAGGCCGTCATCAAGGGGGTCTTCGCCGAGACGACCTGGACGATGCGCTTCTACAACCCGAACGCGCGGCCGCTGGAGGGCTCGCTGGTCTTCCCGCTGCCGGACGGCGCGGCGGTCTGCGGCTACGCGCTGGACGTCAACGGCCGCCTGGTCGACGGCGTGATCGTGCCGAAGCAGGAGGCGCGCCGCATCCTCGAGGCGGAGGTGCGCAAGGGCGTCGATCCCGGGCTGGTCGAGCAGGTCCAGGGCAATGTCTACCGAACCCGGATCTACCCGCTGCCGGCGCGCGGCTCCCGCACCGTGCGGATCACCTGCGTCAGCGACCTGACGGTGCGCGACAGAGCGGCGGCGTGGCACCTGCCCTTGAACTTCGCCGCCGATCTCAAGGCGGTCACGCTCAAGGTCGAGGTGGTCCAGCCGCCTGTGGCGCCGACGATCTCGGGCGGGATCGGCAACCTGACGATGAGCCGCTGGGGGGAGCGCTGGGTGGCCGAGGCCACGCTGTCGCGCGGCGTGGCCTGCGACGATCTGAGCGTCCGGCTGCCCGATCTGCCCGACACCTTCGTGGCGACCGAGCGGGCCGAGGACGGCGCGGTCGTCTTCGCGATCAGCGAGCGCCTGCCGGCCGAGGTCGCCGCGCCCTGGTCGCCGCGCCGGATCGCCATCGCCTGGGACGCCTCGGGCAGCTGCGGCGAGGGCCGTCGGTCCGTGGAGCTCATCGAGGCGCTGGCGAGGCGGTGGCCGGAGCTTCACGTCGAGCTGGTGGTCTTTCGGGACGTGGTCGATCCGACCCCGAGGTCGTTCACGATCTCGGGCGGCCGCGCCGACGGCCTCATCGCCGCGCTGGAGGCCTTGCCCCGCGACGGCGGCACGCGCCTGTCGGCGCTCGACCTCTCGACGGCGCCGGGCGGCGCCGAGGCCTGGCTCCTCTTCTCGGACGGCATGGCGACGCTCGGCGAAGGGCTGCCGAAGTTCGGCGGGCTGCCGGTCTTCACCATCACGTCGCAAGCCAGCTGCAACAGCGCCCTGCTCAAGCACCTCGCCCTTCAGACCGGCGCGACCTTCACGAACCTCTTGAGGATCGACGTGGCGCAGGCCGCCGCGTCGATCCGACCCCGGGCGGGCGCGGTGATCGCCGCGCAGTCCGGCTGCGCCGACGTCCACACCCGCGTCGACGGCGGCCGGATCACGGTCCTGGGGCGCCTCGTCGACCAGGACGGCTCCATCTCCATCGGCAAGGGCGCCTCGCCCGTCTACCTGAGCGCCGCTGCGGCCACGCCCGGAGCCATCGTCGCTCGCGGCTGGGCGGCGATGGAGATCGCGGCGGTCGAGGCGCGGGGGGACAGCGGCGGCGAGGCGCTGGCGCTCGGTCGGCGCTTCGGGATCGTGACCTCGGGGTCCTCGCTGCTGGTGCTGGAGAGCCTTGAGCAATACCTGGAGTACGACATCGAGCCCCCCGCCTCGCTGCCGGACATGCGCACCGCCTGGGCCGCACGGCGGCGGCAGAAGGACCACGAGGGCGAGAACAAGAAGGCGCGCCAGATCAACAGCGTGCTGGCGCTTTGGAAGACGCGTGTTCAGTGGTTTGAGACGGACTTCACCCCGGCTCCTGCGCAGGAGAAGCTCAAGCAAAGATCCGCCGGGTCCCCCAGCGCCACGGGCTCCTTCGGCGCCGTGGGGGGGGCGCCCCCGCCCCGACCTGGCTCGCCGCCCGCGATGGCGGCGCCCATGGCGGTGCCCATGGCGGCGCCCATGCCCGCCCGCGCGTTGTCGCCGATGGCCCCGATGGCGCCCGTCTACGACGCGTGTGAGGCAGAGCCGGATTCCTCAAGCGCGGTCGGCGCCTCGATGGACTTCATGGAGGCCGAGGTCAGCCGCGGGGACCGATCCCGATCAAGGGAGATCGCCTCGGACGGCGGCGAAGGCGGCCGCGACAGCCAGGGCAGCCGCGGGGCGTCGGTCCGCATCCAGGCCTGGGAGCCCACCGCGCCCTACCTCGAGGCGATGCGCCGCGCGGCCGAGGGCGGCGCCTACGCCGCCTACGTCCAGGCGCGCCCGCAGTGGCAGGCCAGCCCGGCCTTCTTCCTCGACTGCGCCGACCTGCTCTTGAGCAAGGGCCCCGCTCAGGAGGGCCTGCGCGTCCTGACGAACCTGCTGGAGCTTGGCCTGGACGACCCGGCCCTGATGCGCATGGCCGCCTGGAGGGCCCAGCAGGCCGGCGCCCTCGATCTGGCCGTCGAGATCTTCGAGCGCGTCCTGAAGCTGCGCGACGACGAGCCGCAGTCCCACCGGGATCTGGCGCTCGCCCTCGGGCAGCGCTGGGAGGCCAGGGGTCAGGCCGAGGACGCGATGAGGGCGATGACGCTGCTCGTCACCGTGGTCATGGGCAGCTGGGATCGCTTCCCCGAGATCGAGATCATCGCTCTGATGGAGCTCAACCAGCTCATCGACCGCGCCCGCCGGGCGGGCCTCCAGGCCCCCGCAGACCTCGACCCCAGGCTGATCAAGGCCCTCGATCTGGACCTGCGCATCAGCATGTCCTGGGACGCCGACCTGACCGACGTCGATCTGCACGTCTACGAGCCCGACGGCAGCCACGCCTTCTACGGCAACCTGCGCACCCCGGCCGGCGGGCTGGCCTCGCGCGACTTCCGCCAGGGCTACGGCCCCGAGGAGTACGTCATCCGCAAGGCGCTCCCCGGCCGGTACACCATCAAGGCCCATTACTACGGCTCCTCCCAGCAGGCCGTCTGCGGACCCTGCACCGTCATCGTCCAGGTCTTCACCCACTACGGGCGGCCCGAGCAGACGCGCCAGACCCTGACGCTGAGGCTCGACAGGCCCAGCGATCAGGTCCTCGTCGGCGAGATCGACTTCGCCGCTGCGATCCCGACGAACCCGTCGGTGAGAGGCTGGAGGGCGACCTTCGAGCGCCTGCGCCGAGGCATGTCCGCCGGCGAGGTCAAGGCGATCCTCGGCGATCCCCAGGACATCCAGGGGGACGAGGCCGTCGTCCTCGTCTACCGACCCGAGCCCGGGATCACCGTCCACGCCCATCTGGCCCCTCGCCTTACCACAGTCCGCCTCGTGACCGAGGGCGCCGAGATCGATCTGATCTGACGCGCCACGAGGCGCTTGATCCTGATGAGGATCAAGCGCCACGAGGCGGACACCTTGGCGACTTTTTTTGCGCGGCAGGTCGAGTCCTGGCGAAAGTCTGCTATAAAGGTGTTGGCTGGTGCGCGCTCTTGAACGTCGTGGGTGTCAGATGCACAACACGAGCTTCCTGTTTCGCCCCGCGGGCCTCCTCCTGACGGCGTCGCTTTTGTCCTCGTGCGTGGCCGACATGCCCGAGCCCGAGGCCTTCGACGAGGTGACCTTCACGGAGGACGAGCCGGTCACCCCGGAGGCCCAGGCGGCGGTCGAGAAGGCCGCGACCTGCTCGAACCGCTGGCAGCCGGCCGACAGGTCCCGAGATGTCTCCTACGACAGCGCAGGGAGCCGCTGCAGCGGGGGCGCGACCAACGGCGCGGTGGTCCTGGGCGACTACATCCGGGAGCACTTCGGGCACCTGATGAACCAGAGTGTGGATGGCCGCGGCGTCCAGATCTACAACTGCCGCACGGTGCGCGGCGGCCAGTCGCTGTCGCTGCACTCCGAAGGCCGCGCCGTCGATCTCTTCATCCCCACGCTGAGCGGCGGCAACTCCAACAACGCCAAGGGCGACGTGATCGCCAACTGGCTCATCGAGAACGCCGAGCGCATCGGCGTCCAGCTCATCATCTGGGACCGGACGGTGTGGAACGCCTCGCGCTCGCCCCAGCAGCGCTGCTACAGCGGCGCCCATCCCCACAACGATCACATCCACGTCGAGCTGACCCGTGCCGGGGCCAGCCGACAGACCGCCTTCTTCAGAGATTTGAGCGCTGGGCTCGATCCCGCGCCCAACGATCCCGCGCCCGACGATCCGGCTCCGAACGACCCGGCCCCCAACGATCCAGCCCCCAACGACCCCGCGCCCTCCCCCGTGAGCGACTGGATCAGCGAGCCCTGCCGACAGGACGCCGACTGCGCCTTCTCGTCCTCGGGTGTGCGCGCCGCCTGCTTCCGAGACCACGGGCCGGCCGACGGCGTGGGCTTCTGCACCCTGGCCTGCCAGGGCTTCTGCCCCGACAAGGCCAACCACGCCACGACCTTCTGCGTCAGCGCCGCGGACCTCGGCGGCCGCAGCGGGCGCGGCGCTTGCGTCCAGCAGTCCGCCGCGCTCAACCGCCAGTGCGCCGGCCTGACCGGCCAGACCGATCTGCCGCTGGGCCGCTTCGTGGGCACCTCGGGCGCGTCTCAAGCGACCCGCGAGGTCTGCGTCCCCGTCGAGCTCCTCGAACGCCCCGAGCCCGCGCCCGAGCCGCAGCCCACTCCTGAACCCGATCCCGACCCCGCCGGCAACGGCGGGATCTGCCAGGACGGCGACATGCCGCTGGGCGAGAACGGCCAGTCCTGCGGCGGCTTCCCCGCCGAGCACTGGCGCTGCGCCTGCAGCGCCACCCTGAGCGCCCCCGTCTCCCAGGTCTGCCGCTCGGGCCGCTGGCTGAACTACCAGGCCAACCCCCGCGACTGCTCAAGCTGCAGCGGCAGCTACTCCTCGGCCTGCGAGCCCGGCCCGCCGCCCTCCACGGGCAACGGGGGGGTCTGCTCGGACGCGTCCCTGCCCTTGAGCCAGAACGGCGCCTCCTGCGTGGGCTTCACCGAGAACCACTGGCGCTGCGCCTGCGACAGCCGCTTCGAAGAGGCCACCTCCGAGGTCTGCCGCTCGGGCCGCTGGGTCACCTACGACACCAACCCGCGCGACTGCTCCCGCTGCAACGGCGCCTACACCTCCGGCTGCGAAGGCCGCTGAGACGCCGCGGTTCCGCCGACGCTCGGTCGATCCGCCGACGCTCGGTCGATCCGCCGACGTCAGGGCGATCCGCCGACGCTCAGAGCAGCCATCCGACGCTCAGCACGATCCGCGTCCCCTCATCGATCCGCGTCACGGCGTGTTCGACCATGTCGGGCCTGAAGAGGTTGATGCGCCTCGACGAGAAGATCGCCCCCTCGCACACGAAGCGACCCCCTCGGCGCGCCTCGCGCAGCACCACGTTGAGCCTGAAGTGCCTCCCCGATGTCACGGGGTCGCGGTGCGGCGGGATGTGCGTCCCCTCCCCATACCTCAGAAGGTAGCAGTCCACCGGGATCGGCCTCAAGCCCTCGAAGATCAACATCTTCTCGTAGCCTGTCCCCTGTCGACCGCCAGTCCATCGAAAATGTCGCTGGTCTTTGTCCGTCTTCATCTGCTTTTTTGAGACTCTGGTTCAGAAGGGACAGGGCCGATGGCGCCGATGATCGCGGCGACGAAGCGATCGACGTCGAAGTCGCCGCTGTTTCGGGTCAAGCCCAGGCGCACCACGATCAGGTCAAGGCTCGGGATGATCATGATGCGCTGGGTCTCGAAGCCCTGGGCCGAGCAGGTGTCGACGGGCAGGCTGGGGTAGGGCCGGTTCGCCGAGCCCGGAGGATCGCCGGCGTTGGTCCACCACTGGGCGCCATACTGACCCTGGGGCGCCTTGGGGGTGGGCGTGCAGGCTGCGGCCGCCCAGCCCTCAGGCAGCAGCCGGCGGCCTTGCCAGACGCCGTCGCGGGCGAAGAGCAGCCCGAAGCGCGCCCAGTCGCGCGCGGTCATGTAGAGGAAGGACGAGCCGACGAAGGTGCCGCTGGGATCGGTCTCCATCACGGCGCTGGTGGCGCCGATGGGGTCGAAGATCGCGACCCGTGGGTAGGCCAGGTACACGGCGTCGTCGCCGATGGTGTGGCGCGCGATCCGGGACAGGATGTTCGTCGTCCCGCTGGAGTAGGACCAGGCCTCGTCCGGAGCGTGGGCGAGCCCGTGATCGGCGCCCTCGGCGGCGGCGTCGTGGCGCGCAAAGAGCATGGCCGTCGCGCCGCCGTAGGGGCCGTAGCCCTCGTCAAAATCGAGCCCGCTGCTCATGCGCAGCAGCATGTCGGTCGTGATCGCGGCGCGCTCGTCCGAGGCCCACTCGGGGACGGGGGCCGGCTTGTGGATGTCCAGGCGACCCTGAAAGACCAGCGCGCCGATCACGGCGTTGGTCGCGCTCTTGGTCATCGACCAGCCCAGCAGCGGCGTGTCCTTGTTGAAGCCCTCGGCGTAACGCTCGGCGACGAGCTGACCCCGATACACGACCACGACGGCCCGCGTCCGGCGCAGGTTGTCGGGATCGGGCTCATCGAAGGCCGCGGCGACCGCGGCCTCCATCGCCTGCCTGTCGATCCTCGGATCGACCCTCGACGGGTCCACCGGACCTTCTCCCTCCGGCCAGGGACCGGCGCCGCGCTCGGGCCTGGGCCCCGGATTGGCGCGGAGGGCCTGGAGCCCCTCGACGCTCTCGCCGATGGCCAGCGCGCACCCAAGCCCCGGCCGCCACGCGGCCGTCCTTCGCACCCCCAGCGCGTTGACGCTCGCCGTCCGGGCCGTCCTGTCCACCGACGTCAACAGCGGCACGGGCATCAGCGCCAGATCCTCGGCCACGATGGAAGGCTCCTGGCGCCCTGCCACGAAGACCTCCGAACACAGCCGCTTGGCAGAGTAGCTCGCGGCGACCTCCAGCGGCCTGTAGAGCGCCGCCGCCGCGATCCCCACGCCCACGAGCCCCACGCCCAGCCCTATCTTGAGCCTCCGTCCCATCGATCGCCCTCTCCCTTGTTTCCTGTCAGGTCCCGACGCCTCAGGCCCCCAAGGCTCCCTTCACTCGGGTGGAGGCGCCATGTCGGGGAGTGTATCATGGCACGGGGAGAGCCTCGGGAGGTGATCGTGCGAGAGCTTGTCTATGCGGTGTTGATCATCGGGTCATTGCTGGGCCTGGGCGCCATGTCGGCGCTGTCCTGGGAGCAGGGGCTCCAGGTCAGCTCCGGGCTCATCCTCTTCGGGATGATCCTCGGCGTGCCCACCGGGGTGATCTACCACGTCCAGCTCTATCGGGCGCTGGCGCCGGGCGGCGTCATGTCGGCGGGTTGGTACTGGAACCCCATGAAATACAACAAGATGTTGACCGACGAGCAGTGGGGCGCGGTCATGCCCTGGTGTTACGCTGGCGCCTTCGGCTTCGTGGTCATCATGGGGGGGATCGTCGCGCTGGCCATCGCGGTGCTCTCGACCTGGGCGCAGATGAGCGCCGGCTGAGATCGGGGCCAGGCGCGCGGAGGATCAGTCGGCCTTCTGGGCGGCGCGCGCCTTGGCGCAGGGCCATTGAGACGCCTCTTCGGCCTCGACCGACGCGGCCTTCGAGGACGGGCAGCCCGAGCCGCACGTCATCGAGACGGCCGCCCAGATGGTGCCCAGGGCCACCATCGAGAAGAGGGCGACGACGATCCCGGCCAGCAAGGGGCGCTTGCCGGCCTTGATGCGGATGAGGTGGAGGATGAGGGCGGGGAGCTTCGTGGGGCGTTGCTGTGCCATGAGCGTCTTCCTTGGTCTGGGTTGGTGATGGTCCCTGTTCGGGGCCGCCCTTGAAAGTCGCGACCCTGGAGTCAAGATTCCTCCTGGCGCATCAAGAGGCGATTCTTGACCTTTCTTAACAGAGCGCGCTCTCTCTCGCCAGCGAGGAGGCTGGCGGGGGCCGAGGGCGCGGGGTCGCCGCCGCCCCGTCCTTGCGACCGGGCCGTCGCTCAATTACAGTCCTCTGCTCAGGGGTGAGGCGATGAGGGCGCGCGGCGTTGAAGAGAGACGGCAGGCCAGGGGCGCGGTTGGAGACGCGCTTGAGGGCCTCAGCGCGCGCCGCGTCGACGACCTCAACCGTCGGCTGTCGCAGATCGGGCCTGAAGCCCGGATCCTGGGGATGCGATGAGCGCGGCCATTGACTCGGGCCTGGGCGACTGGGTGCGGCGCTTCGGCGACGGCGATCTGATCGCCTGCTCGACCCTCCAGCCGAACCTGGAGGTTTTTGAAACCTCTTTTGGGCGCTGGGCTTATCGGCGCGTGCGGGGCATGGAGATCACCCTCGGCGGTCCGCTTTGCGCCGAAGAGGACAAGCCCGAGTTGATCCGGCGCTTCCTGTCGAGCGCCCGCCGCCCCATCCTCTTCTACGTCCGCGAGGCGCTGCTGCCCCACCTGGAGGGCACGGGGCTCCACGGCGTCGGCATCGGCGTCGACAAGCACGCCGACCTCGCGGCGCTGCTGGCCTCCCCCGAGCGCGCCGTCGCCAGCGCCTCGCGCAAGGCCCGCAAGGCCGGCGTCCAGATCGCCCCCCTCGATCTTGAGGTCCTCGACGCCGCCACCCGCAGCAAGCTGGAGGCGATCAACGCCTTGTACCTGAAGGGCGCCGAGTGCACGGTGGAGATGGGCTTCATCAACTATCCGATGAGCTACGAGCCCGACGGGATGCGGCGCGTCTTCTCCCTCACCCGCCGCGAGGGCGAGCGCGACGACCTCTTCGGCTACGCGGTCCTCAACCCGATTTTTGATCGCGGCGAGGTCGTCCGTTACCTGCTCGACATCCTGCGCTTCGGGCCGACGCGGCTGTGGGGGGTGTGGCTGAGCACGGTCCACGCGCTGGCGAGCCGGCTCCACGACGAGGGCTTCGGGCTGTCGCTGGGCTACTGCCCGCTTCACAAGCCCGCCCCGGCGCCCCTCATCGCCTCTCGATCCATGCAGGCCCAGATCGACTGGATGGCCCGCTACCTGTCGACGGCCCAGTACCTGACGCGCCTGCGCGAGCTCAAGGCGCTCATCCCCGGTCAAGAGGAGCAGCGCTACATGGCCAGCTTCACGCCCTTGGCCCCCGTGGCCCTCTACGCCTTCATGGAGGCCCTCGGCGTCGGCTTCGGCACCCTCTTCGGCCCGGATCTCTTTCGGGTGCTCGGGCGCGGCGTGCGCGCTCGGATCGAGTCCATCAGGGGGTCGGCGTGAAGGCCCACATCGAGGCGCGCATGGGCTTCTTCGTCGCCCACGGCTTGCTCGACGCGCTGCCCTCGCCCTGGCAGGTCAAGGTCGGCCTGATGGCGATGCTGCCCGTGACGCTCTCCGAGTCCGACAGGGAGCGCGACAGCAGCCGACGGACCTGGATGGGGCAGATCCCGATCCGGGTGCCCCTTCAGATCCTCTACAGCCCCAGGCAGGCTCTCGCGGACACGGGGTTGACCTTGCGCGCCGATCAGCTCATCCGACACATGCTCAGCGTCTACCACGAGGACGCCTTCCTCGGCTACGACCTCCAACTCCTCCACTCCCACCCCGGCGGCCTCGCGAGGCTCCGGCAGGAGGCCCGCGCGGTCGTCCAGGGCCAGACGCGCTGGGCGCCATTCCTGACTCGCCTGGTCGGCGGGGCCGGCTACCACGAGGGGCTGATCGCGCTGGCCGAGGCCGCCGAGCGCTTCGAGTACCCCGATCCGCTCGACCTCGACCCGCGCTTCATCTCCCTGGTCGGCTTCGCGCGCTTCTGCTGCACGCTGCCTGACTGGCCCGGGCGCGACTTCTACGGCTTTGATCGCGGCCGCATCGAGGGGCAGGGATGGTAGATCCGCGACCGGGAGGGCTGGGGCTCTACGACCCCGATTACGTCGCGCTCAACGCGCCGCAGGTCGGGCGCCTCATCCACGGTTACTTCCGGGCCGAGGTCCGCGGGCTGGAGCGGCTGCCTGAGGGGGCCTTCCTCGGCGTGGGCAACCACAGCGGCGCGGCCATGATCCCCGACACCCTCGTGTGGCTCGCCGCGTACCACAACGCAGGCCTCCGCACGCCGCTGCTGACCCTGGCCCACGACGCGATGTTCGACGCCTACCCCGCCGCGCTGGCGCGCTGGCTGTCGCGCTTCGGGGCCATCCGGGCCGACGACGCCCTGGCCCTTGAGGCGCTCCAGGGCGGCTTCGCCGTCCAGGTCTACCCCGGCGGCGATCACGACGCCTGCCGCAGCTTCGCGCGGCGCCACGAGATCGTCTTCGCGGGCCGAAAGGGCTACGTGGCGCTGGCCCAGAGGGCCGGGGTGCCGATCGTCCCCGTCGCCAGCGTCGGCGCGCACGAGGCGCTGATCATCTTGTGGGAGGGCAGGGCGCTGGCGCGGTGGCTGGGGGCGGATCGACGCCTGCGCCTCAAGGCCTTCCCGCTCTCGCTCAGCGTGCCCTGGGGGCTGTGGCTCGGGCCGCTGCCCGGCTACCTGCCGCTGCCGACGAAGATCGAGATCGAGGTGCTGGAACCTGTTGATCCGACAGGGGATATTGATGAGGTGGACGCGCGCGTCAGGGGCGCGCTCCAGAGATCGGTCGACGCAATGGCGAGGTCGCGGCGCGCGGCCTGGGTGGGGTGAAGGCGATGAAGATCTGGGAGGCGCGGGGCGCGCAGGATGTCGGACAGATGAGCCAGCGGGAGCTTGGCGAGGCGCTGGAGTCCGTGTTTGCCAGGGCGCCGGAGCTGCGGCCCAGGCCCGAGATGCACGATTACCAGCTGACCTACCCGCCCGCGGTCCAGATCCAGCGGGAGGCGCACGCCAGGACGCCGCCGGACGACGAGTTCCTGCGGCTGGCCGTGGGGGACTTCAAGGCGGCGGGCTATTACTTCCACTTCGGCTTCTGCCAGTACCGCTGTCGCTACTGCTTCCATTACGAGATCAAGATCAACAAGGGCGACGACCTCAAGGCGCGCTACGTCGACGCCCTGACGACGGAGATGCGCCGCTTCAGGGCGCTGGCCCCTGACCTCAAGACGGGCCTCTACTTCCTGGGCGGGGGGACGCCGACCTCGCTGCCCGTGCACCTGCTGGAGCGCTTCCTGGGCGCGCTGCTGCTGAACTTCGGGCCGCCGCCGACCACGATGAGCACGGTGGAGGCCAAGCCGGTGACGGCCTCGGACGACAAGCTCGACGCGCTGGTCCAGGCTGGCTTCAGGCGCATCAACCTCGGCGTGCAGACCCTCGATCCTGATCTCTACGCCTTCCATCACCACGGCGAGGCGCTCTCGGTGGCCCTGGACGCCATCCGTCGGGCGAAGGAGAGGGGGTTCGAGTTCGTCAACATCGACATCATGACGGGGCTGGAGCGCCAGACGCCGGAGTCGTGGCGGCGGACGCTGGCCGAGATCGAGCGGCTGGCGCTGTCCGGGGCCATCGACAGCTTCTTCATCTACCCCTTCCACGACGATCCGCGCAGCCGGACCTACGCGCAGGAGGGCGCGTCGCCCGAGTTCGTCGAGACGGCCCACAGCGACGCGCTGGCCCGCGCCATGTCCGAGCGGCTGGGCTGGAAGGAGCTCGGGGCGCGCTTCTACCGAGCGCCGAGGCACGTGCGCCGCGAGCTTCTTGAGCTGGCTCGGGTTCGGGTCAACCCCGCTTACGGCGAGGTGCTCTATCATGGGTTTGGCAACTCGAGCTTCTCGATCGGGGATCGGGCGGCCTACGTCAACCATCGGGACGTCAAGGACTACTGCGAGGCCGTCGAGGGCGGGGGGCTGGGCGTCTCACACTGGCTGGGGATGAGCGATCGCCAGCGGGCCACCCGCGACGTGACCTTCGATCTGCTCTACAGCCCCGTGACGCGGGTCCGATCCCGGCGCAAGAAGTACGGCGCCCAGGCGATGGCCGTCCACAAGGGGCTGCTTGAGCGGTGGGTGGCGCTCGGCCTGGGCCAGATGAACCCGTGGCTGGGGACCTTCGAGCTGACGCCGATGGGCAAGCTCCTCCACCAGCAGATGATCCCGCATCACTACCTGCCCGAGGATCGCGCCGAGTTCACACAGGTCATGGAGGCTCGCCGCGAATCCGGTCGGCAGTATCGCGGCTATTGAGCATCGAGATCCGCCGCGCAGGGAGCCCGTCCGGCGGCGCAGGGGCTACTGGGCGCGCGTGGCGGCCTCGATGGCCGGCAGGATCCTGTCCGCATCGCAGCCGTTGAGCCCCGCGCCCCAGGCGGCGTTGAACTCGATCACCACCCAGCCGAGGTGCCCTGTCAAGCCGACGTCCATGACGAGCGCCGAGGGCAGCCCCGATCGCGCGGGCGAAGGCCCCGAGGGCCGCGCAGAGTCCCCCGGTGAGCCCGTGGCGTCCGCCGTGGCCGTGTCTCCGAGGGGCTCCGGCGCGAGCGGCGATACTTTCAACTGAGCTGAGATCGCCGCGACGAGGTTCGCGGCGGCGCGGCCTGCCGCGCCTGGATCCGCCGAGCCCTCGTAGACGCCGCAGTCGAGCACCTGACCGTGGGCCACGAAGGCGCGTGCCTCGGCGTCGATCTTGACGATCTCCGACAGCAGCACCGCCGTGTCGGGCTCCAGCCCCTGGCACTCGGCGGCGAGCGCCTCCAGGCTGGCGTAGACCCCGGCGGCGAAGCGCTTGGGGACGAGCGGCTTGGCGAAGGTCGGAAATTGCGCGGGGATGAGCGCGCGCAACGCCGCGCGCTCCAGCCGACGGCCCAGGGTCGGGGGCGGCAGGGCGAGGATCAGATCGTCGGGCGGGGAGACAAGCGAGAGGCCGAGCTTCTGGGCCAGCACCAGGCAGAAGGTGTCATTGCCGTAGAGCCGGAGCGTGTCGATCGGGGGCAGGGCGGGGGGATCCCAGAAGCGACCCAGCCTCACCACCGCGCCGCCTCGCGCCTCCCAGGCCCGCCCCACCGCGTCGCGCTCCTCGTCGCCCTTCTCGGGGATCACCAGCGTCAGCCCCTGGATCATCTCTGGCTCCACGATCTTGGTCCGCGCGCCGAGGCGGCTTGCCTCGTCGCAAGGTGCGTCAGGGTCAGGTCCTCGATCTTCGTCCCTGCAAGCTCGCGCGGGGCGAGGTGGCTTGCCTCGTCGCAAGGTGCGTCAGGTCAGGGTAGCACGGCAGGCGGTCGGGTTCACGAGCGTGGCGGTCCGTCAGGTTGGAGGGCAAGAGGGGTGAACAAGGGGGTTCGGGCGCGTCGATTGACACCCCGGCGGGCTCTGTGGCTCCTTGATCCTGTCACATCGAGACTCAAGGACCGCCCATGACCCCTCAACGCCCGCTCCGCACCTGGATCCTCGCCGCGTCACTGATGGCCCTCGCGCTCGCTGGCTGCCGCACCGCGCCAGAGCCGAACAAGGCCAAGGAGGCGATCGCGCCAGAGTCCTCGACGGGCTTCGTCGCCCGCGAGGCGGTCCGCAGCCAGAAGATCATGGCCGCCTCGGCCAACCCGCACGCCACCCGCGCGGGTCAGGAGATCCTGCGCGAGGGCGGCAGCGCCGTCGACGCGGCCATCGCCATGAACCTCGTGCTGACGCTGGTCGAGCCGCAGTCCTCGGGCATCGGCGGCGGCGCCTTCATGCTGCACCGGAGCGCGGGCGGCGTCATCGAGGGCTTCGACGGCCGCGAGGTGGCCCCCGCGGCGGCCACCGGCGACATGTTCGCCGCCTTTGCCGACGGCGGCATGGAGGCCTTCATGAAGGCCGTCGTCGGCGGCCTCTCCGTCGGCGTCCCGGGCCTGCTGCGGATGTTCGAGCTGGCCCACGCCAGCCACGGCAAGCTGCCCTGGGCGCGCCTCTTCGAACCGGCGATCCGGCTGGCCGAGGGGGGCTTCGAAGTCTCGGCGCGCCTCAACGCCCTGATCGCCATGGATCCCTTCCTGGCCGGCCTGCCTGCCACCCGCGACTACTTCTTCACGCCAGAGGGCGCGCCGCTGGCCGTCGGCGCGCTGCGGACCAACAAGCCGCTGGCCGACACCCTGCGCCTGATCGCCGCCGAGGGCGCCGACGCCTTCTACACCGGCCCCATCGCCGAGGACATCGTCGCCGCCGTCCAGGGCGCCCCCGTCAACCCCGGCAGGCTCACCCTGGAGGACATGGGCACCTACGCGGCCAAGGTCCGACCGCCCGTCTGCGCCCCCTACCGCGCCTACAAGGTCTGCGGCATGGCGCCGCCGACCTCCGGCGGCGTCACCTCCCTCCAGATCCTCGGCATCCTCCAGGGCTTCGATCTGCCGGCCATGGACCCGGACAGCCCCCAGGTCGCCCACCTCCTGGCCGAGGCCGCCCGGCTCGCCTACGCCGACCGGGACAAGGTCCTGGCGGACCCGGACTTCGCCCAAGTCCCCGTCCAGCAGCTCCTCGATCCGGCCTACCTCGCCGCGCGCGGCGCGCTGATCAAGCTCGACAAGACCCTCGGCGTCGTCGCACCCGGCGATCTGCCCGCCGGCGCCTGGAACACCTACGGCCCGGACGCCTCCCCGGAGATGCCCTCGACGAGCCACATGGTCGCCGTAGACGCCGAGGGCAACGCCGTCACCATGACCTCCAGCATCGAGGGCGCCTTCGGCTCTCACCTCCTCGTGCGCGGCTTCTTGCTCAACAACGAGCTGACCGACTTCTCCTTCCTCCCCGAGGCCGACGGCAAGCCCGTGGCCAACCGCGTCGAGCCCCGCAAGCGGCCTCGCTCGTCCATGGCCCCAAGCTTCGTCCTCGACGCAAGCGGCGGCCTCAAGCTGGCCCTGGGCAGCCCCGGCGGCGGCCGCATCATCCTCTATGTCACCCGCACCATCCTGGCCGTCCTCGACTGGGAGATGGACGTCCAGCAGGCCATCTCGCGGCCCAACATCGTCAACCGCAACGGCGACACCGAGCTTGAGGCCGACGTCCCCGGCTTCGAAGGCTGGCTCAAGGACAACCAGCTCGCCCTGGAGGCCCTCGGCCACAAGGTCGTCGTCCGCGACCTCAACAGCGGCATCCAGGCCATCCTCGTCACCCCCGACGGCCTCGTCGGCGGCGCAGATCCGCGCCGCGAGGGCACCGTCCTGGGCGACTGATACGGAACCACGCTCAAGCCACTTCCATGTTGGGCCACCTGGAAGCCCAAGATGAAAGTGCTTCAAACGTGGTTCCGTATGAGGCCCGCCTCGATCAAGAATCGTCTTTGCGGACGGGTACATCCGGATCAGCGCGTCGATCCTGGCTGGTCCTGACGGGCTCTCGCGGCCTTCATCGAGCCCGCCCCGACCTCACCGGATCTCGGCGGCCCAGTCGCAGCGGCCAGGGAGCAGGCAGCGCAGCTTGTCGCCGGATCTGAGCGGGCCGACGCCGGCGGGCGTCCCGGTCATGATGACGTCGCCGGGCAGCAGCGTGAAGACGGCGCTCATGTGGGCGATGAGCTCCAGGACGGGGTTGAGCATGTCGCGGCTGTGCCCGTCCTGTCGGAGCTCGCCGTTGACGAAGAGCTGGATCGGGACCTCGCGCCAGTCGATCACGCCGGGCTCGAAGGGGGACAGCGGGCAGGCCCCGTCGAAGGCCTTGGCGCGCTCCCAGGGGTGCCCCTTGGCCTTGAGCGCGGCCTGCACGTCGCGCAGGGTCAGATCCAGCCCCACGCCAAAGCCCCATATCGCCGCGTCGACCTCCTCGGGCGCAGCGCCCTTGAGCGTCCGTCCGACGAGCAGGGCCAGCTCGACCTCGTGGTGGACCTCGCCTTGATCCAGGGGCAGCGCAATGGGCGAGGTCAGCGCTACGGCGCAGGTCGAGGGCTTGATGAAGAGCAGCGGGCTGTCGGGGATGGGGTTGTTGAGCTCGGCGGCGTGGCTGGCGTAGTTTCGCCCGACGCAGACGATCTTCCCCACCGGGAGATCGATGGGGATCCCAGCAGGATCAAGGTGTTGGTACAATGTCGTGCCTCCGTGGTCGGTGTCTCGCGGCCGAGTGTACGCCAGGGCGCGGCGCGGTGAACAGGCCGGCGTAGGGTTGCGCGCCTGGGCGTGCTACGCTGGGGGGAGGCGCTGTGTCGGTGTTGCGCAAGTCAAGCGATGCGTTGGGGGTTTTTGCCCCACGGGCAGCTGGGCGATCCGGATATGGGTGACCGTGGACGCTCGACGTCATAACCAGGTTGCTGTCAGGCCGCCGTCGCGATCGCCGCTGGCGAGCGCGTCGCTGGCGAGCGCGGCGCTGACGAGATCGACGCTGGCGATCGCGTCGCTGACGAGATCGTCGCTGGCGATCGCGTTGCTGGCGAGATCGACGCTGGCGATCGCGTCGCTGACGAGATCGCCGCTGGCGATCGCGTCGCTGACGAGATCGTCGCTGGCGATCGCGTTGCTGGCGAGCGCGTCGCTGGCGACCTCGTGCGCCTTTGACGCGGCGCCCGCGGCGGACGACGCGCCCGACGCCGACGCCGAGCCCGCCGACGTCGAACTGGACGCCCCTGATCTCGACGCGCAGCCCTCCGACGTCGATTTTCCGGACGTCGACATCCCGCTCGATGTCGTCGAAGGGGACGCCGATCAGGACGCCGGGGAGGTCTGCCCGGCGCTGTGCGATCACGCGCTGGCGTGCACTTCCCAGATCTGCGATCTGGACATGCTCGGCGGCCCTCCGGAGATCCTCGCCTCGTGCCTGTCGCAATGCCAGGAGAGCCAGAGCGTCCAGGCCAGCGCGGACGAGCTCCTGAACACCAGCTGCGGGGCGCTCAACAGGCAGATCTGCCAGAGCGGCGGCGCCATTGCCGGCGAGTGCGTCTGCGATCCCTTGCCCGGCGGGACCTCGACGGGCAGGGCGTGCGAGACCGACGAGGACTGCGGGGCGGAGACGGGCCGCTGCATCGCGGACTTTCCCCAGGGATACTGCATCAACACCGGCTGCATGAGCGAGCTCGACTGCGGCACGGGCAACCTGTGCGCCCAGACAGGCCAGATGGGGGAGACGGCCTGCTTCGAGGCCTGCCGCCTGGACTTCGGCTCCAGCGCGTGCCGGACCGGCTATGGTTGCTGGCAGGTCGGGGGAATGCGCCTCGGCGTGTGCCTGCCGGCCTGCGAGGCCAACGAGGACTGCGCCGACGGGCTGGTGTGCGTCGAGGGCTCCTGCCTGAACCCTTGACGATCGCCCCACGCTCCTGGCACCGCCCCGCGAGCGCCCCTCGCTACACCGGCGCCCCCACGCTCCACGATCGCCCCACGCTCCTGGCACCGCCCCACGCTCCTCGCACCGCCCCTCACGGGGCGGGCTCGTCGGGTGGGGCTAGAATCTCGGGGGGGGCTGCGCCCTGTCGGTCGCAGGCCCTCGCGCGGCCCAGGTCGACACCTGGGGGCGTAAAACCCCCAATCCACAGGCCCATTTCGACGCGCTGATCCTCCCCCGCGATCCGCTGTTGGCCGTCCGCTGGCCTGCGCCCAACGGGCGCAGCCCACCCCGCGCATCCAAGCCCCACCCGACGAGCCCGCCCAACGGGCGGTGCGAGGAGCGTGGGGCGGTGCGAGGAGCGTGGGGCGATCGGTCGGTCGCGCCGCGGCTTTACAAGCGGGGCGCGGGGGCTTAAATGAGGCTGCCGGGTCTGGCCAACGCCCCTTCATCGCCCCTCGGAGCCCCCATGCGACCCTGGATCTTGCCCTTCTTGATCGTGAGCCTCTCGCTGGCCTCCTGCGTGGCCGTGGACGTCGCGCCGCACGACGATCCCGCGTCGGATGACGTCGAGGGCCGCGGGCAGGCGATCATCAACGGCACCCTGGACACCGCGCACCCGGCGGTGGTGGCCATCTTCGGGAGAGACTCGTTGTGCTCGGGGACGATCATCCAGACCGACCCTGTGCGCGGCATCGGCTGGGTGCTGACCGCAGCCCACTGCGTCGACAGCGCACCGGAGGTCGTCATCCAGGGCCGCGACTTCAACGATCCCGATGTCACCTATGAGGTCATCGACTTCGAGGAGCACCCCGCCTACAGTCCGGAATCGAGCGCCTTTGACTTCGCCGTCGTGCGCTTCGCGGGCGCCTCGCGCAACACCCCGGTCATCCCCGTCGCCGGGGCCACGGACAACCTGAGCAGGGGCTCCCAGATCACCAGCGTCGGCTTCGGGCGCACCAACCCCTCCGACGAGCGGGAGACGAACAACAGCCAGCGCAGGACGATCACCCGCCCCTTGAGCGGCCTGGACGAGCGCTTCTTGATCTACTCCCTGGCCACGGGCGGGATCTGCTCCGGGGACAGCGGCGGCGCGGTGCTGGCCACCGTCAACGGCGCCGAGCGCGTCGTCGGCGTCCACTCCTCGGTGACGGAGGAGTGCCGCGGCGAGGGCTTCAACGGCCGCGTCTCGGGGGTCTTCAACACCTGGCTGCGCGGCGTCCTCAGCGGCCAGGTCGAGGAGTCCTGTGATCTCTGCCGCCAGGTCGCCCAGTCCGGCGATGGCCAGTGCACCCCCGTCATCGAGCGCTGCCTCAACACCCCCGCCTGCGCCAACCTCGTCAACTGCCTCAACAATTGCCAGACCGACGCCTGCTCCGAGCAGTGCGTGACCAACAACCGCGCCGGGCTCAACGATTACACCGCCATCTTCGACTGCACCTGCGAGGACGCCTGCGGCGACATCTGCGCCGGCGATCCCGCCTGCCCCGAAGGCCCCGCCTGCGGACTCGCCTTCGCCGACGAGGCCTGCAACGGCTGCACCGAGCGCGCCTGCTGTGCCCAGACCGAGGCCTGCTCCAACGACGACACCTGCCTCGCCTGCATCAACGGCGAGGCCAGCCGCGCCGCCTGCGACGCCAACGCGGCCTTCACGGCCTTCTTCGGCTGCCTCGACGATCGCTGCGGCATGGAGTGCGGCCTGGAGGTCGAGTGCGGCTTTGCCTCGGGGGACCCCTCCTGCGGCGCATGCATCGACGGCTCCTGCTGCGCCCAGGGCGCCGCTTGCGCCAACGACGACATCTGCCTCGAATGCATGACAGGAGACGGCCAGGGCTGCGACACCAACCGCAACCTCAGCCTCCTGCTGACCTGCCTCGCCGAGTGCGACGGCGATCCCTGCGGCGCCGCCCTTGAACCCGAGCCCGAGGGCAACCCCGAAGGCAACCCCGGCGCTGATCCCGAGGGCAACCCCGGCGCTGAGCCCGAAGGCAACCCCGAAGGCAACCCCGGCGCTGACCCCGAGGGCAACCCCGATGGCGGCTTCGTCGGCGAGCCCGAGGGCAACCCCGATGGCGGCTTCGTCACCGGCGGCGGCGCCGACGCCCAGCCCTCCGGCACCTGCCTGACCGTCATCGGCCGCCGCCCCTCCGGCGACGCCGCCGCCCTCCTGGCGCTGCTCGCCGCCCTGGGCCTCGTCCTCCGGCGCCGCCGCACCTGATCCCCGCTGTCCCTCAAAGCCCCCGACGATCTGATCGCGTTGAACCTGAACTCCAGATCGCGAGGGAAGCCCCGTGGCGGCCCTTACGACGGGCACCAGAGGCGTTCGAGGGACTCCCGTATCGTCAAGTGGTTGTCCCAGAGCCTGCTCGTCCCCGGGGCGTGGAGGATCGTCCCGGCCACGAAGTGGGGTCGCCAGCGCGGGCTCATGTGCGAGGCCTCTTCAAGCGCGGCGAGCAGAAGCTTGTAGTTGTGGTAGTCCAGGAAGGTGGTCGCGAAGACGGACTGGCGCCAGTAATCAAAGAGGGGCAGGCTCTGGCCGCCGGCCTCGAACCATCCCAGCGTTCGCCTTGATGCGGTGGGATCGGCCCTGTCGCGTTGAGGCTTCTGGATCGATCCAAAGATGTCCGTCAGCTCAACGACCTCCTCGCTGCCAAGCTCCACCAGCCTCGGCGCCTCCGTGGCCGTGGGCGCGACCGAGGCCGCCGAGGCGGCCATGACGAGGGCCATGAGTCTCGCCTCATCGCTGGAGGCCCCTTCGTAGCTTCGGCGATAGGCGTTGAGCGCGGTGACCCAGTGTCGCCCGAAGCCAAAGCTGCCGAAGATCATCTTCTCCGCGGCGCCCAGCCGGATGGCGTCCCAGATCGTCGAGGGGGCGACGCCCGCGTCCAGGAAGGCCAGGATCGCCTCGGTGATGGCGATGGGGTCAGGGTCGCGCAGCGCCGCGAGGACATCCGGCACGGCCGCGTCGTCCGGCGCCCCCGAGGCCCACCCCGGCGCCGCCTCGATGACCCTGGAGCGCTGCTCGGCCCACGCGGCGGCCCCCTCGGTGGGCGCCAGCGCCGCGTCGACCAGCTTGCGGACGAGGCGCGCCCCGTGGGCGCCGTCCAGGGCGCTCAGAGTGGAGAAGGCGTGCCGCGCGAAGATCACCTTATGGAAGGCGTGGCCCAGATCCCGGCCCATGAACGGAAAGAGGATGTCGCGCAGGCCGCCCCGATCGTTCGCGCGCCAGAGGGCCAGCGCCGCCCGCCCGGCCACCTCGGCGTCTTCGGCGTCCAGCGCGTCCTGGAGCGTGCTCCTGGCCAGGGCCGCGTCAGGCAGCGCGCCGACGATCTCGGCCATGGGCTCGGCGGCGCCGACCCGCTCGATGCCCGCCTTCATCCGCTGGATGGCCCACAGCAGCGGCTCAAGTTGAAAGCGGATCGGGGCGCCAAGGGACAGCTCGTAGGCGGCGTGGCAGGCGTAGACGGTGTGCAACTCCCCATCGATCGGGTGGGTCGGGACGGCGTCGAGGCCAGCCAGGAAGCTCGCCGAGAAGAGGGTCTGGATGGAGAGGCCGCCGCTGATCCTGCTCAGGACACCATCGAGGATGTCCCCCGTGGGCGTCTCAAGGATCCACCGGGCCAGGGCCTCGGTCGTCTCAGGATCGCGAACGGTCCCGGTGTAGGGCGCGAACAAGGAAGGCGAGTCGGGTGAGCCTCCGCCCTCGCCGCAAGCCGTGAGGCGAGCGGCGGCGGCGCCGACCACACCCAGACAGGAGAACGACAGAAAGTCTCGTCGGGTTCGCGTCATGAGAGGACTCTACAGGCCGCGAAGGAGATTCACAAACGCCCCGCACGAAACGGGCATGGCCATCAACGCAACCGACGCGCGGCGATCGCCGCCTCGATGGCCTCGGGGCTCAGGAAGGGGACGGGCAGGCCGGCGGCCTCAAGGCGGCGGATCTCGGCGACGATCCACGCGTGAACGGGCGCCTTCGCGCCCACCTCGGCGGCCAGACGGACGATCTCCCCGTTGAGGTCGTCGATCTCGGTGGGCTTGCCGGCCTCCAGATCCTGAAGGGTCGAGGACCGCGCCGCAGGATCGATGGACACCAGCGCGGGGGCCGCCCGCAGGATGAGCGCGTCCGGCAGCGGCAGCAGCCTCGCCATCAGCCCCGGCGACAGCTTGCCGACCCGCGCCGCGGCCACGCCCGCGGCCCGCAACACGCGCTGCCCCTCCAGGATCGAGGCGGCGAAGGATCGCCGCAGGGGCCTGGAGCGCAGCGACTCGGCGATCGACAACCCGGACAGCGCACACAGCGCATTGTTGAGGTTGATCAACAACTTACCAGCCTGCACCGCCTGGATGTCCGACCGCAGATCGAGCGCCTCACCGGCGCCCTCAAGCGCGGCCCTGAGCGCCTCGATGGGCGCGGGGCAGCGCTGAAGGCCGCGCGCGTCGAGCGTCAGCGGGCCGCTGGTGGCCTGGACGAAGCGCGGCCCCTGGCGAAAGACGTTCGTGCTGAACATCCCGCCCAGGACGGGCTCCAGCCCGCCTGCGCGCAGCCTGTCCGGGTTGCGCAGGCCGTTCTGGAAGGAGCACACCGGCGTCCCGGGCCGCAGCACCTTTGAGAGCGCCGCCGCGGCCTCGTCCGTGTGCCGGGACTTCACCGTCACGAGGCACAGATCCACGCCGCCGAGCGCCGCCGGATCGTCGTCGACGACCAGATCGGGGCCGGGGCGGTGGACTCTGCCGCCTATGGATCGGGCCTCCAGCTCCCCGGCCAGCGCCACCAGCCACGGCCTGCCCACCATGACCACCGGCAAGCCCTGGCCGCTCAAGAGCACCCCGAGCCACGCCCCGACCGCCCCGGCCCCGAAGATCCCCACCCGGATCCCACCGCCCATGTCCGTCAGCCCGTGTCTTGGATCTCGGCGACCAGGGTCAGCGGGTGGCCTTGGAGATCGTCTTGCCGAGGTTGTGCAGGATCTGCGGGTCAAGGGCAATGCGGCTCGTCGTTGGATCTGCCGAAGTCGAGAGGGGATGAGCGTGCGCTTTGGAGGCTGGATGAGCTGGTGAAGGCTTCAACGCAGATGAAGACTGGGCAAGAAATGCTCAAACGGGCTCGTCTTCAGGGGCTCGCAGGACCCCAACGCCCCACGCTCCTCGCACCGCCCCACACGCGACGACCGCCCACGCTCGGCGAACGCCCCACGCTCCTCGCACCCCTGCGGGGGCTCGTCGGGTGGGGCTTGGATGCGCGGGTGGGCTGCGCCCTGTCGGTCGCAGGCCGGCGCACGAGCGCCAGAGATTCGCAGGGGAGGATCAGCGCGTCGAAGTGGGCCTATGGATTGGGATTTTCACGCCCCCTGGTGTCGACCTGGGCCGTGCGCCGGCCTGCGACCGCCAGGGCGCAGCCCACCCCGAGTTTCTAGCCCCACCCGACGAGCCCGTCCCCCCTTGTGGGGGGCGGTGCGAGGAGCGTGGGGCGGTGCCAGGAGCGTGGGGCGATCGTGGGGCGTTGGGTGGCGTCGAAGGGGCCTGGAGCCTTCCCTGAGCCAACCTGCCGATGAAGGTCGCACTCGGCAAGGTCGTGCAACGTGGACCGGCTCGGTGGTAGAGTCGCGCGTCATGGCGTATCAAGGCGTTGCAACAACAACGGTAGAGAGGCGAGGTCGTCGCAAATGCAGAAGAACTTCGTATTGGACACCAACGTGCTGCTGCATGATCCCGAGGCGCTGCTGCACTTCGAGGACAACACGGTCGTCGTGCCGATCTACGTGGTCGAGGAGATCGACAAGTTCAAGCGAGAGCTCAGCGAGCGGGGCCGCAATGCGCGTCAGGCGGCGCGCTTGCTGGACACCTACCGGGAGCGCGGGAGCCTGTCGGAGGGGGTGAGGCTGGAGGAGGGCGGCTTGCTCAGGGTGATGTCGGCGGAGAACGGAGGGCCGCAGCACGTGCTGGACAAGAAGCTGGCCGACAACCTGATCCTGGCCGTGGCGCTGGACCTGAAGGAGGCGCAGCCGGATCGGGAGACGATCTTCATCACCATGGACACGAACCTGCGGATCCGGGCCAACGCCATGGGCCTGAAGGCGGTCCACTTCGAGGAGTCCGAGACAGACATCGAGCACCTCTACCCCGGGGCCAAGGAGCTGACGATCAGCGACGAGGACTTCGAGACCTTCTTCCAGAACGGCGAGCTGAGGCTGGAGCACACGCCGGGGGCGCTGCAGCACCGCCGGGCTGCGGAGCTGGAGATGGCCGAGGGCAGGGCCCTGGAGAGCAAGCCGGTGCTTTTCCCCAACGAATACCTGCTCTTGCGACCCGCGAGCGCGCCGGGGCAGTCGGGCCTGGGGCGCTTCGACGAGGCCACGGGCAAGATCGTGCCGCTCAAGAAGGTGTCCAAGGGGGTCTGGGGGATCCGGCCCAAGAACAAGGAGCAGCACTTCGCGCTCGACGCGCTGCTCAACCCGGACATCAAGCTGGTGACCCTGCTGGGCAAGGCCGGCACGGGCAAGACCCTGCTGGCGATCGCGGCGGGGCTGGCGGCCACGGCCGGCGAGCACCTCTACAAGCGGCTGCTGGTGGCCCGGCCCATCTTCCCGCTGGGGCGAGACATCGGCCACCTGCCCGGCGATCTGGAGCAGAAGCTCAACCCCTGGATGCAGCCCATCCGCGACAACATCGAGTTCCTGATGGGCCTGTCGCGCTCGGACACCTTCTTCTACGGCGGGGGGATGGAGGAGCTTCTGAGCCAGGGCATCCTGGAGATCGAGCCCCTGACCTTCATCCGGGGCCGCTCGATCCCGGGCCAGTACATGATCATCGACGAGGCCCAGAACCTGACCCCTCACGAGACCAAGACGATCCTGACCCGCGCCGGCGACGGCACCAAGATCGTCTTGACCGGCGATCCCTTCCAGATCGACAACCCCTACGTGGACAGCGAGTCCAACGGCCTGACCCACACCATCTCCCGCTTCAAGGGCCAGCGCATCGCCGCGACCGTCACCCTGAGCAAGGGCGAGCGCAGCGAGCTGGCCGAGATCGCCTCGAACCTCCTCTGAGCGGCCAGGCTCAGGGGCGCGGTGCTGAACAGGAACCCCATCGATGACCTTCAAAGAATATGACGACTACGACGGCCTCGGCCTCGCCGCCCTGGTGGACAAGGGCGAGCTCTCCCCGGCGGAGCTGGTCGAGGCCTGCCTGAGCCGGATCGAGGCCCGGAACCCGGCCATCAACGCCGTCGTCCACAGGATGGACGCGCGGGCCAGGGAGCAGGCCGCAGGTCCGCTCCCGGAAGGCCCCTTCCGCGGGGTCCCGATGTTGCTCAAGGACCTGCACGCCGAGGACGCCGGCGAGCCCTGCACGGGCAGCAGCCGCCTGCTGGCCGGCTACGTCCCCGATCGGGACAGCGAGCTGGTGCGCCGCTACAAGGCCTCCGGGGCGGTGATCGTGGGGCGCTGCAACACGCCCGAGTTCGGCATCTACGGCGTGACCGAGTCGGCCCTGCGCGGCCCCTGCCGCAACCCCTGGGATCTGTCCCGGACGCCGGGCGGCTCCAGCGGCGGCTCAGGGGCGGCGGTGGCCGCCCGCATGGTCCCGATGGCCCACGGCGGCGACGGCGGCGGCTCGATCCGGATCCCGGCCTCGCACTGCGGCCTCGTGGGCCTCAAGCCCACGCGCGGGCGCAACCCCATGGGGCCAGTCCGCGGCGAGAGCTGGGGCGGCCTCGTCGCCGAGCACGTCCTGACCCGCAGCGTCCGCGACTGCGCCGCGATGCTCGACGCCACCCACGGCCCCGATCCCGGCGCCCCCTATCAAGCGCGAGATCCCGAGCGCCCCTTCCTCGACGAGGTCGGCGCCGATCCCGGCCGCCTGCGCATCGCCTACACCACCTCCCCCATCTTCGCCGACGCCTCCTCGCCCGAATGCGTCGAGGCCGTCGAGCAGGCCGCAGCCCTGGCCAGCGAGCTCGGCCACGAGGTCGAGGAGGTCCGCCCGTCCTTCAACCGCGAGCTGCTCGTCAAGGCCTACCTCCTGATGGTCTGCGGCGGCGTGGCCGCTGGCGTCCGGCACGCCGCCCAGCTCGCCGGCCGAGAGCCCAGGGGCGAAGATCTCGAGCCCGCCACCTGGATGATGAAGCTCATCGGCGAGCGCACCACCGCCGCCGACTACGTCTGGCACCAGCAGGCCATCCACCGCGCCAGCCGCGACCTCGGCGCCTTCTTCGGCCAGTGGGACGTCTTCTTGACCCCCACGGTCGCCCTCCCGCCGGTCGAGATCGGCGCCTTCGACCTCAAAGGCTCCGAGCGCGCCCTGATCAAGATCCTGCGCGCCACCCGCAGCCGCAAGCTCATCGACATCGCCCTCCAGGAGATGCCCAGAGGGCCCATGTCCGCCACCCCCAACACCATGCTCTTCAACATGACCGGCCAGCCCGCCCTGAGCCTCCCCCTGCACTGGACCTCCGAGGGCCTGCCCATCGGCACCCAATGGGTCGGCCGCTTCGGCGACGAGGCCACCCTCCTGAGCCTCGCCGCCCAGCTTGAGGCCGCCCGACCCTGGAAAGACCGCACCCCACCCAACCTCCCTGGCTGATCCCGACCCCGCCTGGATCAGCGCAGCGCGAAGAGCGCCACGGCGCTGGCGACGGCGACGTTGAGGCTGTCGGTGCCCGGCGCCATGGGGATCATCAGGTGGTGGTCCGCGCCTTCGATCGCCGCCCGGCTCAGGCCCGGCCCCTCCGCGCCGACGACCAACGCCAGCCGCCTGTCTGCGCCCAGATCCAGCCGCGTCCGCATCGTCAATGGGCTCGCCTGATCCGACAGGCACAGGGCCGCGATGGCGAAGCCGTGGGCCCTCAAGGCCGCGTAGATGGCCTCGATGGGCTCGCCGTGGGCAAAGGGCAGGCGCAGCGCGTGGCCCGCCGAGACGCGGATGGCCTTGCGGTAGAGCGGATCGCAGCACGGAGCGTCGAGCAGTACGGGGCTCGCGCCGAAGGCCGCCGCGTTCCTGAAGCAGGCCCCGACGTTGTCGGTGTCGGTGAGCCCCTCAAGGACCAGCGCCGTGGCGCGCCCGTCGGGGAGGGCGGCCAGGACTTCGTGGGCGCTCGTCGGCGCGGCGCGCGATCCGGCGGCCAGCAGGCCCCGGTGGATGTTGAAGCCCACCAGCTCGCTCATCCGGGCGTGGTCGAGGACCATCACCGGGATGGCCTCCGGGACGCGGGCCAGCAGGTCGCCGTCGGGCTCGACTCGCTTTGATGAGACCAGTACCGAGCGCAGCGGGTGTCGCCCGCCCTCCAGCAGCGCCTCAAGGACGATGCGGCCCTCGGCGATGAAGGCGCCCTCGTGGCGCGACACGTCCTTGTCTCGGAGCATCCGGTAGACATCGAGCCTGGGATCGTCGGCCTTGACGTGGATCAGCATGGCGCCCCGTGGTCCTGGGATCGTCGGCCGCCGCGGCGGGGTCGCCGCGCCGAACCTCGCGATCGGCAACAACAAATCGGCGAGGAAGAGGATCTGCCGCGGTGCGGCTCGATCGGGTATAACAAACTGGCGAAGGCTTGTCAGAGGGCGGAGGTGGCGATGGGCGATCCCTTGCTGGTGTTTGATCTGGGCAATGTCATCCTCGACGTGGACTTTGACCGCTTCGCCCGGCGCGTGGTGGTCGGGACGGAGCGCAGCGCCCAGGAGGCGATGGCGGCCTTCTCGGGCGGCCCGCTCAAGGAGGCGCTCGACAGGGGGCAGATCAGCCCTGCGGCCTTCGCGGCGCAGGTCCGGGCGTGGCTCGGGCCCGCGGCGCCCTCGGAGCAGGAGGTCCTGGGGGCGTGGTGCGACATCTTCGCGCTCAAGGCCGACGCGCGCGAGGCGCTGGATCGCTGCCAGCGCGATCACGAGGTCTGGCTGCTCTCGGATACGGACCCTGCCCACTTCGAGTCGGTGCTGGCGCGCTTCCCGTTGGAGGGCTTTGACAGGGTGCTGGTGTCCTACCTGACGGGGCGGCTCAAGCGCGATCCGGGGGGCTTTGAGCCGCTGGCCGAGGTCGTCAGGTCGGGGCGCCGGGTGATCTTCTTCGACGATCTGGAGGTGAACGTGGCGGCGGCGTGCGCGGCGGGGGTGGACGGGGTGCTCTTCGTGGACTGGGCGCAGGCTGGCGCGGCGCTGGACGCGCGCGGCGTGGTCGCTTGATCGCGATGGGCGCCGCGCGACGCCCATCGAGTCGGCTGCGGGGGCGGCGGAGCGGCGTCGAAGCCCGATTACTGGCCTTGGTTGCGGCGCTTGAGGAAGATCACGATCCCGGCGATGGCGCCCCCGAAGATGAGGGCGGAGCAGAGGCAGGAGCCTCCGATGAGGGCGAGTTCCATGATCCCAGCGCTTGCCATGTTCAGGCTCCTTGTTTGAGCGCCCCGCGCGATCTCGGCGCGGCGCTCGGTGGAGGGAGAGCTTGCCAGAGCGTCGGCGGCGAGACAACCTTGGGGCGGGCTGCTGCTTGAGGAGGGGGGTGTGATCCAGACGAGCTATTTTGCGCAGATCAAGGCGCTGCGAGAGGGGGGCGTCATCGATCGGTGCGTCCCGATCTGCCGCCACATGCCGCGCTGGCTCGCGGGCGAGGTCAGGCTGCGGCGCTATGCGCGGCTGGCGCCGCCTGCGGATCTGCTCGGCGCCCTGAAGGAGGGGTGGGCGAGCTGGGAGAAGTTCGCGGCGGCCTACCGGCGAGAGGTGCTTGGCGCCCTCGACGTCGACGAGGTGCTCGGGGAGCTGGCCGAGATCGCGCCCGAGGGGGCGATCTTGATGTGCTACTGCAAGGGCGAGGGCGGGCGATGCCACCGCCACCTGGTGGCTGCGTGGCTGGGGGAGCGGGTCGAGGTCAGGGAGTGGGAGCCGCCGAGCCCCCAGGCTTCGCTCTTCTGAGGTCGCGCCGAGGGCGTCGGCGCGGTTGTTGAGCGTGTGGGTCGACAGGAGCCGCCGTCGGCGCTAGGATGCGAGCGCAAGCACACGAGCGCAAGAAACGATCGTTGTGCGGCGTTGAAGCCATATGAACGCCCTCTATCCATGTTGAGTTGAAGATGACGAAGCGCCTTGGAAGAAGTCCTCTGGTGAGCCTCGGGGCAGTTCTTGGGGCCTGGGTTCTGGCGGCGTCGGCCTGCTCGTCGGTCCCGGATCCCAGCCCGACGGAGTTCATCGACTATCCCACGAGCCTCGTGCTGGGCAAGAGCCGCAACGCGATAGAGCGCGACCTGAAGCCGCGAAAGACGGACGACGACGGCTGGGTGGTCTACACAAGGACCTTCAGAGTCAGGTACGACAACAACAAGGCCGTCGAGATGATCGAGAAGGTCCCGAGCGAGCTCAACTGCAAGGAGGCCGCGCAGTGGCTCGGCTTCGAGCGCGCCCGGACGCCCATCCTGCAAAAGGGCCGGTGCCACTGGCCGGTCGACAGCCCTCGCCATAGCCTCGCCAAGGGCGTCTCCGGGGACCTGACCCTGGACGACCGCGTCTTCCAGGTCAAGCTCCACTGATCGGTCCTCAAGTATTCAGAACTCAAAGGTTTATTGGAAGCTGGGGACGCGGGGCGAGGCGCTGAAGGTCCACCTGGGCGAGCCGCTCTTGAGGCCCTTGGCGCCGATGGTCACGTCAAAGGGTATCTTGACCGTGGCCAGGCCGATCCCCTTCTTGAGCTCGACGGTGCCTTTGAAGGTCCCCACGTCGTCGGCGATCGTGATGGAGAGCTTGCGCAGATCCAGCAGGTCGTCGTGGCGCTGGCCGGCCAGCGCCAGGGAGGCGGACTCGGCGTTGAGGACGAAGCCCTGCTGGCTGTCGAGCGTGACGTCCCTGAGCTGCGCGCTGGCGTCGATCCCCTCGCGGGTCAGCGTCAGCGTGCCGACGCGCGTCGAAGGCCAGGGTCGCTCGGCCAGGGCGGCCATGTCGAGGATGACGGCCCGCACCATGGCCTGGACGTCGAGCAGGGCAGGGGGGCCACCCTTGATCGGCGGCGCGGGGTCGGCGGCGCGGTCGACGAAGACGAGCGAGAGCGCCTTGGCGTCGACCGAGGCCTCCTTGACCCCGGCGCCCTTGAGCTTGAGGGTCATGGGCGCGGTCAGCTCGATCCGGCCCAGCGCCCCCTCGGCGCTCGTGCAGACCATCGGGGCCAGCTCCACAGACCTGTCGCTGAGCGACAGGTCGGCGTCGACGCCCTCTGGGCAGACAAAGCCCTTGTCGCGCAAGGCGCCCTCGGCCACGCTGGAGGCGATCATGTCGGCCGACAGCAGCAGCGAGAGCACGCCGACGCCCAGCAAGGCGGCGATCCCGATGATCCCGATGGTGCTCTTCTTGAGGTTCTGGCCTTTGGGTGAGGTCATGGCTGCTCCTCCTGGCGACGTGGCGCATTGTGGCATCGACCGCCTGCGTTGTCACGGCGCCCGCCAACGCTATAGAAAGCCTCTATGGTTTCCATCGGAAGCTTGTATTTTCGGGGGGCTCGGGCAGCCCTTAACTTGGCGACGCGGCCCGCCACCGGGGGGTTGCGCGTCGGCGGGCGGAGGAATCACCGCCTCGCCGCTTGTCTCTCAATCAGGGTTGTCGTACTCTTCAGGAGCGTGATGAAGCAGAGAGCGACCTTCTGACAGCAGATTTTCTGGCGCGGGGCGAGCCTCGCGGTTGGAGCTTGTAAACAGGACTCGGGGGAATGAGCATGCGCAACTTCAGGTGGGGTTCAAGGAAGGCCGTCCTGACGCTGGTGTCAGGGGGCGTGCTGGCCGCAGGAGGCGTGGCCTGCGACGACGAGGTCATCTTTGAGAACGAGCCTCCTGTGCGAAGCGGGCTCTTTGAGCGCACGGATCGGGTCTTCGAGGATCAGGACAAGTTCCTGGACGAGGACGGCAACGACATCTGCGTCAACAACATCAACGACCTCCTGGTGCGCTTTGATGAGATCGCCGAGTTCCGCAACAGCAACAACAACCCCGACGACGACGTCACGGTCGAGCAGCTCACGGATCGCCTGACGGAGTTCCTGACCGATCCGGCCGAGATCGCCGGGAGCATCGACCTCGCCATCGGCGGCGTGCCCAAGGACAACGAGGAGCAGATCTCCAAGGACGTCATCTTCCTGCTGGCCGTCCTGGGGACGAGCAACAGCCTGCTCGGTGACCTGACCCAGACCCCTCGTCAAGGGATCGAGGGCCGCGACGACCTCATCGGCTTCCCCGACGAGGACGACGGCCCCCTCTTCGGCTCCAAGGAGTGCTCGCCGGCCACCAAGCTCTGGGCCGGCGGCTACTACAAGGCCACGAAGATGCCCCCGACGATGGGGGAGTGGTGCGAGAAGTATGGCTTTGAGGCCAACTGTCAGAACGGGAACATCCGCGCCAACGACGGCAAGGATCTGAAGATCTCCTACTTCAACGCCCACGCGCTGCCGGTCTTCCGGATCACGCTGTGCAACAACGACGACTTCGTCCGGGAGGAGAAGGGCTTCAAGGGCGTCGGCTTCGGCTGCGTCAACCTCAATTACATCTGCGAGGAGCGCGTCAAGCCCGGCGTCATCGCCGACGCCACCCTGGAGCAGATCACCGGCGAGACCAAGGGCTCGGCCAACTTCCGAGAGGCCGTCAACGCCCTTGAGCTGGGCCTCAACGACACCATCGAGGTCAACGGCGACCCCGTCTCCGTCATCTGCGACAACCCCGAGCAGGACGTCAACTGCAACCGCTGTGAAGCCGTCTCCGTCACCATGCACTACGACTTCGTCAACAACAGCGATCCCAGGCCCACGGTCGTCTTCGGCGCCTACCGCGGCGTCGACAACACCGCGCCCCTGATGGACCGCATCGACCTGAGCTTCAACGGCATCGAGGAGCCCTTCGAGGTCATCCCCAACATCTGCAACTCCTGCCACGCAGGACACCCCTACGAGCCCAAGGACCCTGCCAACCCCTCCTTCGAGGACTACAACATCCAGTCCCAGTTCCTGCCCATCAACTACCGCTTCGCGCTCCAGGATGCCGCCGAGCTCAAGGCCTTCCTCGACAACAAGCTGATCTTCAACCAGTCCGTCATGACCGACGCCCCTCGCGCCGAGCGCCCCGACGACGTCCGCCTCTTCATCAAGGACAACAACACCCCCGCGCCCTTCTTTGTCGATGCCAGCGGGGATCTGGAGGACTCCGAGAAGATCAACAAGTTCATCACGGACATCGACCCGCTGGCCTACACCGGCTTTGCCACCGACGGCCTCAACAAGAGCTTCGGGGCCTTCGTCAACGACGCCATCGGCAATGACGAGCTGGACGCGATCGAGCTCCACGACGACGACGAGATCCCCGACGGCTGGAAGCAGGGCAAGTCCGGCAAGGACGGCGAGAACTTCTATCGAATCGTCGGCGAGCACTGCAACGACGGCTGCCACATCGCGCTGCCGCCGCCGCTGGACTTCCAGAGCTTCGACAACTTCAAGGAATACCGCGAGACCATCCTGCGCGACCTCTGCCAGGACTACTCCATGCCCCACTCCCCCGAGGCCTTCTTCCTCTTCTGGAGCCGCTCCGAGCGCGTCACGAAGGATCCCGAGGACAACATCCGCCTCAACAAGAACAAGGACTACGAGCTGGTCGACTTCGCCGACCGCAAGGACGAGCTCGAAGACGGCAACATGCGCGGCGACGTCGAGCTCTTCCTCGAGTTCGAAGGCCCCGGCTGGGAGCCCCTCATCAACGACCTCGAAGATGGCCTCGACAGCTGCGACATCCCCCCCATGGCCACGACCTTCATCCGAACCGCCGAGATCACCAACTTTGCCGCCATCGCCGGCAAGCGCGACAAGTGCATCGAGGAGCTCAAGGGCGAGCGCTTTGGGCGCCTCTTCTGCCGCACCCTCTGCGATCCCAAGATCTTCAGCGACGAAGGGCTTGAGAAGGAGGGCTTCATCTTCCTTCGCACCGCCGAGATCACCCGCGATGTCTGCGAGAACCTCGCCGACTCCATCGACAACAGAAAGTTCAACGACGTCGACGACCTCGGCCTCCCCGGCCAGGTCGAGGGGCTCTTCCTGATCGACAACGTGATCGATGAAGACGAGATCGATCGCGGCAACCTCCTTGAGCCCAAGACCAACTTCAAGAAGACCGCCAAGCAGTTCCGCGAGTCCCAGGGCCTCAAGGACTGATCCCCCGAGGGGCCCTCAACCCGAGGGCCCCCCCCTCTCCACGCGGCGCGACTCCTCGACGATGAAGCGCGCCGCGCTCCCCCTCCCTCGGCTCTCCCCGCCCACCCCCGGTGTTCCGGTGCGACGACGCTCCCTGATCCTCTTCCTCACCATCCTCTCTCCCCTTGTCGCCTGCGGCGAGGATCCCGTCGAGCCCCTGACCATCAACGGCTGCCCCATGATCCCCGCCACGATCTGTCGCGGCGTCGATCTCTCCGGGCAATCCCTCTCGGCGCTTGATCTGCGCCGAGCCAACTTCACCGAGGCCAACCTCAGCGGCGCCTCGCTCGATGACGCCGACCTCGATCTGGCCGACATGACCGGCGCCAACGTCGCCGGCGCCTCCTTCCTGCGCGCCTCGCTCGTGCGCGCCTCCCTGACCGGCGCCGACTGCCAGGGCGCCAACTTCGAACTGGCCGACCTCCACCTCGCCCGCTTCGAGCGCGCCTCTCTCGACGGCGCCTTCCTGGAGGGCGCCGACCTCCACCTCGCCCGCCTCAACATGTCCACCTTCAACGACGCCGACCTCACCGACGCCGACCTGTCGCTGACGAGCATGCACGGCGTCTCCCTGGTGCGCGCCAGGCTCTTCAAGGCCAACCTCACCCGCGCCGACCTCGCCGTCGGCACCGACATGACCGAGGCCGACCTCACCCTCTCGCGCCTCGACGGCGCCAGGCTCAACAACACCGTCATGGATCGCGCCCTCCTGAACTCCACCCAGGCCTTCAGCGCCGACTTCTCCGTCACCTCGCTCATCGGCGCCGACCTCCAGCGCGGCAACTTCATCGCCTCCAACTTCGCCCTCTCCAATCTGACCGACGTCATCGCCTCCGAGGCCGACCTCTCCGCCACCAACCTGACCAACGCCGACCTGACCGGCGCGACCCTCTTCAACGCCGACCTCATCGCCGCCGACGCCTCCGAGGCGAACCTCACCCGCGCCGTCCTGATCAACGCCGATCTCCGCGGCGCCGATCTCCGCGCCGCCGACCTCACCGACGCCAACCTCACCGGCGCCAACCTCGCCGGCGCCACCCTCACCGACATCGTCTGGGACAGCACCACGTGCCCCGACGGCGTCGACTCCGACGCCGCCGCCGATGGCACCTGCCTCGAGCACCTCGTTGCGCCTCAATAGATTGTAGTTGGTTGTAATTGTTGGTGTTTTTTGCCTTGGGGCGATGGGCTCGCCCCTGGCCGGCGGCGCGTATTCATCCCCTGCGATGATTTTTTTTAGATCGCCTCGACGCCCCGTCGCGTTCGTCCTCTTCACCTCAAGGGCAATCCGGATCGCGGCGCCGATCGCGGCGAACCAACATGGAGAAGGCGAGATGGGCAAGATGAACAGACAATCCTGGTTGACGCTCGGCATGGGCGGCGTGGCGGTGGCGATGGTGGCCGGCTCGGTGGCCTTGAGCCTGACGGGAGGCGGCGACGAGGCCACCGCCTCGGAGGTCGAGGACGACGACAAGGCCGCCGAAGAGTCCTCCTCCGAGCTCAAGCCGGCCCGCGCGAAGGTCACCCCCTTCAAGCTCGAAGAGTGCGCGATGCCCGTCGGCTCAAGGCCGGTGGCCACGAAGGAGAAGGGCAACCCGCTGGCCCGCGCCTCGGCCCAGAAGGGGCTCGACTTCCTCACCAAGGAGGCCCTGGCCTGGCAGACGCAGCACAACTGCTACGGCTGCCACGTCCAGGCCGTCACCGTCGAGGCCCTGGCCGTCGGCTACCACCACCAGTACGACGTCGGCAAGAAGGACCTCGCCACCATCCTCGACGGCATGTTGACCCTCAACGGCGGCGCCCGCACCCCGCAGGGCCTCGGGCACTCCTCGCCCAGCATCGCGACCGCGGCCAAGGTGCTCGGCTCGGCCGCCTTCGCCCGCTACGACCGCTGGGTGGACGCCGAGGTCCACAAGGATCTGCTCAAGACCGCCTCGGAGATCCTGGAGTATCAGCGCCCCGACGGCTCCATCGTCGTCGAGTGGAACAGCGCGCCGGTGGCCACGGGCACGACCCAGAGCACCGCGCAGGCGATGATCGTCTTCAAGCAGGCCTACGAGCGCTCCGCCGACGACCAGTGGCTCACGGCCGTCCAGCGGGCCGAGGACTACCTCCACGGGGTCATCTCGAGCTGGAACAAGACCCCCCCGCAGGACATCCAGGAGATCAACTACGCCGTCATGGGCCTGCTGGCCGCCGGGGTGGGCAACACCGAAGACATCATGGTCAAGCTCCAGCGGCGCCTGCTCAACCTCCAGTCCAAGGACGGCTCCTGGGGCGAGAAGCTGGCCGAGGGCGAGACGCTCCAGGTCGACGGCCAGATGGACGCCCTCAGAAACGTCAACATCGAGGCCGTGGGCCGCTCGGTGACGGCGCCCTTCGCCACCGGCCAGACGATCTACACCCTTCGGATGCTCGGGATGACCGACGGGGACGAGGCCATCGCCCGCGGCACGAAGTGGCTCATCGATCACCAGCAGCCCACGGGCGGCTGGTCCGTGGCCGGCTTTGGCAAGGCCGAGGCCATGTGGGCGGTGCTCGGGCTCGTGTCGACGGACGTGATGACGCTCGCGGTCGAAGACCTCAAGAACGGACAGCACGTCGAGGGCAAGCACGCCTTCAAGGTCGACGCGCGCGACAACAAGTCCGGCGGCGTCCTCAAGATCGAGATCGCCGTCGATGACATCCCCGCCTTTGGCGCCTGCGCCAGCCAGCTCTCCTGGGCCTGGGACACCTCGACCGTCGACCAGGGCAAGCACCTGATCACCATCGCCGCCACCAACGTGCGCGGCGAGGTCAGCAAGCGGATCTTCGAGGTCTACACCGGCGATGTCTACCTGACCCAGCTCGGCACCCGCTTTGACAACAACGGCACCGTCGTCTCGCTGCGCAACATTGCCCCCTCGGCCATGCCCAACACGGTCGAGATGGAGATCCTCGGCACCGACGACAAGGGGGCCGTCCAGAAGGGCGCGCCGCTGCGCACCATCAAGCAGGACGGCAGCCAGGGCTCGATGAGCTTCTTCTGGGATGGCAAGGACGGCGGCGGCAAGGACCTCGCCCGAGGCCGCTATGTCGCCCGCGTGACCTTCCGCGACCAGAAGGGCGGCGCCCGCCAGACCGAGGACCTCGTCTTCGTCCACGACACCGCCGAAACCCAACAGAACGAGTTCGGTCAGATCCAGGGCTCGCTGAACTTCGCCGACGGCGACGTGGCGGCCAACTCCGAGGTCGAGCTGCTCGACGAGGAGGGCAATGTCGTCCAGCGCGTCTGGAGCAACGGGATGGGCAACTACCGCTTCCGCAACGTCGACGGAGAGCGCAAGTACAAGGTCCGCCTCAACAAGAAGGGCTTCAAGCCCGCCGAGATGCCCATCTCCGCCCCCAAGGCCGCCGAGGCCAAGGGCGACATGATGCTCGAAGCCGAGTAAGCCCCCCTCGCCCCCGCCCCGACGACATCACCACCCGCTCAATTGTCCCCGACGGGGTCACGGCCGCTGAGCCGGTCGTGGGTCCTTGCGGCCCACCCTCACCCCCATCGCGCCTCCTTGTCGCTCCCCTCATCTGCCGAGCCCTTTGTCCTGCGCCTCGGGATCGTCTAGAACCAGACCTCGATTCGAAGCCTGGGTCTGGGTGCGATCACGGGGAGGCAGGCGAGGGGCGGATGGAGCAGGAGGGTGTTATCAAGTTTCGGGCCGAGCACAGGTCCGAGGCGTTGAGCTGGTCGCGGCAGGGGGAGGCGGCGGCGCAGCTCATCGCGTGGCGCGAGATCCTGGGCAAGCTGGAGATCGTCGGTCAGGTCGCGGGGCGCTACGAGGGCGCGGGCTTTGGCAATGTCAGCGCGCGGCTGGGGCCTTTTCCGGGAACGCCCGGTCACAGGCCCTTCCTCATCACGGGGACGCAGACCGGGGGGGTCGAGTGCATGGCGCTGGAGCACTTCTGCGTCGTGGAGCGCTACGACGTGGCTGAGAACCGCGTCGAGAGCTTCGGCCCCGTGCTGCCGTCGAGCGAGTCGATGACCCACGGCGCGATCTACGACCTCGGCGCGCACATCCGGGTCGTCCTCCACGTCCACAGCCCCGTCCTCTGGCGCGAGTCCGACAGGCTCGGCCTGCCCTCGACGCCCAAGGAGGTCCCCTACGGCACCCGCGCGATGGCGATGGCCGTGCGCGGCCTCTATCGCCAGAGCGCGCTGCCTGAGCGCCGGATCTTCTCGATGAAGGGCCACGAGGACGGGATAGTCGTCTTTGGCCGGAGCGCCGAGGAGGCCGGCCAGGCGCTCCTCGCCGAGCTTGCCCGCGCCTTCACGGGCCTGTGCCACGATCAGAAGAAGCTCTGCCGCCTCTGAAGGATCCAAGGATCGACCGTGTTCGGTCCAGCTTGTCGAGGCAGCCGCTGGCGCGGCCCTTCTTCATTTGAAAAGTCTTTTGGATTCAATGGGTTGGTGTCGGGTCTTCGCCTCACTGCTCGGGGGCGAGCAAGCCTTCGCGCAGCAAACTCAGCCGCGATCCCAACGGGCCGGCGTTGTTGATGGGCATGTCGATCCCGGCAGGGCGGCGTTCTTGGGCCTTGATTCACTCGGAGGGGCTGTCTTCGGGCGGGAGATCGCGGGCAAGCAAGGCCGCCTTCAAGCTCGCCAGCTCGGCCTCAAGCGAGGCTGCACGGAGCCCTTCAGCCTCGGCGCGTTGAGCGGCGGCCTCGGCGCGCTGATCTGCGGCCTTGGCGCGCTCTCGATCGACCTCGGCGCGCTGATCTGCGGCCTCGGCGCGCTCTCGCTCGGCCTCCTTGAGCCGTCTTTCATGCTCGGCGACGGTGGGGACAAGCTCGCAGCCGCTGGGATCGAAGGACAACCTCGGACGGGGGCCCTGCTCGGTGTCCACGGTGACCAGATGGACCTCCAGGACCGACGACCAGCAGGCCCCGTCGCCCGTATAGGTCCTCACCCACTGGCCCTCGTCGTCTCTGGCGTAGCGCTGGAACGTGTATCGCGTCGCCCCGCGGGCAGGTTTGCTCCCTGGCAGCATTGAGCGCCTGGCCCCCTCGATGTCGTAGATAAAAAGCTCCTCGACATCAAGCTGCTCGTACTTCGGAGGCAGCTGCTCGTAATCCTTGCGCCAGTCCTCCGACACGATCTCAATGGCGACGCTCGGGGGGTTGTGGCCTCGCTTCCACGTCTGAATGGATGTGGGCCGGGGTCGTTCGCTGCGCCAGGGCATCAAGAAGACGTCGGGCGAGATGCGAACCAGGTGCTTCGTCTCGATCCAGGCGAAGAAGATGTCCGTGCCTGCCACGACGTTGGTCCACTGCCGCTGCTCGATCAGATGCTCAAGGCTGCTCAAGAGCAAGACCACGCTGTCCATCTGATCGAAGCTCTGACCCATGTCGTCCTCGTCCGTGAGGTACCACGAAGACCAGTCACCAGGAACAGGCGGCTGGGGCTGGCTTCGGCGCCGCGAGCGGCGTTGCGCGGGGATGTTGACCAGGGAAGGTGTGGGCGTGTTCGTCATGTGCGTCATGCTCCGATCCGACGTCCGATATTCAGAGTAGCAATGCCCCATCCACTGGTCAACCTTTCAGCACGCTGCAACCCTTGAAGGGCGCCCGCCCCTCGCCCCGATCCGCCCCCTCCTCACCACGATTACGGGCGCGATGATTCGGGGGGGGTGGGCCGCAGGAGCCATTGTCGGGATCGGTGGCCGTCTAGGGCGGGTGGCGAGGTCGTCGTGGCGGGACTCGATCCACCCGTGTCCGTAATTCAAGCGTCCCCCCTCCTTCCGTAGGGAGGAAGGCAGTGCCTCTCGGGGGACAGGGGGTGGAGTGCGATCCACCCGAAGCCGTAATACGAGCGTCCCCCCTCCTTCCGGAGGGAGGAGGGGGACAGGGGGTGGAGTGAGGTCGCTCAACGCGCATTGAGGCCGCGTCAACGATGATCCTCTCAGGAGGCACGCGCGTACTACTCGATGTGGTCGCTCCTCGTGATGCTGAGGGACTGGCGTTGCGAGGGGTGACGACATCAGGTTTTTCTTGTGGGCCTCCTTGTTTCCTGGAGCCAGGGGCCTGCTGGCGGTTGATCGATAAGTTAAACGTTATCAGTGACTTATAGGCATTTGACGGGCGTGGCGCTGCCGGTGGTTCCGGCGACGTCATCGACGCAATCCGGTGAAGGAAACATGGCTCAACAACCTCATCTCGTTGTGTGGCGCCTGGTCTTTTTTGTCGTCCTGACGGTGGCTTCGTGCGGTGATCCGCAAGTGCCCGAGGACACGGAGACCTTGGGTTGTCGCCTCAACAGCGACTGCGCGGTGGGTGAGGTGTGCCAGGAGGGGGCCTGCGAACCCCGACCCGAGGCGCCCGATTGCGAGCAGGACTGCCCTTGCGTGACGGGGCTCGATTGCCCTGCAGATCAGGTCTGTTTCGTGGAGTCGAGCCGCTGTGTGCCGCGCCAGTGCGGGCGAGATACGGACTGCGCTCTTGGAGAGGTCTGCCAAGGGGGTCTGTGCCTGACGGACATCAACGCAGATCGGGATCGGGATGGAGTCCCCGACGCTGAGGACAACTGCGCCGAGCTGACCAACACCGACCAGGACGACCTCGATGACGACGGGGTGGGCAATGCCTGCGACGACGACATCGACGGCGACGGCGCGCTCAACGGCGTCGACAACTGCCCCCAGAGCGGCACCGACAACGTCGAGGATCTCGACGGCGACGGCGAGGGAGACGTCTGTGATCGAGACGACGACGGGGATCTCAACACGGACAGCCTCGACAACTGCCCGCGCGCGTCCAACCCCGGACAGGAAGATCGCGACGGCGACGGCCTCGGCGACGACTGCGACGAGGACAACGACCGCGACGGCGTGCCCGACGGGCGCGACAACTGTGCCGCGCTTCCCAACCCGGGTCAGGATGATCTCGATCGCGACGGGCAGGGCGACGGCTGTGATCTGGACATCGACGGTGACGCCATCGACGATCTGCAGGACAACTGCCCCCGCACCCCCAACGCCGATCAGCGCGACAACAACGGCGACGGCACGGGCGACGCCTGCGAGGGCGACCGCGACGGCGACGACGTGCGCGATTTTGCCGACAACTGCCCCGACGCCCCCAACACCGCCCAGAGCGACCTCGATCAAGACGGCCTGGGAGATGCCTGCGATCTCGACACCGACGGCGACGGCGTCGAGAACGAGGCCGACAACTGCGCCAGGATACCCAACGCCGACCAGCAGGACGTCAACGAGGACGGGGTCGGGGACGCTTGCGAGGGCGACTCGGACGGCGACGACGTGCGCGACTTCGCCGACAACTGCCCCCTGAACCCCAACGCCTCGCAGGCCGACCTCGACAGAGACGGGGTTGGAGACGCCTGCGATGATGACATGGACGGCGACGGCGCCGACAACGACGTCGACAACTGCGCCAGGATCCCCAACGCCGACCAGCGCGACGCCAACGAGGACGGCGTCGGGGACGCCTGCGAGGGGGACTCGGACGGCGACGACGTGCGCGACTTCGCCGACAACTGCCTGCTGATCCCCAACACCGCCCAGAGCGACCTTGATCAAGACGACCTGGGAGATGTCTGCGATCTCGACATGGACGGCGACGGCGTCAACAACGAGGCCGACAACTGCGCGCGGGTGCCCAACGCCGACCAGCGCGACGCCAACAACGACGACCTCGGCGACGCCTGCGAGGGCGACGCCGATCAGGACGGCGTCCGAGACTCCAACGACAACTGCCCGCTCGACGCCAACACCGCCCAGGGCGACATCGATCAAGACGACCTGGGCGATGCCTGCGATGGGGACATCGACGGCGACGGGCTCGACAACGAGTTCGACAACTGCCCCCGCTCGCCCTCGCTCGTGCTGACGGATCAGGATGAGGATGGGCTCGGCGATGTGTGCGATCCCGACACGGACGGGGACGGCTTCATCAACGAGTTCGACAACTGCCCCAGGCTGACCAACGCCGACCAGAGCGACGGCGACGGCGACGGCGTCGGCGACGCCTGCGACCGGGATCTGGACCGCGATGACGTGCTCGACGAGGTCGACAACTGCGCCGCCGTGCCCAACACCAACCAGGCCGACCTCGACAGCGACGACCTGGGCGATGTGTGCGACCCCGACATCGACGGCGACGGCGTCGACAACGCCGACGATCGCTGCCCCGCGCTGGCCTCGCTCGATCTGAGGGATCTCGACGACGACGGCCTCGGCGATGTGTGCGACCCCGACATGGACGGCGACGGGCGCATCAACGAGCTCGACAACTGCCCCCGCACCCCCAACGCCGATCAGAGCGACGGCGACCGCGACGGCATCGGCGACGCTTGCGACGTGGACACCGACCGCGACAGCATCATCGACGAGGTCGACAACTGCCCCCGCGACATCAACGCCGGCCAGGACAACCTCGACCGCGATCCGGACGGCAATGTGTGCGACGGGGACATCGACGGCGACGGCGTCCCCAACGACCTCGACAACTGCCCCGAGGACCCCACCCCCAATCGCCTCGACCGCGACGGCGACGGCCTGGGCGACAGGTGCGACGGCGATCTCGACGGCGACGGCGTCCCCAACGACCTCGACAACTGCCCCCGCACCCCCAACGCCGACCAGATCGACGACGACCGCGACGACGTCGGCGACGCCTGCGACGTCGACGCGGACTCCGATGGCCTGCTCAACGACCTGGACAACTGCCCGCTGGACCCCAACTCCAATCAGGCCGATCTCGACCTCGACGGCCTGGGCGATGCCTGTGATGGCGACATCGACTCGGACGGGGTGGACAACGGGGCCGACAATTGCCCCCTGCTGCGCTCCAACGACCGCCGCGACACCGACCTCGATGGCCTCGGCGATGCCTGCGATCCCGACATGGACGGCGACGGCGTCAACAACGGGGCCGACAACTGCCTGCGCGTCGCCAACGCCAACCAGCGCGACGCCAACGGCAACGGCGTCGGCGACGCTTGCGATCGCGACCTGGACAACGACGGCCTCCGCGACGAGCTCGACAACTGCTCCCAGGTCTTCAACACCGATCAAGCCGATCTCGATCGCGATGGCAGGGGCGACGTGTGCGACGCCGACATCGACGGCGACGGGCGCCCCAACGCCGACGATCTCTGCCCCAGGAACCTCGCCCCGAGCGACTCGGACCTCGACAGCGACGGCCTGGGGGATCTGTGCGATGCGGACATGGACGGCGACGCCTTGCTCAACACCCTGGACAACTGCCCTCGGGCCTTGAACCCCGATCAGGCCGACCTGGACCGCAACCGCATCGGCGACGCCTGCGATCTGGACAGCGACGGCGACGGCCTCATCGATGGCCTCGACAACTGCCCCCTGGCCTCCAACGCCGATCAGCGCGATCTCGACGGCGATGGCCTCGGCAATGCCTGCGATCTCGACCGCGACGGCGACGGGCTGGCCGACACCATCGACCGCTGCCAGGATCTGCCCTCAGCGAACCAGCGCGACCTCGACGGCGACGGCCTCGGCGATGTCTGCGACCTCGACATCGACGGCGACGCCGTGGCCAACACCCTCGACAACTGCCCCTCCACACCAAACGCCGACCAGCGCGACCTCAACAACAACCGCGTCGGCGACGCCTGCGAGGGCGACAGCGACAACGACGGCATCACCAACGCCAACGACAACTGCCCCTTCGCCTCCAACGCCAACCAGGCCGACGCCGACGGCGACGGCCTCGGCGATGTGTGCGACAGCGACCGCGACGGGGACGACATCCCCAACCTGATCGACAACTGCCCCGGGCTGGCCAGCGACAACCGCCGCGACCGCGACGGCGACGGCCAGGGCGACGTGTGCGACGCGGACATCGACAATGACGGGCGCGCCAACAACCTCGACAACTGCCCCACCATCGCCAACGCCGACCAGCGCGACGGCGACAACGACCGCGTCGGCGACGCCTGCGACGTCGACACCGACAACGACACCATCCCCGATCCCATCGACAACTGCCCCACGCTCTCCAACGCCGACCAGACCGATCAAGACGGCGACGACCTGGGCGACGTGTGCGACCCCGACCTCGACGGCGACGGGCGCGCCAACAACCTCGACAACTGCCCCAGGTTGGCCGCCTCGAACCAGGGCGACCGCGACGGCGATGGTCTGGGCGACGTGTGCGATCCAGACGCCGACGCCGACGGGGTCCCCAACGCCGACGACAACTGCCCCTTGACGCCCAACGCCGACCAGACGGACCTCAACCTCAACAGCGTGGGCGACGCCTGCGAGGGCGACAGCGACCTCGACGGGATCATCGACGGCGACGACAACTGCCTCGCCGATCTCAACAGCGATCAGGCGGATCTCGACCGCGACGGCCAGGGCGACGTGTGCGACCCCGACATCGACGATGACGGGGTGCCCAACGGCCTGGACCGCTGCCCGACGACCTTCGATCCCATGCAGGAGGACCCTGACGGCGACGGCCTGGGCCTGGCCTGCGCCGACGCTCGGGCTGAGAGGCCCATGATCGTGCCTCGCAACCTCATCGGCCATACCCTCGACACGCTCGCGCGCGGCGACCGCTTCTCCGGCAACTGCGGGGGGGCTGGGGCGCCCGAGCTGGTCTATGACCTGCCCATGGCCGTCGGCGAGCGCCTCTTTGTCACCGCCCAGGCTCAGCACGACACCGTCGTCTCATTGCGCGCTTCGAGCGGGCAGGAGGTCCTGTGCGCCGAGGGGGGGCTGTCCTTCATCGTGACCACCGCCGATCTCTACCGCCTCGTCATCGACGGGCGCGAGGCCGGCGACGCAGGCGTCGTCGTCGTCGACATCGAGCGCCAGCTCTTGGTCCAGCCTCAGCCCAGCGCCTTCATCGCCAACACCCAGGCCCAGCGGATCAGCGCCCTGGCCTCGGCGGACCTGGACGGCGACGGCGACGCCGACTTTGTCACCACCCACGAGCTGGCCAACAACGTGACCTTCTGGCGAGGGCCGCTGCCGGGGACCGGACTTCAGACGAACCTGCCCGTGGGACAGGCGCCCAGCGCCGTCTTCCTGGGCCAGCTCGTCTCGGACAGCAACCTCGACATCGCCGTCACCAACCGGGTCAGCGACAGCATCAGCATCCTGCCGGGCCTCGGGGGGGGCAACTTCGCCAACCAGCAGATCCTGCCCGTGGGCGACGGGCCTTCGGCCATCCACGGTGAAGATCTCAATGAAGACGGGCACCTGGACTTGATCGCGGCCAACGAGGCGGGCAACTCCATCACCGTCTATCTTGGCGCGCCGCAGGGCTTCGTCCTGCTCGACACCGTCGCGGTCTGCAACGGGCCGGTCGCCCTCGACACGGGCGACGTCGATGGCGACGGCGACGTCGACATCATCACCGCCTGCACGCGGGTGGACGCGGCCACCATCTGGCTCGCCGACCCGGAGCCGCTCGGGCGATCGGTCCAGCTCGGCGGCTTCGACGACCCCGTGGATCTGCTCATTGAGGATCTCGACCGGGACGACGTCGATGATCTGGTCGTGGTCAACCGGGGCGACGCGACCTTGACCGTGCTGCGAGGGCAGCAGGGCGCGCTCTTGCCCACGCGCGAGACAATGCCGGTGGGCCAGACGCCCATGTCCATCACCCACGGCGACATCAACCGGGACGGGAACCTGGATCTCTTCGTGTTCGGCGGGGTTTTGACCTCGCGCTTGACCGTCTCGGCGCTGCTGGGCCAGAGCGGCGGCCAGCTCTCCGAGGTCCAGCGCTTCGATGTGAGCGATGCCGCGCCTCGATCCCTGCCCCAGACCATCGTCGCCGCGGACGTGGACAACAGCGGCAGCCTCGATCTGGCGGTGATCGAAAATCGCGACGGCAACGGGCGATTCAACCTCGTCAAGGTCGATCTCAACGACGACGCTCCCATCTCCGCGACCGTGTCCACCCCCGCCGCGCGCAATTCCAGCGGCGCTCAGCTGCTCGCGGACCTCAACCGCGACGGTCGACCCGACGCGATCCGCCCAAGCGCCCTGTTTGGCATCGAAGTCGCCGCGCTGAACTCCAACGGTCGCTTTGATACGCCCGCCTTCTTCAACACCGGCACGCCGCTGACCCGTCTGGTCTCTGGCGACTTCGATGGCGACGGGCTCGTTGACATTGCCACCGCCATCGACTCGGCCACCGAGTTCGTCGTCCTGCGCGGCAGGGAGGACGGCGGCCTCCACCTGCCCCTGCGCGTCCCTGGCCTGGGCGCTGCACAATCCATGACCGCGGAGGACTTCGACAACGACGGCTTCACCGACCTCGTCGCGGTCGGCAATCGCCTCGGCTACTTCCTCAAGGGCCACCCCGATACCCTCTTTGCCCCCGCCTCGTCGGTGAGCGCGATCCAGGGCAATGCCATCAACGTCGCCAGCGCCGACTTCGACGACGACGGCCGGGGCGATCTCGTCGTCGCAGAGTCCACGTCGCGCGTCCTCCTCGGGCAGCCCAACGGCGCCTTCAACCCCTTCGCGTCGTTCCCCAACTTCGGCTTCTTGTACGGCTTCAGGACTCTGGACTTGGAGCGGGACGGCCACTCGGACATCCTCGTCACCAGCTTCGACACCGTCGGGGCCTACGTCAACCGAGGTGGACAGCGCGGCTTCGACACCGTCTTGTTCCCCGCCGATGGCTTCAACCGCGCCCTTGCGACCTTTGTGGACTTCGACAACGACGGCCTCGAAGACACCGTCAAATACTTCCAGATCCTCAACCAGGGCAACAACATCGCCTGCTCGGTTCGACGCGGCGTGGGCCTCTTCCAGTTCGATACGCCCAACAACGTCTCCTGCAACTTCGGCTTCTTCACCACCGCCAAGATCGAAGCCCAGGACTTCAACCACGATGGCCTCCTCGATCTCCTCATCCCTTCCGACAACTCCGTGGTGGCGATCTACAACCACACTCAGCTCTCCTCGGCCCCCGGAACTCGCCTCCAGGACGTCAACTTGCCCGCCTGCCCCCCGACCACCCTCGACGCCGATGTCTCGACCCCCGCTCGCCCGACCTTCGCGCTGAACGCCAACTGCCGCATCGACCGGCTCGAACTCCAGGTCGCGCTGGCCTCCGCAGGCAATGGCGCGCGCGTCGATCTCTCCTCGCCCGAAGGAACCGCTGTCCTGGTCCCCACCCACGACAACCTGCCCACGACGTCGATCTGGCGCCCCGAGCTTGTGCCCGCGCTGGCTCGCTTCGAGGGTTCGGCGGCCAACGGCCTGTGGAGGCTGGGGGGATCGAGCGCCCGCTGCGATCAGGGCGACCTCGACTGCGCCGATCTACCCCGCTTCACCGCCGCCACGCTCCTCATCAACCCCGTCATCGCCGATCCCCTCGATCCTCAGGAGGGCGTCGACGTCTGCGGCGGTGGTGCCGACCTTCCCGACGACGACGAGGATCTGTGCCGTTGGGATGGCCAACCCTTGAGCAGCACTCTGAGCGGCGCCGATGACACCGATATTCTCTTGATCCAAGGCCCTCTGCGCGGCGCCATGGCTCCCCAGCAGCGCCTCACCCTCACCCTCACCACCGCCGTCGACACCCGCGCCCTGCTGCTCTCCGTCCGCCTGCCCCACACCCCCAAGGTCCAGGCCCTCGCCGCTCAGATCCAACCCGGACGCTGGTCCCTGACCTTGCCCTCATCCGCCGATCTCGCCGGGCGATACCTCCTCGTCGAGATCAAGCCCGTCCCCGCCACGCGAAACCCCGTGGGTCTGCCCTACACCATCGAGGCCTCCTTCGACTGAGGACTCCCAGGAGCGCGAGGTCAAAAACCAGAAGGACTGCGGTTACTTCGCGGAGCTGAAGTTGAAGGGGTAGGAGACGATGACCATCCCGCCGCCTCGGGGGCTGGGGAACTTGAGCCTCATGATGGCGCGCGTCAGGCACTGTTCAAGAGGCCCGTCGCCGAGGTCTGAGCCTTCGATGGCCGCGCTGACGACGGAGCCGTCGGCGCCGATGGTGAACTTGACCGTGGCGCGCCCTTCGAGCTTGGGGTCGTTGATGAGGGACTTCTCGTAGCAGAACCTGATCGTGGGCTGTGCGCGCCGCATGACCTCCCGGATGTCCTCCTTGTCGATGGCCCCTACGACGACGGCGCTGCGGTCCAGGATCGTGGGCTGGTTCATCGCGCTGGCGTCCTTGGCGGGCTTCGAGGGGGGCTCCGGGTCGTCGAGGATGACGGTGTGCGGGGCGAAGCCCGCGTCAAAGGGGTTGTAGCCGTCGATGAGGGCGTTGAAGACCTCCGGGGTGTCGAGGATCACGCCGGGCGGGACGCCGAGCGCGCCAAGCACCCGCATCGCCTCCTGAAAGGGGACATCGGGCGCGATGACGACGTGGTAGATGGGCGGCCCGCCGATCCTGACCTGGACGGCCTGGCAGGCGCGGCTCAGGGTGACGAGCGCCTCGGTGGGATCGGCGCTGTCGGGCTGGAGGTTGATCGCGGCGGCCTCGGCGCCCTGGTGGCGCAAGGTGGCGGCGGCGCGGTCGATGGTGAGCCACGCGTCGTGGGTGTCCTGATCGGTCGTCTCCTCCTTGGGCATGGGGTCGGGGAGGGCCGCGGCGAGCAGGGGGCGGAAGGCTCGAGTGTGGTCATCGAGCCCTCGGAGGACGATCTGGGATTCGAAGCCTGCGTCATCGGCGGCGCGGAGCGCCTTGCGGACCCGGCTGTAGGGCGTGTCGGCGTCGATGAGCACCTCCAGGCGCGGCTTGACGCCCATGCGCCAGGCGTCGTCGGAGTCCCGGTGGGGGCGGGCGCCGGCCAGCGCCATGGCCAGCCAGGGGGGGCTGGGCTCCGGCGACGCGTCGAGCCTCTGGAGGTCCGCGAGGCGCTGCTTGTCGAGGTAGATCGCCTCCTGGCTGATCGAGAGGCGCGCGTCGTGATCCAGGGGCAGGGTGGCCTTGCCCCAGGCGATCTTCGGCAGGCGAAGCGCGCCCTCGGGGTAGGGCGGCGTCAAGAGCGTCTTGAGCTGGCAGGCGACGTCACGGCCAAGGGCGCAGGCCGCCGCGGCGTCCTTGATGGCGCTGTCCTCGTCTCGCCTCACCGCGTGGAGGCGGGCGCTCCACAGGCGCCAGCCGGCCTCGATGAGGTCGGCTTCGGCGCGGCGGTCGTGGTCCCGCGCGCACTGGAGCTGCGCTTCGAGGCGCTGGGCGGCGGCCGCCACCCTCTGGGTGCGCTGGTCTGCGGGCAAGGTGTTGATCTCAATGAGTTCTTGGAGGATGTAAGGGGCCTCGGACAGGCACAGGTCGCCTTCGGTGGGCTGCGCGCGCGGGGGGGTTCTGGGCGTCTGGATGAGGGTGGGGATCAGGGCCTCCTTCATCGAGGCCGGCCCCAGGCGGAGTGAGGCGGTGTGGCAGGCGCCGAGGGTCGCGTCGGCGATCTCCAGGGTGCCCAGGGCGCTCATGGCCTGTGGGTTGAGGGAGGGGCCAAAGACCAGGGGCAGGAGCCGGGCGAGGTCGAGGCGGACGCGCAGGTCCAGGGGGGAGGACAGGGGGGCTTCGAGGTCGAGCAGGGCGTCGGGCGGCGCGCCGAAGGCGACGATGACGAGGGCGCCTTCGCCGTCGAGGGGGCGCACGTCGATGGTGGGGCCGCCCTCGTCGGGTGAGAGCGCCTTGAGGGAGGCGGCGGCGCGCTGCGCGTCGTCGCGCTGGAAGGTCATGGCGAGGGCGAGCACGGGTTCGGGGGCGCCTTCGGGGCCGTGTTCGAGCTTCTCGACGGCGATCGACAGGGCCGAGGGCAGGGGAGGGGGGTCGTCGCCGAAGCGCTCGGCGGAGAGGGCGCTGAAGAAGACTGTGGGGTCGTTGAAGAGGATGTAGAGCTTCGTGATGTGGCCCAGTTCGATGATCTGGAGGGGGCCTGGTCGGCGCGAGGCGGCGTTGAGGGCCTCGGGAGAGATGGCCTTGAGCTGGACCTCGGCGGTGGGGGCGTCCGAGCGGGCGGCGAAGGTGTGCTGTGGGCCGCTGGCCTCGGGTGCGTCGTCGGTGAGGGTGCGTGTCAGGCGCAGGTCGAGGGTGTCGGCGATGGACAGGCTCAGGGAGAGGTCGCGGGTGCGGCGCTGGTGTGGGGCGGTGGCGAGGGCGGCGCTCAGGGAGAGGGCGGTGGCCCTGGCCAGGAATTCGGGCCGCTGGTCGTCTGGGACGACGGAGAGCACGTCCCGGATGGTGGTCAGCTCGTAGGCCGCGTCCATGACGGCCCAGGCTCCCAGGTCGACGTGGGCGCTGGCGACGCCGTCGCCTTCAAGAAAGTGAGTCCAGGCGGGGCTTTGGCGATCGTTGGGGGAGGGCTTTTCGCGGGCGATGGCGGCGAGCGGCTCCGAGACGGCGGCGAGGTCGCGGCGGGTCAGCGCGATCTCGACGCGCAGGGCGTCTGGCTCGGGGATGATGGCGGCCAGGAGGTCACCTCCGACGAGCAGGACGCCCTTGGGTGCGATGTCGAGCCAGGGTCCGCTGACGGGGAGCATGTCGAGGTTGAGCTCGGAGGCCAGGGCCATGGCGGAGGCCAGCAGGAGGCCGGGGTCGGTGGCGGGGATGACGAGGCGCCCGTGAAGGAAGAGGGGGGCCTCTTCGAGATCGAGGATGTTGCCGCGGGTGGCCGATTCGAAGAGGGCGGGGTCGGGGGGGGAGAAGCCGGCCAGGACGATGGGGCGGGCGCGGTCGAGGCCCTGGAGGCCGCCGAGGGAGGTGATGGAGGGGGCGAGTCCTTCTGCGCCGAAGGCGCTCAGGGCCAGCGCGAGGGTGTCGGCGGACTGGATGAGGCGATCGGGGAAGAGGGCCAGCGTCAGGGCGGGGTCTGGGGGCAGGCGCCGGAGCATGGCGTCGAGGGGGGCGCTGGTGGGCCTGGGGTCGGGGCGGAGGTCGGGGCCGGTGCGGCAGGCCGTCAGCGTGACGAGGGCGAGGAGGAGCAGCGCGGTCGTTGCGGGGTGGTGGGGGGGGTGTTGCATGGTGCTCTCGCGGTGCCCGGGTGGGTGATCGACGAGAGATCTTGTATCAGGTCGGGGGGGAGGGGGGAACGGGCGGGGTCAGGCGGCGCGCTCCTTCTTGGCGTCGGCCTTGGGTTGTCGGGTGCGGTTGGTGGCGTCGTTGTGGTAGGGCATCGGGGATCGGATGACGCCCTCCTGGTGGGCGAAGTCGGCGAGCTGACGCCGCATGAGCTTGCGGCCGCGGAAGAGGCGGCTCATGACGGTGCCGACGGGGCAGTCGAGGATGTAGGCGATGTCCTTGTAGGAGAACTCCTGCATGTCGGCCAGGACGACGACCATGCGGAACTCGATGGGGAGGTTGGCCAGGGCCCTGCGGACGTCCTCGCTGACGAGCTTGCTGAAGAGGCCGCGCTCGGGGTTGTACAGGAAGGCGGCGCGCTCTCGGGAGAAGAGCTTGTCTTCGACGGGGCGCAGGTCTTCGGCGCCGAGGATCTCGCGCTCCTTGGCCTTTCGGCGGTAGGCGTTGATGAAGGTGTTGGTGAGGATCTTGAAGAGCCACGCTCGGCAGTTGGTGTTCTTCTCGAAGCGGTGGAAGAACATGAAGGCCTTGAGGAAGGTGTCCTGGAGGAGATCCTCGGCGTCCTTCTCGTTCTTGGTCAGCCGCAAGGCGGTGGCGTAGAGTTCTTCGTTATGAATGAGCGCGGTCTGCTCGAACTCAATCAGCAGCGCGGAGTGCGTGGGGGTGTTGGTGGCTGCCTGGGTCATTGGTGTCTCCCTGCCTGGGCGATGCTCCTGGGGAGCGTTGGTTGGCTCGCCCTGGCCGTGCTGGCAGTGAACCTAAGCACTGCCTTTGGGTTTTTCAAACCAGAGATGCGCGTGGAGCGTCGAGGGGTTCATGTTGCTTGGTGCGGGTCGTTGGGGTAGATTGTCGCGCCCGCCCAGGGGGGGCAAAAAATCGCCTTCTGGGGCTCGCGGATCCTCGATTTGAGGGTCTCGGCGGTTGACTTTCTGGACGTTGGTTCAGTATAATGTCTGCTGCCTTGCGGGGCATGTTTGAGGGTAGAGGAGCGCGGAGAGGACATGACGACGACGCCGAACATCACGCCGGTCAATATTGAGGACGAGATCAAGCACTCGTACGTGGATTACGCCATGAGCGTGATCATCGGTCGAGCCTTGCCGGACGTGCGAGACGGGCTCAAGCCGG
>SYOX01000388.1 GCA_005804885.1 Pseudomonadota bacterium
ACGGCCTCCTAAGCCGTGGGTCGCAGGTTCAATTCCTGCCGGAATCATTCGCTCCTCTACCCCTCAGCCCTCACGCCGCCCTCCTGGTTGGAGCGCGCGATGCTGTCTTCCAAGATCGCCGGATCGCACAGCATCACCGTCAGGCTGGCCGCGAAGGCCTCCGCGTGGATGCTCGACAGGCCAGCCTCGGCGCTGAAGAAGGCCTCGAAGACCGGCGCGTGGAAGAAGATCAGATCGACGGCGTGGATCGCGTCGGCCAGCGTGTCCGCGTCCACCCCCCGATCGCCGGCCTCGGCCATCGCCACGGCCACGGCCCACACCAGCAGGACCGAGATCATGACCTCGGTCATCATCGGCACGATCCCCCCCACCGGCAGCGCGTGGCTGGACACGATGCGGTGGCTCGCGTAGGCCCCCAGGAGGCCCTCCAGCTCGTCAAGGTGCGGGGCGAAGCGCGCGGCGTGCAGCTTGCGCAAGCGCAGCTCGACCAGCTCCGGCGGGGCGTCCAGCCCCAGCGCCTCTATCCACTGCGCGAAGGGCTCGGCCCGCCTCCGAGGCATCCCCACCCGCGCCATCCGGGCGAAGAGCGCCCGCGTCGCCCGCGTCATCAGCCCCCAGTGACCCCGCGCCTCGATGGCCTCGATGGCGACCTGCGTCGCCTCGACCTCGAAGCTGGCCCACAGCCCCACGACCCTCTCCGCGCCCACGCTCGGCCCCTCACCCCCCGCCGCCTCGAGCCGGGCCAGCCACGCTCGGCACATCCGCAGGCGCACCCCGAGGCTGAGCCCCTCAACCCCCAGGATCTCCAGCAACGAGGCCTGCACATCGTCTATCGCCGCCCCGTCGAGCAGCGCGTCGCCCTGGAGCCAGATCGCCCCCCGCGGCAGGACCGTCCAGCGCGGGCGCTCCAGCGCAGCCCCGAAGCCCTCGGTCACCTCGACGAAGGACATCGGGGCGCTGAACCTGTCCCGCATCATCTCGACCATCGGCCGACACGAGAGCGTCCCGGTCACCGTCGTCGAGGTCGGCGTCTTGTAGGTCGTGTTCGGGAAGGCCCTGCACACCCAGCCCTTCGTCTCGTAGCCAAAGTGCCTGTGCCAGTAGCAAAGGTTGTCCGGGTCGAGAAACACGCACGTCCCGTCCTCCCGCGTCCTGAGCGTCGCGAAGGCCTCCTCGGTCGGCGACTCCAGCATGTCAAAGGCCCCCGTCGCCTCCACTCGCCCTGGGTGATCGCCCGACTCTAGCAGCGCGACCGCCCCCTCCCAGGCCGTGCGATCCACCACGATGCGCCAGTCCCGACAGCACTGCCCACACCCCGTACAATCAAAGGCCTCATACAAGGGCAGCGTCCTGATCACCCCACCCACGATCTCACCCATCGTCGACCTCCTGCGCAGGATCCCTCACCGACATCGGCTCCCGCGATCCCCGACTGAAACCGACCTTCGCCCAGGGCCGCCTTGATTTGATCCTGCGGCGGCGTCCATGATGGCAGGACCATCGTTGAGCGGAGGGGAGCATGAGCGAGCGCAGGTCGTGGTGGGTGATGGTGGTTGTCGCGGCGGCGCTCTCGGGCTGCGTGCCGGTGCCCGTGTTGTCGCCGCCGATGAAGGTCGGCATGGGCGCGGCGCTGGCCACGGGGGACTTCAGCGACGATCCCGCGGTGGACGACTCGGGCGGTCAGCTCGCCGTGGGGGTCACCGCCGGGGTCCACCCGCTTCAGTTCTTCGAAGGGCTTGATGAGTTCGACGCAGGGGCCGGCGTCATCTTCGAAGCGGTGCCCGATCAGCGCCTCGGCGCCAACCCCCTGCTCGGCGGCTACGCCGAGGCCGGCTTGCGATTGTGGCAGCGAGGCAAGATCGAGGAGGGCGCAGGGCGCCTCTTCGTGCTTGGGCGCGGCGAGCTGCTCAACGAGCTCGGCGGCGACAGCCAGGGCGTGGGGCTCTCCTTGGGCCTGGGGCTGGATCTGGTCTCCTGGGAGGACAACGAGGTCGCCGCCATCGGCGTCCAAGCCTCCAGCCAGGGCGCCGTCGTCAGCAGCTTCCTCGGCTACGCCTACGGCCAGAGCGGCATCGGCGCCGAGCTGTCCCTGAACTTTCGACAGATCGGCGAGGTCCAGTACAACGCCGTCTTCCTCAAGCTCACCTTCAGGGTACCGGTCACCGCGGGCTTCTACCTCGTCCCCGTCCTGTGATCCCGAGGCGTCTTTTTTTTGACCCCGATCCACCTCATGTCAGACTTTATCCTACATTGTGGGTCTGACAGCCCTGTGAGGGGCAAGGAGGCGAAGGGCGATGGAAGAAGAAGCGGATCGGGGCCTGGTGGGTGTGGCGGCGTCGGCCGGGGCGGCGCTTGTGAGGGTGTTGCCGCCGGAGTGGGAGATCGATCCGGAGGTGATGGCGGGGATGTCGGGGGGTTATCGGCGCGTTCGGGACGGCGCCCGGCTCCAGAAGCACGCGCGGATCGGGGTCTGGGTGCTGGCGGTGGGCCAGTGGGTCGTCGACAGGCTCGAGGCCGCCGATCCGCCGCTGGTCTGGGCCGACGAGGTGCTGCCCCTGGCGCCCTGAGGGCGCTCCTGGCGGCGTCGTCGTCGCCTCAAGGGGAGGAGGGTGGAGATGGAGGAGCCTGCCGAGGAGCCCATCGAGGTCTACATCGCGCGGCGCAGGCGCCAGAACGTCGCCATCGGCCTCCTGGCGACCCTGGGCGCCGTGGGCCTGGCGGGGTGGTGGATCGCGGGGGACTCGATCGAGCGCTGGTGGCGCTACGATCGGCCCGGGTTGTTCGCGGAGGCTTCGGGCGACGTGCCCTATGAGCGGATCCACGCGGAGCTCCTGCCGGGTTGGGCGCTCAAGCTGGGCGGCAAGCTGGGGGAGGGGAGGCAGGACTTGCTCGCGGCGCTGTCCGGGGATCCGAAGCTGCATGGGATCGCGCGGGAGATGATCGATCTTGCCCAGGAGGATCCCTGGAGCAAGGGCCAGCAGCTGATCGACCTGTGCGCGGCCTGGACCGAGCACCTCGACGAGGTGGACCAGCCCTGGCTGGTGGAGTGCAATGTCGTCGACGCCGGCGGCGGGGCCTTCTTCTACGTCAAGAGCTACAAAGTTGTCGCCGACGCGCGGGTGGCGATGGGAGAGGAGCGCCACAGGGTCAGGCTGCTCAGGCGCGTCGACAAGACCAACGTGCGCGAGACCTACCTCGGCCACGCAGGCAGCCTCGAAGGCGGGGCGCGCGTGGTCACCGACCGCATCGTCGAGAGCGCGATGGACGGCGCGTGGCCCCGGATCGGCGGCGCCGATCGGCTCGGGGAGGCCCTGACGAAGGAGGCCGGCGCGGCGCTCACGGCCGGGGCCTTCGAGGTGCTGCGCGCCACGGGGCCGACGCGGCGGGCGATGCTGGAGGCCGCCGCGTTGATCGACGGCAAGCCCGAGTGCGGTGGCCTGCGCCTGAGCCAGCTCCCCGCCCGTGGCTACCCCGAGGGGACCAACGCGGCCATCCTGGAGGCCGTCGAGCGCTCCGGCACCTGCCCTGCGGAGGCGATCCAGGGGGCCGCCGCGCTCCAGGAGGGCGCGCGGGCGCTGGCCGAGGTGGGGGGGCTGGATGAGGCCCTCTCGGAGCTCAACGCGTGGCTCGCCCGAGCCGTAATTGTCCATGAAGTCAGGCACATGGGCGATCAGGCGGCGGTGGGGGAGGGCGCGCTCCCTTGCCCTGGCTGCGCCGAGGAGGCCGCCGAGGGCGTCCTGCGAGAGGCCAGCGCCTACCTGGCCTCCTTCGCCGAGGCCGGGGTCGGCGCCATTGCCCTGGTCCAGGCCTGCGAGGCGACCGGCGACGACAGGGTCGAGCGCGCCATGGCGCTCATCATTCAGGCGGGGCTCGGCGACGTCTGCGCCGAGGGCCCTCCGGAGGATCTCAACGCCCGCGCCGCCGCGATCGAGGAGAAGCTCTTTGGTCGATCTCAGCGCATCAAGGCGCCCGCGGTCGCGCCGTTTTGATCTGGGCCGGTTGGCGCTATCATGGGGGTCGTGGCGGCGAGGAGGTCGGGTGGTCAGGGTGTCGAAGAGATACAGCGGTGGGTTGGGCTTGCTGGGGCTTTGTCTCGCGGGGGTCGGCTGCGCAAACCAGTTCGACCCCTCGGAGCTGGTCTTCGAAGAGCGCGAGCCTGAGCCAGAGATGTCGCCGGATGTCGAGGAGGGGGAGCCCGATCCGCCCCTGGCCTTCGTGCCCAACGCGGCCTGCGAGGTCTTCGCGGCCTGCGGCGGCGACATCGTGGGGGCCTACGACTTCGTCGAGCCTTGCAATGAGGACTTCCTGGTCGAGGGGCTGGACATCGAGCGCTTCTGCCCGGAGGTCATTCAGGACGCCGACGCGCTGCTTGAGGGCAGCGTGGAGTACCGCCGCGACGGGACATGGTCGGACGACCTCGCGTTGAGGGCCGAGCGGATCTTCGTGGTGCCGCCCTCCTGCCTCTTGCCGGGCGATCGCTGCGAGGCGCTGGGGTGCGGCGCCGGATCGGCCGCCTGCCTGGATCGCTTTGGCGCCCGCGGCGCGGTCGAGTGCCTGGATCTCGACGGCGGCTGTCGCTGCGTCGAGCGCATCAACCAGAGCCGGAGCGCGCGGGGGACCTTCACCGTCCAGGGCGCGCGGCTGGTGCAGGTCTTCGAGGGCAGCGGGGCGCGGACCGAGGGCGACTTCTGTCTGGAGGGCGACGAGCTGCGCTTTGACGCCATCCCCGGCGGCGAGCAGACCCTCCTGCGGCGGCGGTAGGGGTCGCCCAGGTTCGCCCAGTCAGGGTACCGACGCCCCGGACGGCCCACGCTCGACGAGCACCCCCCCACGATCGCCCCAGGCTCGACGATCGCCCCAGGCTCGACGATCGCCCCACGCTCCACGAACGCCCCACGAACGCCCCACGCTCCTCGCACCGCCCCCGTTGGGGACGGGCTCGTCGGGTGGGGCTGGAAGCGCGGGTGGGCTGCGCCCGGTGGGCGCAGGCCGGCGCAAGGGTGACAGAGATTCGCAGGGCCAGATCAGCGCGCCGAAGTGGGCCTGTGGATTGGGGTTTTTTGCTCCCAGGTGTCGACCTGGGCCGCCCGCGGGCCTGCGACCGACAGGGCGCAGCCCACCGCGCTTCTAGCCCCACCCGACGAGCCCGTCCCCCGGAGGGGGGCGGTGCGAGGAGCGTGGGGCGTTCGTGGGGCGATCGTCGAGCCTGGGGCGATCGTCGAGCCTGGGTCGATCCTCGCGTGGGTCGATCCTCGCGTGGGGCGCTCGTGGGGCGTGGGGCGCTCATGGATCGTAGGACCAAGGGCGGCTTGCCTCTGGATCGAACGCGGGCCATACTGCCGCCTCGAATCCGGCCGCAGGGCGGCCCCCGCGTCACCAGAGCCCACCCAGAGGGGGCGAACCGGGTCAGGCGAGGTCGATGGCGACGGCATCCCGCCCTGGACAGGCTCTCAGAGCGAGCACACCACCATGAAGAAGATCAGGATCTCCGAAGCGCTCGGCGGCGGCTTGTCGCTGGAGGAGCCCGTCATCGTCGAAGGCTGGATCAAGACCCGCCGGGACTCCAAGGCCGGCATGTCCTTCCTGAACGTGGGCGACGGCTCATGCTTCGACGGCCTGCAGGTTGTTGCGGGCGAGGAGCTGTCGAACTATGAGGATGAGATCAAGCGGCTGACGACGGGCTGCGCCGTGCGGGTCGAGGGCCTGCTGGTCGAGTCGCCGGCCCAGGGGCAGGCGGTCGAGCTCAAGCCGACCCGCGTCGAGGTCGTCGGCTGGGTCGACGATCCCGAGACCTACCCGATGCAGGCCAAGCGCCACTCGCTTGAACACCTGCGCGCCAACGCCCACCTCAGGCCCCGGACCAACCTCATCGGCGCGATGACCCGCGTGCGCCACACCCTCTCGCAGGCCGTCCATCGCTTCTTCAGCGAGCGCGGCTTCTGCTGGATCCACACGCCCATCATCACCTCCGGCGACTGCGAGGGGGCCGGGGACATGTTCCGCGTCTCGACCCTGGATCTGGCCAACCTGCCCAGGATGGCCGACGGCACCGTGGACTTCTCCAAGGACTTCTTCGGCAAGGAGGCCCACCTGACCGTCTCGGGCCAGCTCAACGTCGAGGCCTACTGCATGGCCATGAGCAAGGTCTACACCTTCGGCCCCACCTTCAGGGCCGAGAACAGCAACACCCGTCGGCACCTGTCCGAGTTCTGGATGATCGAGCCCGAGGTCGCCTTCGCCGACCTGGGCGACAACGTCAAGCTCGCCGAGGCCTTCCTCAAGGCCATCTTCAAGGCCGCCCTGGACGAGCGCCAGGACGACCTGGCCTTCTTCAACCAGCACGTCCTCAAGGGCTGCATTGCTCGCCTTGAGGCCCTCGTCAACACGGACTTCGCCCACATCACCTACGACGAGGCCATCGAGCTGCTCCTCAAGGCCCCCCGCGCCTTCGAATTCCCCGTCCGGTGGGGCGTCGATCTCCAGTCCGAGCACGAGCGCTACCTCACCGAGGAGGTCTTCGCCGCCCCCGTGGCCGTCCTGAACTACCCGAAGGATATCAAGGCCTTCTACATGCGACAGAACGAAGACGGCCGCACCGTCGCCGCCATGGACGTCCTGGCCCCGGGCATCGGCGAGATCCTCGGCGGCAGCCAGCGCGAGGAGCGCCTCGACGTCCTCGACGCCCGCCTCGCCCCGATGGGCCTGAGCGCCGTTGACTACTGGTGGTATCGC
>SYOX01000005.1 GCA_005804885.1 Pseudomonadota bacterium
ACCGCCACCGTCAGCGACGAGGACGGCGGCCAGAGCGCCGACACCCTCACCCTCATCGTCAACAACTCCCCGCCCGAGGTTGAGGCCGGCGAGGATCTGGTCGCCCTCGAAGGCCAGGAGATCACCTTCGACGGCCGCGCCGACGACCCCAGCGGGGACGCGATGCTGCTGCGCTGGGACTTCGGCGACGGCTCCTCGGCCCAGGACACCCTGACCCCCACCCACACCTTCGTCGATGAGGGCCAGTACCTCGTCACCCTGCAGGCCCGCGACGGCCTCGCCGTCGTCGCCGACAATCTGACCGTCACCGTCAGCAACTCCTCGCCGATCTTGAGGATTTCGCCCGTCGCCCCCAGCGTCGAGGGCGCCCCCGTGGCCTTCACCGCCGAGGCCGACGACCCCGGCCGCGACGACCTGCTGACCTTCACCTGGGACTTCGGCGACGGCACCGCGCCGATCGTCGGCGCCAACCTGCGCGCGCCGACCCACGTCTTCGCCGACGACCCCGGCCTGGGCCGCGAGGCCTTCACCGTCCGCGTTCAGGTCGACGACGGCGACGGAGGACAGGCCCTGGCCGAGATTCAAGTCCAGGTCGCCAACCTCCCCCCGACCCTCACCCCTGGACCCGACCTCCAAGGGGTCGAAGGCGGCGTCGTGCGCTTCGAAGCCCTCGCCTCGGACCCCGGCGCCGATCCGCTGACCTTCACCTGGGACTTCGGCGACGGCACCCCGGCGCAGTCCGGCGCCTCGGTCGCCCACACCTACGCCCGCGACGGCCGCTTCGTCGCCACCGTGACCGTCGAGGACGGCGACGGCGGCGTCCACTCCGACGAGCGCGCCGTCACCGTGGAGAACGCGCCCCCCTCCGTCGACGCCGGCGCCGACCGCCTCGGCACCGAGGGCGTCCCGCTGCGCTTCACCGCCCGGAGCGCGGACCCCGGCGGCGACCCCCTGACCCTGTGCTGGTCCTGGGGCGACGACACCCCCCTCGACTGCGGCCCCGCGCCCTTCGAAACCGCCCACACCTTCGCCGACGACGGCACCTACGCCGTGTCCGTCTCGGCCGAGGACGACCAGGGCGCGCAGGCCACCGACACCCTCCAGGTCACCATCGCCAACGCGCCGCCGGCCATCCTGAGCTCGCCGCCCGTCTTCTCCTGCGGCGGCGACTATCTCTACCAGATCGTCGCCGTCGATCCCGGCGACGACGCCATCGACTTCTCGCTCAGGAGCGGCCCGCCTGGCCTTGAGGTCGACGGCGCGGGCCTCGTGACGTGGCGACCGGCCGTCTTCGGCGGCGTCCACGCCGTCGTCGTGCGCGTCGCCGACGAAGACGGCGGCGTCGCGCTCGACAACTGGAACATCGACCTCGACTGCGACGACGGCGACGGCGACGGCGCCCCCGACGCCTGCGAGGCCCTCTACGGCCTCGACCCCCTCGACGGCGGCGACGGCGGCCTCGACCCCGACGGCGACGGCATGACCCACGCCCAGGAGTGCCTGCGCGGCACCGACCCCTTCACCAGCAATGCCCCCGGCGCCCCGAGCATCGATCGCCCCGCCGACGGCGCCCTCGTCGCCGAGTCGCCCATCGTCCTGTCCGTCAACAACGCCGCGGACCCCGACGGCGACCGCCTCACCTACACCTTCGAAGCCTCCACCGAGGCCGACCTGAGCCCGCTGACCTTCTCGCGCTCGGGCGTCCTCGAAGACGCCGAGGCCGGGCGCACCGCCGTGATCATGGATCGAGGCGCCCTCGAAGACCGCCGCTACCACTGGCGCGCCCGCGCCTGCGATGCCGCCACCTGCGGCCCCTGGACCCCCGTGGCCGGCTTCTCCTTCTCGACCCGCAACGATCCCTCTCCCGCCCCCGACCCGCTGGCGCCCATCGGCGCCGCCGAGGTCGTGGACCCGACCCTGGAGGTCCGCAACAGCGCCGATCCTGAAGGATCGGCGCTCACTTACGAGTTTCAGGTCGCCGCGCAGGGCGCGCCCGAAGACCCCATCGTCGACCTCACCGACGTGCCCGAGGGCGATCTCACCACCCGCGCGCCGATCGGGATCGCGCTCGACGAGGACGCCGCCTACCTCTGGAGGGCGCGCGCCCGCGACGAGGACGGGCTCGCCGGCCCCTGGACGGCCCCCGTCCCCTTCCGCGTCAACACCGCCAACCGCCTGCCGCTGGCCCCGACCCTGGTCGCCCCAGACGACGGCGCCCACGTCCCCGCGCTGGACGCGCTGACCCTGACCCTGCTCCAGACCCCCGACCCCGACGGCGACCCCCTGCGCTGGTCGATCCGCCTCTCCACCTCGCCAGATTTCGCCGAGGGCTCCACGACGATCAGCGTCGAGGGCCTGCAGGCGGACGAGGCGGGAAGGGTGTCCTGGGCCGCCGGCGAGGATCCCCGGATGCGCTTCGAAGAGGACGCTCTGTGGCACTGGGAGGCCCGCGCCCACGACGGCTACGGCCTCGGCGCCCCGCTCCAGGCGCGCTTCGTCTTCAGCGCAGACAACGCCCCCCCCGACGCCACCGTGCTCCAGTCCCCGGCCATGGGCGAAGTGGTGCGGCAGACCCTGACGACGCTGCGGTGGCTGAAGGCCTCAGACCCGGAGGGGGACGCGGTGACGACCACGGTGGAGGTCTTTATCGACGACACCCTCGTCAACCGGCTGCACCTCCTGGAGGGGATCCAGGGCGATCAGATCGACCTCACCCTCGAAGACCGGCGCCGCTACACCTGGCGGGCGCGGGCTGTCGACGCCTTCGGGGCCGAGGGCGCCTTCAGCGCGCCGGCGCGCTTCGCGGTCAGCGTCGGCAATGCGCCGCCCGAGGCCCCCGCGCTGGTGGCGCCGGTCGGGGAGGTGCTCGACGCCGACGAGCCGATCGCGCTGATCTGGGAGAACGCCAGGGACCTCGACGGCGACGCGCTCACCTACCGGGTGGAGGTCTTCGACGGCGAGGGCCAGGGCGCGCAGAGCGCCGAGGTGGAGGAGGAGGGCGGCTCCCCGATGACCCACCACACCCTCACCCCCGCCCTGCCCCCCGGGAGCTACACCTGGCGCGTGACGGCCTTTGACGGGCAGGCCGCCGGCCCCTCGTCCGAGACGGGCGCCTTCCGCATCGACGGCGACGCCCCGCCCGAGACCCCCGAGGTCATCACGCCCGCGCCCGACTGCGCCTGCGGCCTGCCCGCGGCGCCCGCGCCGCGCTCCTGGCCCGCGCTCCTGGCCCTCGTCCTCAGCGCGCTGGCGGCCAGGACCCTGTCACGCGCCAGCGGCCGCCGATCTTCTTGAGCAGCGCCCGGCCCGGCCGGACATCGAAGGGCCCCCGCGCGATCTCATAGGCGATCGTCGCCGCCGTCGCGTCGTCCAGCGGCGGATCTCCGCGCTTGTGGCCCTCCAGCTCCGCGAGGTCGACGGGCAGCGGATCGGCGATCTGAAGGACCGCCATCGTCCCAGGGCCGAGCGCCCGACGCATGGCCTCGATCCTCGCCTTCGGCAGCGTGATCACGGGGCCGGACACGCCCCCGGCCTGCACGCAGGGGCGATCGTCCTCGGTCATCAGCAAGGGCTGCGGGCTCCCCTCGAAGGCCCGCAGGTGCCACAAGAGCGCCTCGCGGGCGGCCTCGACATCGCCGCGATCTGCCGCCGGGGCGCAGGTCGGGTTGTGATCCTGCGGGTCCGGGATGCCGTCGCCGTCGGTGTCGGCGCGATCAGCGCGGGTCCCAAGCCGCGCCTCCAGCCTGTCGGTCCAGCCGTCGCCGTCGCCGTCGCGGCTCAGCCCGGCCCAGTCCACCGACTCCGCGCGCTCCTGACCCCAGGCCAGCGTCAAGGTGTCGCCGCTGGCCGAGATCGACGAGGGCCACGTCGTGGCGTTGAAGACGTCCGCGAGCATCGGGGCGCTCCAGCGCTCGCCCACCTTGCGCGAGATCCAGAGGTCGGTGGTGACGTCCAGCGCGTCCGAGCGCCAGATCGCCCAGCTCACCGAGGGGTCAAAGCGCGCGCCGGGCGGCGGCGCTTCGGGGGCGCAGGCGGCGGCCTTGATCCACGCCTCGACCTCGCGCGGCTCGGAGGGCGGGTGCAACCTCGGCCAGGGGCATACGGGCGCAGGCCCCAGGGCAGCGGCCGCGACCCGCAGCGCCAGCAGCCCCTCGACGGCCGGGTCCACGGACAGCGCCTCGGCGGCCGCCTGGGAGGCGTTCAGCGCCCGGGCGGCCAGCAACCCCTCTCGATCGCCGCCCCCCAGCGCCAGCCCGAGCGCCCTGAGCCTGTCCAGCGGCACCCCGCCGATCCCGCGCGGGTGGACCTCCAGCCACTCGACCGCCGCGCCGGACAGCCGCGCGGGGTCCGGGCTCGGCCCCTGGAGGGCGCGCAGCACCGCCGCGCGGGCGTCTGCGACCGAGACCGAGGGCGCCAGCCCGTAGCTCATCTCCAGGCGAGCGATCAGCGCCGCGCGCCGCCCCGGCTCGGGGAGCCCCTCGACCAGCGGCGTCAACGCCGGGATCTGGGGCCACTCGGCGCCGGCCCACAGCGCCGCCAGCGGCGCGGCGTAGACCTCCGGGCCGAGCCTCCGCAGCCAGCTCGACGCCTGCAGCGGCACGTTGGGGAAGGTCAACGCACCCTCCAAGCCCGCCTCGGCCGGATCGGCCTGCGCCACGGCGAGGCTGCGCGCGACGTCCTCCTCGATCCCCTCCCAGGCCCGCAGCGGCGGGCCAGCCACTCGCCAACGCGCCGCCGACCAGCGCCGACCGGTCAACAGCAGCGCCCGATCGCCAGAGGGCAGGATCGCCTCCACCCGACCGATCTGCGACCGCAGCGTCGCCCGCCCCGAGCTGGCCTCGATCAGCAGCAGCGCCCCCATCCCCGGCGTCAACGCGTTGGCCGGCAGGAGCAGGTGGTCCCCCTCCAGCGCCGACCACGACGACATCGACGACGGCAACCTCGACAACAGATCCTCGGACATCGGCAGGCTCCACCGCACCCGACCTGACTCCAGATCGACGGCCTGAAGCCCCCCCGCCCCCAACAACAACAGCGCGCCGCCGACCACCACCGACCGCGCCCCGACCTCGCCCTCCACACTCCACAGGCGCTCGCCCGTGTCCAGCCTCAGCGCCCGCCAGCCACCCCCCTCGCTCACCAGCGCCACTCGCCCCGGCGCCAGGTGCGCGACCCGCCGGAAGGCCACCGCGCTCGGCCCCAGCGCCTCGACCGCGCCCGCCCCGTCGATCACCTCAAGGTCCGATTCTCCCTTTCGGATCAACACCTTGGCGTCGGGCTCGACCTCCAGGATCGCGCACCGCGCCGCCCCGCAAGGCCGACGCCAGCGCACCGCGCCATCCACCCCCGAGAGCGACACGAGCGCCTCGCCCGAGCCCTCGTCCTCCCTGCCGTCCAGCCGCATCAGCACCAGCAGGTCGTCGCCCTGCGCGGCCCACTCCACCCCGCCCTCGACCGGCCGCCCGAGGTGCCGCCACGGCCCCGACTCCCAGACGATCCGCCCTTGCGCCGTGTCCACCGCCGTCAACCACCCCGGCGTCCTGAGCACCACCCGCCCGGCGCCCAGCGCCAGGAGCGCCTGCGACCCCGTCGTCGCCGGCGGCGCGCCGATCCGCCACCGCTCGACGCCCTCCTCCAGCGACACCGCGCTCATCTCCCCAAGCCGCCCGTCGTGGTCGATCAAGAACTCCCCGACCACCATCGCCACCCGCGTCCCCGACGTCGCCCACACCTCCGGCGACGTCGCCAGCGCCTTGAGATCACGGGGCGCCTCGATCACCTCCCCCGGCGACCACCACGCCTCCGCCAGCGGCGCGATCTCCGGCCCATCGGGTCGAGACCCGTCGGGCCGAGACCCGTCGGGCCGAGGCCCGTCCACCGACCGACAGCTCGCCCAGCAGAGCGCGCACGCCGCCGCGATCCGCAGCGCCTCAGACCGCATCGCCGACCCCCAGCCGCGCCGCCAGCCACCCCGCGCACCGATCAGCCCCCTGCTCCCCCGGCCCCAACACGAAGGCCCCAAGATCAAAGCGCCTCATGAACCCGGCCTCGCGCCACCCCTCCGGCGCAGACCCCGCCTCCCCCGCGATCCACAGCCCCGCGCAAGGCCGGCCGCCGAAGCGACCCCACCACAGCGCGTCCCTGTGCCCGTGCACCGCCTGCGGCGCGCTCCCCCCCTCACAGACCCGCTCAACCTCCAGGACCGCCCATCGCCCCACGCCGCCCTCCGGCGCCCACGTCACCGCCAAAGACGGCCTCCTCGCCCCGGACAACGACCGGCGGCCTCCCTCCAGATCGTCGCCCTCCAGATCGTCGCCCTCCAGATCGCCGAGGGCCTCGAAGCCGGGCCTCGACCACAACGTCAGGGCCCCGCGCCCTGACCAGACCCCCACCGAGACGCGCTCCCCCTCCTCGGATCGCCGCGTCGACCACCGCAACCCCTCCAGCCGCCGCAGCGCCCCCTCCAGCGACAGCGACGCCCACAGCTCAAAGAGCCTCGGCCACGGCTCGCCGCCCTCCGACCCTCGCGCGGCGAGCCGCGGGTCGAGCAAGCGGCGACCGAGCGAATGAACCCGCCCGTAGATCGGATCGTCGATGATCGGCCCCAGCGCCGCCGCCGAAGGCCGCGCCGGGGAGACTCGGGAGAGCGGCCCGATCGCCTGGAGCGCCCGCGTCCGCGCCGCCCCAAGCTCAAAAAGTCGAGCCCGCGCCACAGCTTGCGCCGATCCCTCTGCCCCCCGCGCGGCCTGATCGAGGGCGCGGGCGACCTGCGCGCTGAGCCAGACCACGTAGCGGCTCGCGGGGTGATCCCAGCCCTCGGCGCCCTGCCGCTGCGGCATCAGCGCGCGATCGGCCGCCTCACCGGACCAACGGGGGGCCTCGATCAACGCCGCGGCCGCGGTCGGGTGGCGCGCCAGCCAGGCCAGGGCGTCGGGATCGACGGGGCGGGCGTCGCGCAGCGGCGCCACCACCTCGCGCTCGACCTCCTGGCGCCTCGGGGAGCGCGCGACGGCCTCAAGCGCCTCGATCCAGGCGGGCACGAGCGGCAGGGTCGCCGCGGCCCACCAGCCCTCGGGCGCCTCGACCTCGGGCAGCCGCGCGTCGACGTCGGCCAGCAGCGCCAGCCAGCCCCTTGACCACTCGCCCGGCGCGCGAAGCCCCGCCGCACGCCACAGCGAAGGGGCCTCCAGCCCCTCGACCGCCTCGGATCGCCCGATCACGCCCAGAACCGCGTCACTCCCAGCGACTGCAGCCGGGACCGCAGCTCGCCGAGCTTCTCCGCGCTGCGCGCCAGCCCCGCACCCTCGCAGACCTCGCGGGCGCCCGCCAGCGCCGACCGCAGCCCCGGCGAGTCCTCGCCGCGCAGGCGAGGGAGCACCCGCGAGAAGATCGCCTGGTCCAGCGCCGCGACCTCGGCCTCGGCGTCGATGGCCGTCGCCGCCCGCACGTAGCGCATCACCTCGCCGGCCGTCCTGTAGCCGAAGTGGCGCCGCACGGGCCGCAGCGCGCCGTCGAGGCCGATCAAGACAGCCTCGACGCGCTCCAGGGGGGCGCCGCTGCGCTCGGCCTCCAGCGCGAAGAAGCGCGGCAGATCCACCGCCCAGAACTCCAGCGCGAAGGCCCGGTCGAGCACCTTGTCGCTGAAGTCGTGCGTGGTCTCGTCCATGTTGACCGTCCCGGCGATGAACAGGTTCGACGGCCAGCGCACCCGCGACGGCACGCCCCCGATCGCGTCGCCGTGGCCGTGCAGGACCAGCGCCTCCCCCGTCTCCATCGCCGAGAGCGCCGAGGCCATGTAGCGCTCGACCCGCGCCAGGTTCATCTCATCGAGGATCAAGAAGTAGGGCCGCCCAGGATCGGCGCTCGCCCGCAGGATGAGCCTCAGCGCCGGCTCGACGTGGAAGACAGGCACCTCTCGCAACACGTTGATATAACCCAGGAATCCAGACGGGTCGCGCCAGTCTGGGCCGACCGGGACCAGCGCGCGGTGCTGGCGAGTGTCCAGGCCGAGCAGGTCGCAGCACGCTTCGGCGTAGGCGATCGCCAGGGCGGTCTTGCCCACGCCGGAGAGCCCGGAGAGGATCACGAAGCGCTTGCCGGGGTGGCAGGTCCAGGCCACGTGGAGCGCCATCACCTGCGACCGGTCCAGGACCAGCCGGGCGGCGGCGGGCGCGCCGGCCAGGGCCGCCTCGATCTCGGCGAAGGGCGGCATGATCACGGTCGGCTCTTCGGCGGGCGCGGCGGGCGGGGGGAGCTCGGGCAGGGCCTCGGGGAGCCGGGCGGCCCAGGCGCGGCCGTAGTCGGTCAGGGTCAGGGCGCCGTCATCGGCGCCGCCGGCCAGCCCGAGCGATCGGGCGCACTCGACGATCGCGGCGGGCACGCCGGAGCGCGACCACGCGGGGTCGAGCCTGGACAGGCGGGCGATCAGCGAGCGCGCGCCCTCGGCGCCCGCCTCCAGCGCCCGCAGCAGCGCCCCGAAGCCGAAGGACCGCTGGATCAGGCGCTCGACGAGCACGTCGGGCTGATCGCCCTCGATCAGCTCTCGGCCGGCCTCGGTGGGGTAGAGCAGGCCGTGGCGGCGCTCCAGCAGCCCGAGGTGCTCGGCCCGCCGGGCGAGCCCGCGGCGCGCGCGGCCCACCAGCGACGCGCCGGCCGGCGACTCGTCGTCCAGCGCCTCCAGGAGGTCTTCGGCCGTGGCGCCCTCGGTCGAGAGGCGGACGAGGGCGCGCAGGTGGATCTCCAGCGAGGGGGGCAGGGGCGCGCGGGACTGCCGGGCGGCGGGCCAGAGGGCCAGCGAGGGGGGCTCGCCGTCGGGGCGCGCGGGGGTGATGATCCCGTGGCCCTTGCGCAGCGGCTCGGCCTGCCCGTGCAGCCACCAGCAGAACATCGAGCGGCGGGCGTGGGCCTCGTGATCGCCGGCGCCGCAGTCCCCCAGCGCCTCCGCCAGCCGGGCGCGCACCATGACGTGGCTGGCCACGGGCGCGAGGCGAAGGCGTGGGGAGAGCAGCAGCTCGTTGACGTCGCGGTTGGCGCTCCAGCTGATGACGCAATGCAGCTCGGCTGGCAGGAGGGTCGCCATCAAGCGGTGCAGGCGGCCGTTGGGCCGCGCCGCCGTGTGGCGCGGCGAGACCAGCCCCAGCAGGGCCGTGAAGGCGGCCTGGATGGCCTCCGCGCGCTCCTCGGCGGCCTCGGGCCAGGCCCGCCGCCGCAGCGCCACGACCGCCCGGACGACCTCCGGGTCCGACCACGCCCCCCGCACGTCGATGGACTCCCCCGGGCCGAGCGTGCAGACCTCCCGCGCGCTCCAGAGCCTCTCTTGCACCTCGACGCCCGCCAGCGCGGCGTCCGACAGGCCGTGCACCTCGTCGAGCAGCCGCCGGTAGCTCGCCCGCCAGCCCTCCCACTCGGGCACCTCGAAGCGACCCCACAGCCCCCGCACCTGATCGTCGCTCAGCATGCTCAGCGCCGCCCCTCGGCGCTCTCAGCGTCCTCGACGATCCTCGACCAGTCCCGATCCAGGCCCAGGCGGCGCTCCACCCAGGCCTGGATCCGCGGCGCGTAACCGGCCAGCCCCAGCGCCTCGGCCAGCGCCCGAAGGCCCCGCAGCTCCTCCGGCGTGACCAGATCGTCCGACCACGCGATGGTCGTCGCGTCCCTCAACAACATCAGGCGAGTCCCTATCGAGAAGGAGGCCCCGGCCACCGCCTGCGCCACGTCCAACCCTGCGGCCAGATCCCGGCGCACCTCGGCCATCTCCTCCTCCCCAAGCCCCAGGCCGAGCGCCGAGCCCTCGATCTTGCGCGCCTCCTCCTCGTCCAGCACGCCGTCGGCGTGGGCGATGGCGATCAGCACCCGCAGGTAGGGCAGCCGCTCACTGGCGCTCAAAGATTCTCTGGACATGTCACTCCCCGCCAACCCTCGGCCCGTCAAAAAGATCCCCCACCAAGGCCCGCTCGCCCGGCAGGCCAAAGCCCAGCATACCCTCCGGGACGCGCTCGGGCCCTTCAACCAGCGACCCGCGCCCCGAGATCCCGTCGTGCTCGACCCAACGCCCCGCCTCCACCGACGGCGACCTCACCAGCACCCGAGACCCGGCGCCCAGCGCCATCCAACCCGCCCCCGGCAATGACGCCATCGCCGACTCCAGCGCGGCCCGCGCGCCGATCGGCGCCTCCAGCACCACCAGCGCGCTCCCGAAGGCCCCCAGCACCCGGATGACCTCCCCCTCGGCCGGCTTGCCCTCGTAGCGCGCCCCGCGCAGCGCCGCCCCGTCGACCTCCCCCTCCGACACCGCCCAACCCCCGTCGACGCCCCGCGACAGCGACGCGACCGGGCCCCCCGACGGCGCCTCGCCAGGATCGACGATCACCTGCAGGCCGCCCTCCGTCGCCAGCGCGCCGCCCTTCGCAGGCAAGGCCGCCCGGCTCGCGTCCCAGGCGATCGCCCGGACGCCGCCGGCCTCCCCGGCCGCCGCCGCCGGCCTGTTGCGGGCGCTGCCGGGCTGCGGCAACCCCTTGAGCTCCAACGAGGCCAGGCGCGTCGGCAGGGTCGAACGCCGCAACAGGTAGAAGAAGTCCTTGGGGTGCCGCTGCAGGTAGCGAGGGAAGGGCTTGTAGTAGATCTTCGGCGTCAACCGACCCGCCTGGACGTCCCACGCCAGTTTCCCGCGCGGCCCTTGCCTGAAGCCGCTCAGAGCGAAGAACTCAAGACCCGCGTGGATCCCGTTCATGTCCAGGTGGACGCCGTAATCGCAGCCCGCCTTCTCCATCACCTCGGCCAGCTGCAGGTGATCCATGTGCTCGCCGTAGACGTAGGCCAGGTGCCCGCTCTTCGTGCGGCAGATCCCCGAGCGGATCGTATAGGGGCCGTCCGACCCCCCGACCCCGCCGGTCCCCCCCCACTTCGCCACGCGCTCCAGTGGATTTGCGCGACCCTCACCGTAGATCGGCTGGGCGTTCTGCCGAAAGCTGTGCATCTCGGCAGGCGGATCACTGGGCACCTCCCACGTGCCCATCTCGACGCGGCCGCCGTCGTAGAGGGCGATCGTCGCCAGATCCGGCCCGGGGGGCAGGCCCGGCTGGCGATCCGTCATCACCCCGCTGGTCTTCGCGTCCTTCGTCCGCCAGCCCCCGTTGAACACGGCCACCAGCCGACCGAGCACCTCCTGCGTCCTCGGCACCTCCCCCGCACCGCGCCGCGACACGGGCGCCTCAGGCTCCATCACCCCCGCCATGAAGCGCAGCTCGACCTGCTCGGGATCCCAGATCAGCACCTCCACCTCGTACCACCGCTTCGCGTCAAAGAGATCCCGCTTCGGCCCCTTCAGCTTCCGGTTGCGCAATGTCGCCTGGAACATCATCGGCGGCGCCCCGGCGTTCTGCTGGACAAAGGCGGGCACGGGCCTCCACTGCCCCTCCCCCGGCGCCGGATCGCCCACCAGCGGCATCAACGACAAGGGCGGCGGCGGCCACGCAACCTCAGGTCGCGCCGCCTGCACCGCCACGGTCACAGGCGCCTCGGGCGGCGCCTCGGGCCGCTCATCGCCCCCTTCCCCACCGTCGCCGCCGTCCTCTGCGTTCCCCTTGATCTCCTGAGGCGCTGGCGTCGAACAAGCCAGCCCGAACGCCGCCCCGAAGAACACCCCCGACCTCAAGATCACCGACCGTTCCATCCGCGCCCTCCGATCCCTCCATGACCTTCAACCCGCCGCCAACATACACCCTCACCCCTGCGCGCGTCACCCCGGCCTGCTGCGCCCGTCCCCCTCGCCGCATCCAGCGCAGACCAGACCGAAGGCGAATGACCAGCTCGACCATGAGGCTCGGTGAAGAATGGCCCATCGAGATCGACTCTGGCTGCGGCGCGTTCAGATTCCTTGAGGGCCGCGACGGCGCACCTGAGCGCGAGGCCCCAAGGAGTCCGAGATGAAGAAATGGTGGCTGCCCCTTTGCATGATCGTCCCCTTCGCCCTCGGCCCCTCCGCCGTCGCCGCATCGCCCGTCCCCGCCGACGCGCCCGCCGGGCAGCGCGCCCTCGACGGCGTCCTCATCGAAGACCTCGCGCGGGCCATCGGCGTCGGCCCGAGGGCCAGCGCCGGCCAGATCGCCACCTGGGTCTGGACCTGCACCACCGCCGACGGCCCCGCCCTCCCCCTGGGCGCCGGAGACGACAAGACCCTGACCTGCCCCGTCGGCTCCACCAGGCTCATCGCCGGGTGGCACCAGGGCACCGAGGGCATGCGGCCCGGCGAGGTGCGCCGGATCACCGTCCCTCCGCACCTGGCTTATGGAGACGCCGGCAGCGCCCCGATGATCCCCCCCAACGCGACCCTGATCTTCGAGATCGCGCTGACGGACCTCAAAGACGCCTCCTGAGCCCTCGCGCCTCGCCCGGCGGCGCGCCACATTGCGCTGCGCCGCGTTCCGCGTCATGCTTCGGGCTGAACATGACCGACCGCCTGAGGCTCGCCCGACATGACCCCAACTCCCCGCCGTCCATGGAGCACCGCGCTGCGATCTCGCGCCGCGCTGCGACCTTGCGCCGCCATCATCGCCGCCCTCCTCCTGGCCGCCACGTTGGTCGCGCTGCGCGCGAGCCCCGCGGCGGCTCAGGAGCGGCACTACATCGCCAACGACGACCACACGGACTACTTCTGGTCGGGCACCGACGAGGACTATCGATCGGCCTTCCTGTCCATGCTCGACTACTACATGCAGCTGGCCGAGGACACGGCCAACCTCCCCAGCGACCAGCGCAGCCGCTTCAACTGCGACGGCAGCCTCTGGATCTACGAGTTCCTCCAGAACCGACCCCAGGCCCAGATCAACCGCCTGATGGGCCACATCCGCAACGGCAGCATCACCTTCCCGATGCAGTCCCTCGTCACCATGCCCGGCGCCATGCCCACCGAGGCCGTCATCCGCGACATGTACCTCGCCGGGCGCCTGGAGCGCCGCTTCGGCCTCGACGTCGACCTCGTCGTCGCCATGGAGAACCAGACCTTGCCGGCGGGGGTCGCCTCGCTGTGGGCTGGCGCCGGGGCGCGCTTCTCGTGGAAGGGGATCTGCGGTTGCGTCTCGCGCCTTGAGCTTGAGGCCGACCCCCGCGACCACGAGATCTATCACTTCGCCGGCCCCGACGGGCAGTCCGTGCTCATGAAGTGGAACAGCCTCTTCGCCAGCAACGAGTCGCTCGGCGGCTACGCCGAGGCCAGGGACCCGCGCGGCGTCGTCAACTTCATGCGCAATGACCCCACCTTCCGGCAGGCCTGGCCCTGGCCCGTCGCCGCCGCCTTCGGCTACGGCTGGGACGACCTGTCCTCGACCACCGACGCCTTCGTCCGCGCATCCCAGGCCCTCGGCACCCCCGATCGCCGCGTCATCGTCTCGAACGAGGTCGACTTCTTTGAGGACTTCCTCGCCAGCCACGGCGACGAAATACCAACATTTACAGGCAGTTACGGCAATGAATGGGATCTGCTGACGGCCTCGCTCGGCGAGGTGAGCGCGGGGATGCGTCGGTCGGTGGAGCGGCTGCGGGGGGCCGAGGCGATGGCGGCCGTGGTGGCACTCTACGCCCCCGAGGCGCTGGATCTGGAGTCGCGGGCCGCCCAGCGCGACCGGGCCTTTCTGGACATGGGCTTGTTCTACGATCACGACTGGACGGCCAACAGCGGCATCGGGCAGGAGTTCCGCGAGGGCTTCCAGCGCGACACGCTGGCCTCGGTCAAGGGCTACACCGACGGGCTGCACGACGACGCGCTCGGCGCGCTGGCCGGCGCGGTCGCCAACCCGGAGCCGTCGCGCGGCGCGCCCTTCGTGGTCTTCAACCCCTTGTCGTGGCCGCGCACGGACGTGGCCTTTTTGCCGGTGGAGGGCGGCGAGGCGCTGCACGCGGTCGAGGAGGGGACGGGGGAGGCGATCCCGTCGCAGCGGATCGCGCTGCCGGGCGGGGCGCTGCTCGCCGTGATGGTCCCGAACGTGCCGGCGCTGGGCTACAAGGTCGTCCGCGTCCTGGCGGGCGCCGGCCCGGCCTTCCCCGACGCCGCCGTCCACGAGGGCGACACCCTCGACGGCCCCCTGGTCCGGCTCACCCTCGGCGACGACGGCGCGATCACCTCGCTCATCGACCATTGCCACGACGATCGGCAGCTTGTCCCTGAGGGCGGCGCGCTCAACAGGCGCACGACCGGCGGCCAGGGCGGCGCGGTGACGCTGGAGGCGCTCGGGCCGGTGCTGGCCACGCTGCGCGTCGCGGTCCCGGGCAGCCCCGGCCACACCACCCGCGTCACCCTCTACGCGGGGCTCAACCGCATCGACGTCGAGGACCGCATCACGGGCAACTTCGGGCAGGAGACGGGCTACCGCTTCGATCTGGACATGAGCGACCCGACGATCCGCCACGAGGAGGTCGGGATGATCGCCACCGTCGACCGCATCTCGAACGGCGGCACCTACGCCGACCGGCAGGCCCGGACCGACTACCTGACGCTGGGCCACTTCGTCAGCATGAGCGACGCGGGCCTGAGCGCGACGCTGTCGAGCTGGGACAGCGCCTTCATGAAGGTCGGCCAGAGCACCGTCGACACCCTCGACGCGGACACGGCCTCGATTACGGCGATCGTCGGGATGCAGGTCGACGGCCCTGACCTCGGCTTCAGAAACCAGGGGGGCGACGCGGCCTTCCTCAACCGCTACGCGCTGCGCACCCACGCCGCCTACGACCCGGCCGCGGCCATGCGCTTCGCCCTGGCCCACCAGAACCCGCTGATCGCGGCGCCCTTGACGGGCGACGCCCGCGGCCCGCTGCCGGCCGACGCCTTCAGCCTGCTCACGCTGGACAACCCGGACGTCCTGGCCTTCGCCGTCAAGCCCGCCGAGGAGGGCATCGAGGGCGGCGTCATCGCCCGCCTCTGGAACCTCTCCGAGGCCCCCGCCGGCTTCTCCCTGGCCGCCGCCCTGCCCATGACCCGCGCCGTCGAGGTCACCCACGTCGAGACCGACATCGCCCCCGTCGCCGTCGCCGACGACGCCATCGCCGGCACCCTGGCCCGCCAGCAGCTCAAGACCTTCCGGCTGCTCATCGGCGCGCGCCCTGACCCCCCCGTCGATCCTCCCGACGCCGACGACGCGGGCCTCCCCGATCTCGGCGTGGGTGACGTCGACGAGCCCATCGACGCCGCCGAAGACGTCCCCGTCGACGACATCGCCATCGACACCCCGGAAGGCCCCGCCGAAGACGCCCCTGTCGATGACGTCGCCATCGACGCCCCGGAAGGCCCCGACGACGTCGCCACCGACGACGTCCCCGCCGCAATGGACGCCGATCTCGACGATCTCTGCGCCGATCTCCCCCCCGGCGACGACCCGCGCCCTGAGCCCGAGCCCGAGCCCGAGTCCGACGAGCCGGAGCCCAACGAGCCGGAGCCCGCCCCCGCTCCCACACCGCCGAGCGCCGGCGACGGCGGCGGCTGCTGCGCCACGCTGCCCGCGCGCCCGGGCTCTGCGCCCTGGCTCCTGGCAGGGCTCGGGCTGATCCTGGCCCTCGCCCGGCGCCGATCGCGCCGCTGAGCGCCCGCGGCCAGCACCCTCGCGCGGCGCCGATCAGGCGGCTGAGCGCCTGCGGCCAGCACGGGAGCGGCGGTGGGACAGCGCAGGCGCGGCAAGAACGCTGATTGGTTTGAGGGACCGAGGCCGGCGAGGCCGACAGCGAAGACGCCGTCGGCCAGATAGACGCCAAGGAGGAGCACCCAGTGGGTGACGCACAGGCGGGCCCGTTGGCCCGCCGGCACAAGCTGTGCTCGCA
>SYOX01000044.1 GCA_005804885.1 Pseudomonadota bacterium
GCAGGTTCGAATCCTGCCGGGCGTATACGGGCGTCTTCCTCTCTATCCACGTTTATGGGTTTGAGGGTGGCCATCCACCGCAGTGGGAAAGGGCGTATAGCTCAATCAGGCAGAGCAGCGGACTCTTAATCCGGAGGTTGAAGGTTCGATTCCTTCTACGCCCACTGAGTCGAGCCGGGTCTCCTTCCAACAGGGGCTCGGCTCGACGTGTTTCGGGGTCAAGTTTTCGTCGGGCGCTCGGGTCGCGCGGGTTCATCGGGCTTCGGTCCGTGGGAGGGCGCGGTCGGGGGCGGGTGTTGTGCGAGGGTGGCGGAACTGGTAGACGCACTGGATTGAGGTTCCAGCGGCCAGAGGTCGTGGGGGTTCGAGTCCCCCCTCTCGCATGGTGAGCAAGCGAGCAACGAAGTATTGATGATCACGGCTATTGATGAGGGACGGCGTGATGGTGGATGTTGATGTGAAGGATTCGGGTGCGGCCTGGACGCAGAAGGTGACGGTGACGGTGCCGGGCGCTGAGTTCGCCGAGGAGATCAGCGGTCGTCTCAAGCAGTTCCAGCGCACGCACCGCCAGCGGGGCTTCCGGCCGGGCAAGGTGCCGATGGGCTTGATCAAGGCGCGCTTTGGCAAGGCGGCGCAGGCCGAGTGCATCGAGGCCTTGATCAACAAGTCGATGCCGCAGGCGCTGGAGCGGCTGGAGGGGGTCATCCACATCACGCCGCCGCGGCTCTTGTCGGCCCTTGAGGAGGTCGGGGATCTGGTCTTCGCCTTCGAGGCCGAGCTTCGGCCGCAGATCGAGCCGGCGAACTACTTCGGCGTCGAGGTGGAGAAGACGGTCGTGGTCGTGCCGTCCTCCGCGGTGGACGAGGCGCTGGAGGAGGTGCGCAAGAAGCACGCGCTGGACGAGCCTGTGGATCGGGAGCTCGTCGCGGCGGGCGACGTGGTCAAGTTCACGGTCGAGCGCGAGGGCGAGGAGTCCGAGGGTCAGGAGCACGAGGTCGAGGTCAAGGAGGGGGCGCTGGTGCCGGGCCTCTATGAGGGGCTGCTCGGCGCGACGGTCGGTCAGGGTCGCGCGGTGACGATCTCGCCGCCCCAGGGCGAGCCGATGTCGTTGATCCTGACGGTGACGGGCATCTACCGGAAGGTGTTGCCCTCGCTGGACGACGAGCTGGCCGTCGACGATGGCCGCGCGCAGACCTTGCTGGAGCTGCGGATGCTGCTGCGCAAGGAGATCGAGGCGGGCTACGAGGAGCAGGCCGTCGGGGAGCTCAAGCAGGCGATCTCCAGGAAGCTCGTCGAGTACAACCCCTTCGAGATGCCGACGCACTTCTTCGAGGCGCGGCTGGAGGACGAGGTCAAGTCGCGGCTGCGGCCTCTGCTGCGGGGCATGGATCCGGCCAAGATGGGCCTGGATCTGACGGGCTTCAAGAATGAGCTGCGGGAGGGCTTCGCCGAGGCGGTCCGGAGGGCCTTCGTGCTGGAGGCGGTGGCGGTCAAGGAGTCGGTGGAGGTGACGGAGGCGGAGATCGAGGCCTACCTCAACGAGAAGGTCAAGGACGCGCGGGCGCGTCAGTCCTACCGGGCGCCCGAGGCGCGGGACGATCTGCGCCACAGCCTCAAGCTGGACAAGGCCTTTGACCTGATCATCTCCAAGGCTGCGCTGACCGAGGTCGAGCGCGACCCGAGCCACTTCGAGCAGGATCACGGCCACTCGCACGACCACGATCACGGCGATGGCGCTCACGATCACTCGCACAGCCACGATCACGGCGATGCCCACGACCACGGGCACGATCACGAGCACTGCGACATCGATCACGATCACGGGCATGATCACGGCTAGGTGCACGTTGTCGGTCCGGATCATGACGCCCGAGGGCGGCGCGGGTGGCGCTGGCCGGGTTTTCGAAGCCGCGTGAGGCTGGATCAGGCCTGCGCTTCAAGGCAAATCTTCAAGAGGGAGCCTCAGATGGACATCAACGCCTTCATCCCCTATGTGATCGAGCAGACCCACCGGGGCGAGCGCCCGTGGGACATCTTCAGCCGCCTGCTCAAGGATCGGATCATCTTTCTGGGCACGCCGGTGACCGATCAGGTGGCCAACGTCATCATCGCCCAGCTGCTTTTTCTGGAGAGCGAGGATCCGGACAAGGACATCTCGCTCTACATCAACTCGCCGGGGGGTAGCGTGACGGCGGGGTTGGCGATCTACGATACGATGCAGTACGTGCGTCCGAAGGTCCGCACGCTGTGCCTGGGTCAGGCGGCCAGCATGGGCGCGGTGTTGCTGGCGGCGGGCGCTCCGGGGATGCGGATGAGCCTGCCCAACAGCCGGGTGTTGATCCACCAGCCGATGGGCGGCTTCTCGGGTCAGGCCTCGGACATCGACATTCAGGCGCGGGAGATCCTGCACCTGCGCGGTCGGCTCAACGACATCCTCGTGCACCACACGGGTCAGAAGGTCGAGAAGATCCAGCACGACACCGACCGCGACTACTACATGAGCGCCATGCAGGCCAAGGAGTACGGGATCGTCGATCAGGTCCTGGAGCACAAGCCCAAGGTCTGAGGTCGAGCGCGCCGCGAGTCCTTGCACTGGTGGGCGGGTCTGAATACTCTAGCGCGACAGGCGAGGCCTGTCGCGGTTGTTGGGAGCCCAACCTCGGTTCCGGGGCGTGATCGGGTGGTCGGGGCGCCTTCTCCTGACGGCAGGGTTCACCGAGGAATGTGCCTGGCGGCCGCGCCGTTTTCGGCAGAGATGGCGCCTTTGCAGGCACGGACACTCCCCGCCGCGCGTCGGGCGGGTCGAGAGAGGTCGCTGAAGTGACATCGAGTCGAAAGGGTGTGGGGCACGGCAACCTTTGCTGTTCGTTCTGCAACAAGAGTCAGCGGGAGGTGCAGAAGCTCATCGCGGGGCCGACGGTCTACATCTGCGATGAGTGCATCAACCTGTGTTCGGACATCATCCACGAAGAGTTCATGAGGGATGATGGCCGGGGGGTGGCCAAGGTCCCTGCGCCGATGGAGATCAAGGCGCACCTGGACGAGTACGTCATCTCGCAGCTCCACGCCAAGAAGACGCTGGCCGTCGCGGTCCACAACCATTACAAGCGCGTCGAGGCGAACCTGTCGATGGCCTCTCGCCGGGGCGACGAGGGTGTGGAGCTGCAGAAGAGCAACATCCTGCTCATCGGGCC
>SYOX01000389.1 GCA_005804885.1 Pseudomonadota bacterium
CCACGGGTCGATGAAGGATGGCGGCCAACACGGGATCGAGTTTTTGAGCAAGGCCAATGCACTGACCCCAGACCCATCAACTGAGTCTCCCATCGACCCCCGCCACGACGGGCTCCGATGAGATGTGACTAAGAGACAGCTTCGCAAGGGGGAGGGACGCTCGTATTACGGGCAAGGAGGATCGGCGAGTCGACTTCGTTGGGTGTGGGTGCGGTCCTCTCATCGAGTCCCCCAGGCTCGCGCCTGGGGCTACGATTTGTCCAGGGACGCCCCTGCGGGGCTGGCGACGGAGTGTCAGCGTGTGTGGGACGTGTCACCCGTGTTGAGCTCAGATGAGATGTTCAGGGGCTCGGAGGCAGACATCGAGCGGCCGTGAGAGGGTCTGCCCCCCGATGGTTGAAGGCCCGTCGCCAGCCCCGCAGGGGCGTCACCGGACAAACTGCAGGCCCGGGCGACGATGGTGGCCCCTTGGGGCTGCCGAGGGAGCCCGGGTCGACCTGGGGGGTTCAGGAGGCGATCCACTTGAGGCCGATGGCCAGGAGGAGGGCGCCGACGGCGCGGACGAACCAGCGCTCGGGGAGGCGCTTGAAGAGGCGGTCGCCGACGTAGGGGCCGATGAACAGCGGCGGGAGGCCGACCAGCGAGAGCAGCAGGAGGTCGCCGTCGATCACGCCCGAGAGCGTGTAGGGGACGGCGCGCACGAGGGCGGCGCCGAGCAGGAGGGGGACGAGCAGGCGTCGGAAGCTGGACTTCTTGAGCCAGCTTCCGAGGTAGAGGACCATCGGAGGCCCGCTCATGCCGACAAAGCCGCCCGAGAAGCCGGACAGGAGCGAGGCCGCGTGGGCCTTCCAGTCGGGCCGCGCGGGGACCGCGTCGGTCAGCTCCGAGCGGTCGATGCCGGGCCGGCCTGCGACGAACCAGAGTCCGACGGCGAGAATCACGACGCCGATGGACAGGTTCAGGCCGCGGGCCGGGACGAGCAGGAAGGCCGCGCTGCCGAGCAGGGAGCCGAGCGCGACGCTGATCAGCAGCGGCCCCCAGAAGCCCCGCAGGTCCGAGGCGGAGGTGATCCGCAGCATCATCAGGCCGCTGGCGATGTCCAGCACCGCGGCGACGGCCACCGCGTCCTTCACCCCGACGACGAGCGAGCCGAGCGCCACGAAGACGATCGCGCCGCCGAAGCCCGTCGCGCCCTTGATCACGTAGGAGAAGAAGGCCAGGAGGCCGAGCGCCAACGCAGACTCAATCATTAAAACCTTCTTATTTCAAACACATACACGACAACAATCAGGGCTCCGGCGAGGCGATCTCGCACCAGTCGGGGAAGAAGTCGGGCAGGCCGGTCTGGAAGTAGGGGGAGTGGCCGGGGGGCGTGCCGTAGGGGTGATCGAGCATGAAGGACCACAGGGCCAGGAAGCGGGTCTGGGTCTCGTCGGGGGCCTCGATGGGGGGGACGGCGTGGCCGGCGTCGTGGGTGCAGGTGACGACGAAGTGGCCGTCGTCGATCAGGGCGTCGCGGTAGCGCAGCGAGGCTTCGTGGAAGGAGAGGCCGAGCCAGTCGATGACCCCGCCCCAGAGGACGAGGGCGGGGAACTTGTGGGGTTGTGGGGTCCAGGCCATCTCCCAGACGCCGAGGACCTCTCCGAGTCCGCCGCTGAGGCTCTCGACGGCGGCGAAGTGGTCGACGCGGTCGGTGGTGGACAGGTGGGTGAGCCAGAGGGCGCCGGCGCTGACGCCGATGCCGTAGATGCGCCGGAGGTCGACGTTGAACTGCTCGGTGACGCAGGCCAGCATGTCGTCGAAGAACTGGAGCTCGGCCTCGACGCCCCAGACCTCGGCGAAGGGCCAGTCGAAGAGGTAGGCGCGGTCGCCGTTGTCGTTCTCCAGGCCGTCGGGCAGGACGGCGATGAAGCCCATCTGGTCGACGGCGGACTCCATCTGGGCCTCCCGGACGAAGGAGCCGCTCGACGCGTTGAGCCAGTGCCAGGCGAAGACGAGCGGCCAGGGCTCGGTGCCGTCGTAGCGGTCGGGGACGAGCAGGCGGAGGCGGCGGACCTGATCGCCGGTGGGGAACTGCGCGATCACGGAGGTGTCGGAGGTCGGGCCGCCGACGAGCTCGGGGCACTCGCCGAGCGAGTAGGTCGGCGGCGCGGGCGGGTCGCGGGTGAAGGGCGGCTCGGGCTCGGCTTCGGGCTCGCCCTCGGGCTGTGCTTCGGGCTGCGCTTCGGGCTGCGGCTCGGGTTGGGGATCAGGCTGTGGCTCGGGCTGCGGCTCGGGCGTGGCTTCGGGTTCGACGGCTTCGGGTTCGGCGGGGGGTTCGGGGGTCGGGTTGGCCTCGGGCTGGGCCTCGGGCTCGGGTTGGGGTTCGGGGAGGGGATCGGGGGTCGCCTCAGGGGTGGCTTCGGGTTCGACGGCATTGGGATCGGCTTCGAGGGAGGTCGTCCTCCCTGCGGAGTTGTCCGTACACCCCACCAACACCAGCGCAGCGAGCAACCCCATGATCTTGTGCATGATCCACCTCCGCTTGCCGACACTTGAGGCTCCCTCGATTGGGGCTCGGCGTCAAGGGAACAAGGCCCCGTCGGGAACCATCGAGCACAACGCATTGACTTCGATGACGGGCACGTCGGGATCGGCGGATCGACTTCGTTGGTGGACACGTCGGGATCGGCGGATCGACTTCGATGGTGAGCTCTGCACGTTGACGGTCCACCCGGGCTTGCGCCCGGGCCTACAATTTGTCCTGGGACGCCCCTGCGGGGCTGGCGAGGGGGTGTCGGCGGGCGTGGGGCGTGTCGCCAGGGTCAAACTCAAAGGAGATATCGGGGGATTGGGAAGCAGACATCGCACTTCCTTGAGAGGGTCTTTCCCTTGAAGGTTGATGTCCCGTCGCCAGCCCCGCCGGAGGGCGGGGCGACCCGGGACAAAACCCAAGGCCCGGGCGCGAGCCCGGGTGGACCGTCAACGTGCGGATCTCATCAACGAAGTCGACCCGTTGATCTCGACGTGACCGTCATCGAAGTCGACTCCCCGATCCACCGTGCCCGTAATACGAGCGTCCCCCCTCCTCGTGGAACGAGGAGGGGGACAGGGGGTGGAGTTCGCCGATCTCTCCTTGTCCGTCAACGAAGCCTTGTCCGCCTCAGCGCCTACTTGCGATGGCCCTGGGCGTCGCTGACGCGGGGCGCGCGGGTCAGGACAGGTAGCGGGCCTCGAGGTGGGCCTTGAAGGCGGCGGCGTCGAGCGGGCGGCCGGTGGCGCGGATCAGCAGCTCGTCCGTGGAGAGGCTGCTGGCTGGCGCGTGGACCTTGTCGCGAAGCCAGGCCAGCAGCGGCTTGAAGTCTCCGGCGGCGATGCCGGGCAGGATCGCGGCGTCGGCGCGGGTGGCGGCGTCAAAGAGTTGGGCCGCGGTCATGGCGCCGAGGGTGTAGGTGGGGAAGTAGCCCAGCGCGCCCTCCATCCAGTGGATGTCCTGCATGCAGCCGTCGCGGTCGCTGGTGGGGGCGACGCCGAGCAGGGAGCGCATGCCCTCGGCCCAGGCGCCGGGGAGGTCGACGACCTCCAGATCGCCGCTGATCATGGCGCGCTCCAGGCGATAGCGCAGGATGACGTGGGCGGGGTAGGTGACCTCGTCGGCGTCCACCCGGATCAGGCCGCGCTCGACGCGGGTGTAGAGGCGGTGGAGGTTGTCGGTCTCCCAGGCGGGGCCTTGTCCGCCGAAGATGTCGCGGGCCAGGGGGGCGACGAAGGCGAGGAACTGGGGGCTGCGGCAGGCTTGCATCTCCATCAGGAGGGACTGGCTCTCGTGGAGGCTCATGCCGCGGGCGTGGCCGACGGGCTGGAAGCGCCACGCCTCGGGCAGGCCGAGCTCGTAGAGGGCGTGGCCGGTCTCGTGGATGACGCCCATGAGGCTCTGGATGAAGTCGCCCTCGCGGTAGCGGGTGGTGATCCGGATGTCGCCGGCGGCGCCGCCGCAGAAGGGGTGGGCGCTGACGTCGAGGCGGCCGTGGCTGAAGTCGAAGCCGAGGGCGCCCATGATCTTGACGCCGAGGGCCTTCTGGCGCTCGGGGTCGAAGGGGCCTTGCGGGGCGATCGCGGCGGGTCGGCGGGCCTGTCGCTCCAGGGCTCGCTCGGTGAAGTCGGGCAGGAAGCCGGCCAGCTCTTCGAAGAGGGCGTCGATGCGGGCGGTGGAGCCGCCGGGCTCGTACTGGTCGAGCAGGGCCTCGTAGGGGCTGGTGTCGAGGGCCTCGGCCTTGGCGGCGGCGACCTCGCGCACGAGGCGGACGACCTCGGTCAGCAGGGGCGCCAGGGTGGCGAAGTCGTTGGCGGGGCGGGCGGATCGCCAGGCGACCTCGCAGGCCGATCCGGCCTTGCTGAGCGCCTCGACGAGGGCCTCGGGGACGGCGGTGGCGTGGGCGTGGAGGCGGCGCATCTCGGACAGGTTGGCGCGCTGCCAGGGGTCCAGGTTCGGGGCCTCGGCCTCGGCCTCGGCGAGCCAGCCGACAAGGCGAGGGTCGGTGCCGAGGGTGTGCTCCAGGACCTTGAGGGTGGCCATCTGCTCGGCGCGGGTGGCCGCGCCGCCGCTCGGCATCATGGTGGCGGAGTCCCAGTAGAGCACCTCGATGGCGCTGGAGAGGCGGCCGATGCGGCCGTGGTGGTCTTGCAGGGCGTCGTAGGCGTTGCTCACGAGGGCTCCGGGGTCGGTTGGGGGTCGAGGTTGAAGACGCGGGCGGCATTGCCCTCAAGGAAGAGGCGCCTGGCCTCATCGTCGAGGCCGAGGGCGTCGATCTGGGCGGCGCATTGCGCGGGGGCGATCATCGGGAAGTTGGTGCCGAAGAGGACCTTGCGGCGTCCGCGGCCCTTGATGAAGTCGACCAGGGCGGCGGGGTAGCGCCGCGGGACGTAGGCCGAGGTGTCGATGTAGACGTTGGGGTGGCGTGTGGCCAGGAAGATCATCTCGTCGAGCCAGGGGCAGCCGATGTGGCCGCCGCCGATCACCAGCTCGGGGAAGTCGAGCGCGACGCGCTCCAGGTAGGGGATGGGGCGGCCGGGCTCGGAGGGGGCCAGCGGGCCGGTGTGGCCGACCTGGAGGCAGAAGGGGATCTGGAGGTCGACGCAGGCGGCGTAGAGGGGGTAATAGCGGCGGTCGTCGGGAGGCAGCTCCCAGAGCCAGGGCAGGACCCTCAGGGCCTTGAAGCCGAGCTGGTCGACGCAGCGGCGCAGCTCGCGCACGGCCTCCATGGGGCGGCGCAGGTCCACGGCGGCGGCGCCGACGAAGAGGTCGGGGTGCTGGTCGATGAAGCCGGCCACCTCGTCGTTGGAGATCAGCGGGCCCTGCGGCCCCCACCAGGCGGTCATGACGGCCTTGCGGACCCCGGCGGCCTGCATCGCGCCGACGGTCAGGGCCAGGGGCAGCTCAGGGGGCGGCCCGTCCAGGCCCATCCAGCGCAAGAGGGGGGCGAACATGGGGTGCCCGAGCAGCGCCGGGGTCATGTGTTGCATCCACGCGTCGATCATGGGTTTATCCGTAGTTGGGGCCGATGGATCGCGCCCGGGATTCGCCGTGGGCGGGGCCGATGGATCACTGCATCCTCCACTCGCGGGCCTTGCGGGCCATGTCGCCGAGGCGATCCTGGACCCGGCGGTTGACGCTGCCCTCGGGCCAGAGGCCCTGGTCGTCGCGGGCGCCGGCCGGGACGCCGGTGAGCACCTCGATGGCCTCGTCGACGGTCCGGACGGGGTAGATGAAGAAGCGCCCCTGGGCGACGGCCTCGACCACCTCGGCGTCGAGCATCAGGTGGGGGGTGTTGGAGGCCGGGATGACCACCCCCTGGGCGCCGGTCAGGCCGCGGCTGGCGCACAGGTCAAAGAAGCCCTCGATCTTGGGGTTGACCCCGCCGATGGCCTGGACCTGGCCGAGCTGGTTCATCGACCCGGTGATGGCCAGCCCTTGATCGATCGGCAGGCCCGAGAGCGCCGAGAGCAGCGCGCAGGCCTCCGCGCAGGTGGCGCTGTCGCCGTCGACGCCCATGTAGGACTGCTCCATGGCGAGGCTGGCGCTGAGCGCCAGCGGCATGTCGGCGGCGTAGCGCGCCCCGAAGAAGCCGGTCAGGATGAAGACGCCCTTGGAGTGCAGCGGCCCGCCGAGCTCGACCTCCCGCTCGATGTCGACGACCTCCCCGCGGCCGAGCCGCGCCACGGCCGTGATCCGGCTCGGCTGCCCGAAGGACGACCGGGCGAAGCTCAACACCGACAGCCCGTTGATCTGCCCCACCGCCCGCCCCTCGGTCGCGATCAGCGTGATCCCCCGCCGCGCGCTCTCGCCCATCTGCTCGCGCACCCTGCCGTTGCGCCGCCGGCTCTTGCGGCGCGCCTCGGTGACCTGCGCCCGCCCGATGAGGGCGAGGCCCTGGCCCTCGGCCTCGTGGTTGGCCTCGCGCAGCAGATCGGAGATGTCCTGGATGTGCAGCGAGAGCTTCTCCTGGTCCTCGGTCAGCCGGCTGGCCTGGTCGACGAGCGCCGCCACCGCCCCGCGGTCCATCGGCCGCATCGCCCCCTTGCGCCCGAGGGTCGCCAGCAGCCGCGCGAAGAGCGCCACGTTCGGCGCCGTGCGCGGCATCTCGATCTCGAAGTCCGCCGCCACCTTGAAGAGCTGGGCGAAGTCCTCATCCTGGCTCATCAGCGCCATGTAGACCCGGTGCTCGCCGACGAGCACCACTTTGACATTCAAAGGGATCGGCGCCGGCTCCAGGCTGATCGTCGTGGCGTGGTCCAGCAGGTGCTCGATGGGCTCGGTGCGGACCTCGCCGGACCACAGCGCGCGCTTGAGCAGCTCCCAGGCGTGGGGCTGCTCAAGCAGCGCCAGCGCGTCCAGGATCAAGAAGCCGCCGTTGGCCCGATGCAGCGCGCCGGCCCGCACCAGCGAAAAATCCGTAACGAGCGCGCCCATTTGCGCCTGGTGCTCCACTCGCCCGATGAGGTTGTAGACGGTCGGCAGATCCTCATAGACCACCGGCGCCCCCCTGGACGCCTCATGATCGACGAGCACGTTGACCCGATAGCGCCGGATCAGCGTCTGCTCCTCGATGACCGCCCGCGGCGCCTCCCGCTCGCCCTCTTCCTCCGGCTCCTCGACCAGCCGCGCGGCGTGCTCGACCGCGTCGGCCAGCACCGCCTCCAGGTGCGCGACGACCTGCGGCAGATCCCCGTTGCGCTCCACGACCTCGTCGACGAGGTGCCGGATGGCGCCCTCGGCCACCTCCCGGTTGAGCTGGCGCATCTTCTCGCGCTGCTCCCGCTCCCAGACCGGCTCTTGCTGGAGCGCCTCGGCGAGCACCTCGCGGAAGTGCTCCATCTGCGCCTCGATCTCGGCCTTGACCTCGGCCTCAAGCGCCTCGAAGCTCTCCTGGCTCATCACCTCGCCCTCGTCGAGCGGCACCAGCGCCAGCCCCCCCGGCGAGCGCAGGATGGCGATCCCGGCCTGGTTGGCCTCCTCCTCGATGGCCTCGACGGCCTGGCGCTGGCGGGCGCCGAGCAGCTCGGCGAAGACCTTCTTGCGCGTCCGGTAGTCGTCCCCTTCGAAGGCCGACGACAGGGCCACCTTGACCTCGCCGATCAGCGCATCGACCTCGGCCCTGAGGCGGCCAGCTCGCCCAGCGGGCATCTGAAGCGCCGCGGGCCGCTGCCGCTCCTTGAAGTTGTGGACGTAGCACCAGTCCGAGGGCGCGGGCCTGCGGGCCGCCTCGCCCTCCAGGAACTGCCGCACGACGTAGTGCTTGCCCATCCCCGTCGGCCCCATCGCGAAGACGTTGTAGCCCCGGTGGGCCATCCCGATCCCGAAGCGCAGCGCCTCCAGCGCCCTCCCCTGCCCGATGGCCTCCTCGAGGATCTCCAGATCGTCCGTCGTTTCGAAGCCAAACGAGCCCGGATCGCACACGCTGTGCAGGGCCTCGGCCCCCATGGCTTTGACGCCCATCTGCCCTCTCCCGCTGCCGTTGAAGCCCTCACCCCACCGCCCCCCCTTCTACCACACCCGCGCGCTCGTCGCCCTCCCCTTTCAAGCCCGCCCTTCCCTGCCGGCCCGCCCCTGAACGCCGACGGATGGCGCTTAGGGCTTGGCAGCTTTGAATGCGCTGTTATCTTAACTGGCCGCGCCGTCTTGACGCCGTCGGCGTCCTGATCCGGCCCGCCGCCTCCACAGGCTTCAGTGATCCCCGCATGAAGAAGACCCTCCGGATCTACTACGTCACGCACGACAACGGCTGGTTGACCGGGACGCTGATGCGGACCTGGGGCTGCTGGTTCGACACGCCGCCGCCGGCCGCCTATGGGATGAACGAGGAAGACATCGAGCGGCAGCTCGAGGTGCGGCTTCAGGAGCTTGAGGTGCGGGGCGGGGAGGAGAACACGGAGCGCTACCTGTGGGAGGAGACCTTCCACATGCGCAAGGTCGCCGTGGACGTCCACCCGCAGGCGCTGGTCAAGAAGCGCTCGATGATCGGGTCGCGGACGATCCCCTTGAGGCTCAATTACGCCTGGAGCGAGCTGCCGGGCGGCGGCTACCGGGTGATCCTGCCGCGCTTCGACTACCGCTGCGCGCTGGAGGATCTGGCGCTGGCGCCCGAGGTCCTGCGCAACGCCATCAGCGCCTCGCTGCTGGGCGAGGACGCCCGGTGGGTGTACGACTTCCGGGAGCAGGGGCCGGAGTTCGTGCGGGAGTGGGCGCCGGACTGGCTCAAGCGGCGGGCGGCCTTCGCCCCGAGGGACGCGGAGGAGGCCCCGACGCTGGCCGCCGTGGCCCAGGAGTGGGTCGAGAAGGCGGCGCGGCGCAAGCTGCCGCTGATCGTGGGCGAGGAGCCCTCGGTGGCCGCGGCGGCGGCGCTGGTCGAGCGCGACCCGCCGGTGTCGCTCTTGATCGTGGGGCCAGCGGGGGTGGGCAAGACGACCTGGGTGCGGCGCCTCGCGGTGATGCTGGCCGGGTGGCGGCGAGACAAGGAGCGCCCGAGGCGCACGCCGCGGCTGTGGGCGACCTCGGCCCAGCAGATCATCTCGGGGATGGTGTACCTGGGGATGTGGCAGGAGCGGTGCCTGAAGCTGATCGAGGAGATCGAGCACGAGGGCGACTACCTCTTCGTCGACCGCCTCCCGGACATCCTGGCCAACCAGCCCGGCGGCTCGTCCATCGGCGCGATGCTGGAGCCCGGGGTGCTCTCCGGCGCCATCAGCCTGATCGCGGAGTGCAGCGAGGAGGAGTTTGAGCGCTGCCAGCGGCGCTCGCCGGGGATGGTCGGGGCAATGCACGTCCTGCGGCTGGACCCGACGCCGCGCACCGCCATGCCGGCCCTGCTCCAGCTCTACCAGCGGCGGCGGGGCCACCGCCTGACCATCCACCCCGAGGGGATGCGGCGGCTGGTGTCACACCTGGAGGCCTTTGATCGGCTCCAGCACTTCCCCGGCAAGGGCCTGCGCTTTCTGGACTGGCTGGCGCAGACGGATCAGGCCGAGCACGGCCGCACCCTCTACCCCAACGACATCTCGCGCACCTACGCCCGCTTCTCCGGCCTGCCCATCGAGCTGATCAGCGACGACCACCCCACCAGCCACGCCCAGCTGACCGACCTGCTCACCGAGGCCGTCATCGGCCAGGACGCCGCCTGCGCCGACGCGGCCCGCATCCTGACCCGCTTCAAGGCCGGCCTCGACGACCCGGATCGCCCCTGCGGGAGCCTCTTCTTCGTCGGCCCGACCGGCGTCGGCAAGACCGAGCTGGCCCGACAGCTGGCCCGCGTCATGTTCGGCGATCCCGACCGCATGATCCGCCTGGACATGAGCGAGTACATGTCCCCAGGCTCCAGCCAGCGCCTCCTGGCCATCGGGCCCGGCGTCACGAGCCTCGCCGAGCAGGTCCGCCAGCGGCCCCTGTCCCACATCCTGCTCGACGAGATCGCGAAGGCCCACCCCGAGGTCGTCGACCTCCTGCGCGGCGTGCTCGGCGAGGGGCGCTTGACGGACGCGCTGGGGAGGCTCGTGGACTTCCGCATGACGCTCGTGGTGATGACCTCCAACCTCGGCGCGGGCCTCGGCGCGCCGCCCGGCTTCGGCGCCACCCCCGCCGTCGTCTCCATGGGCCACCTGCGCGACCACTTCCGCCCTGAGTTCCTGGGGCGCCTCGACCGCGTCTGCGCCTTCAACCACCTCGACCCCGACGCCCTGCTCAAGATCGTCAAGCTGGAGCTGCGCAAGGCCGCCGGCCGCTCCGGGCTCACCCGCCGCAACCTCCGCCTCGTCGTCACCGACCAGGCCCGCGCCCACCTCGCCCGAATCGGCTATGATCCCGACTTCGGCGCCAGACCGCTGCGCCGCGTCGTCGAGGAGCGCGTCATGACCCCCATCGCCGTCCTGCTGGCCAAGGACCCCGCGCTGGCCAACCGGGATCTGGTCTTTGACTCGGACGGAGAGGACCTGAGCCTGAAATTCTGAGCCTATCTGTAATTTTTTTTGAGCGTCGACACACTGGCCGAGGGCTCCGTGTCGACTATCACCAAATAAAACAATAACTTGCACACCACGAGGCGCTTTCAAGCTGACGCAACTTCTCTATTGACGTCACCAGAAAGCAGGCTTACCTTTCGCGCCATCAGCCCAAGGTTGAATTTTGGGCGAAGGTGGCCTCGATCCATCGCCTCCGACCCTACCTGTTGGGAATCCCCCCCAGGCACCTCGGATCCACTGGGTCTGAATCTGAACGGCGACGAAATGTCTCTTCGCCGGGGATTTTTTTTCAACATCTGGCGCCCAGAACCTGTAGGCCCAGGCCTCTCTGGAAAAGTTGGCGACGCGCCTGCCTGATCTTCCCAAGGAGGATTGAGCAATGTCCCGTTTCATCTTCGTGCTCTTTGTCTCGCTCTCTCTGTCGGCCATGGCTTGCAACTCGACGCCTCCCGTTGAGGAGCCCGCCGCCGAGGCTCCCGCCGCCGAGCTCCCCAGCAGCGACCCCGTCGCCGCGATCGAGGAGCCGAAGGCCCCGGCCGCCGAGGCCCCCGCTGCCGAGGCCCCCGCTGCCGAGGCTCCCGCTGCCGAGGCTCCCGCTGCCGAGGCTCCCGCTGCCGAGGCCCCCGCTGCCGAGGCCCCCGCGGGCGAGAAGCCTGCCGCCGAGGCCCCCGCTGCCGAGTGAGGCTCGACCCCACAAGATCTCGCTCAGGTGATTGACTTCACCTGAGCGTCGTCAACGCAAAGAGCCCCTGGCTGATCACCCGATCAGCCAGGGGCTCTTTGCGTTGACGGCGCGCACACCCCACACTCCACCCCCACACTCCACCCCCTGTCCCCCTCCTCGTTCCACGAGGAGGGGGGACGCTCGTATTACGGGCACGGTGGTTCGCACTCCACCCCCTGTCCCCCTCCTCGTTCCACGAGGAGGGGGGACGCTCGCATTACGGACACGGGCGGATCGGGTCCCGCCCCGACGACCTCGCCACCCGCCCCAGACGGCCAGTGATCCCGGCAAGGGCTCCTGCGGCCCGCCCCTGAACCACCGTGCCCGTAATACGAGCGTCCCCCCTCCTCGTGGAACGAGGAGGGGGACAGGGGGTGGAGTGTGGGGGTGGAGTGCCCAACCACCCAGCCCGTAATTTTTGCTTTGGCAGCGGCGGAGTTGAGGGCGCTCAACGGTCGGCGCGGGTCAGCTGGAAGATCGCCCGATCCTCGTCGCCCTCCTGGTCGCGGAGCGAGAGCGCGCCGCCCTCCCCAACGCAGAAGTCCAGCACCCTCACCTCGACCTCCCCCTCGCCGTCGGGCGTGACCGAGAGCACCCCGCCCTCGGCCGACCACCGCCCTGCTCCGCTGCCGTCGAACTCCCGGGTCTGCGCGCAGGCGCACAGCCCGGCCTCCTGGGCGCAAGACCAGCGCGGATCGCTGCCCTCGGCGTCCGCGTTGAGCGCCGCCGCGTGCGCGTCGCAGCCCTCGGCCTCGAAGCAGCCCTGGGCCGCGGCGACCTCCCGACGCTGGAGGTAGATCACCTCGACCGCGTAGGTGCCGTCGCCCAGGAAGGTGGCCGTGCCCACCGGCGTCATCGTCTGGGACACCTCGACACCCCCGCAAGCCCCCGCGAAGGGATCGTCGACCTGGAAGTCCTGACACCACCCGGCCCACTCCCAGACCCCGACGAGGGCCTCCGGCCCGCCCCCGCAAGCCGCGAAGGCGCCGCAGGAAGGCCCGTCCCCTTCGGGCTCAGGTTCGGGCGTCACCTCGGGCTCCGGGGTCACATCGGCCTCGGGCGCCGCCTCGGGCGCCGCCTCGGGTGTCGCCTCGGGCTCTGGGGTCGCCTCGGGTTCGGGCGTCTGTCCGTCGTTCGGATCGGCCTCGTCACCGCAAGCGACGAAGGCCAGCGGCGCGAACATCAGCAACAGGGTGGTGGTGAGCTTTTTCAAGGTGTCCTCTCCTGATCGAGTCGGGCCTGCTCCAGTGGACAATGACCGCGCCGCCCTTGGGACAGGCTTTTGTCCAACATTGGCCCGGGTTTACGCCGCGCTCGGGCCAGATGAGCGCGACACCCGCTTCCAGCGCAAGAGGCGTGCCGAGGTGGAGCGGCGTGAAACTCTGGCTCAGGCCAGGGCGGCGGAGCCCCCCAGGATCGAGGCGGAGGCGCGGCTTATCGCGTCGGCGCGATCGTCGCACAGGAGCAGGCGGCCTGGCTGCTCGGTCCAGCCGCCGCGCTCAAGGGCGCGGCGAGGTTGATCCTGGAGGCCACACATCGCCACGGTGATGCCGCTGGCGTTGAGGCGATCGATGGCCGAGCGCAGGTTGACGAGGCCAGTGGCGTCGATGGCGGGGACGGCGCTCAGATCCAGGACAAGCGCTCTGGCGTTGTCGACGGCCACCAGCGCGGCGCTTGCGCGGTGGGCGGCGCCGAAGAAGAGAGGGCCGCCGATCGTGTACAGGACGACCCCGCGCGGCATCGCCTCGCGCCCGTTGTTGTTCTCCTGGACGAGCTTGACGCTGAAGACCTCGGTCATCCGGCGCATGAAGAGGAAGGCCGCCAGGATGATCCCGACGGTGACGGCGATGACCATGTCGAAGGCCACCGTGAGCCCGAAGCAGACCAGCTGGACGGTCACGTCGCTGCGCGGCGAGGTTCGGACGGCGTGGACGAAGTGTCTGGCCTCGCTCATGTTCCAGGCCACCAGCAGCAGGAGGGCGGCCATCGCGGCCATGGGCAGGTGGCCGAGGAGGGGGGCCAGGATCACGACGGCCAGCAGCACGAAGATCGCGTGGACGGCCGAGGCCACGGGGGAGCGGCCGCCCATGCGAACGTTGGTCGCGGTGCGCGCGATGGCGCCCGTGGCCGCGAAGCCCCCGAAGAAGGGCGCCGCGATGTTGCCCAGGCCCTGCGCGATCAGCTCGTTGTCCGGATCGTGACGATGCCCGGTCATGCCGTCGGCGATCACGGCCGACAGCAGCGACTCGATCCCCCCCAGAAGGGCGATGGCCAGCGCCGGCAGCGCCAGCTCCCGCAAGAGCTCCATGGACAGCTCGATGGGCTGGCCGTCCCCGCCGGGCATCAACCAGGGCAGGGTCGGCAGAGGGGGGAGCTGGGGGATCCCCGCCATCGTCTGACCATCGAGGATGTAGGAGAAGCGATCCTGGATCGTGGTCACCGACACCCCGGGCAGCACACGCTCCAGGCCAAAGGCCAGCAGCGAGGCGACCAGCAGCGCGACGAGGGGCGCGGGGACCTTTCGGGAGACCTTCGGCCAGAGCAGCAGGAGCGCCAGGGTGAGCGCGCCGACGATCAGATCCGGCCAGCGCGCCGACCCCGAGGCCGCGATCATGGCCGCGACGCGATCGAAGTAGCCCTCGGGGTCGTGGTCGAGGGTCAAGCCGAAGAAGTCCTTGAGCTGGATGGTGGCGATCACGACGGCGATCCCCGCCGTGAAGCCCGAGGTGACCGGGGAGGGCACGACCTGGATGAGCTGGCCCAGGCGCGCGACGCCCATGATCACGAGCAGCACCCCGGCCATCACCGTCGCGAGCATCAGGCCGCCGAGGCCGAACTTCGCCGCGATGGGCGCCAGGATCACGACGAAGGCGGCCGTCGGCCCCGAGACCTGCACCCGCGAGCCGCCCAGCAGCCCGATGACCAGCCCGGCCACGATCGCGGTGTAGAGGCCGTGCTGCGGCGGCACCCCGGAGGCGATGGCCAGCGCCATCGACAGCGGCAGCGCCACGAGCCCCACCACCAGCCCCGCGCTCGCGTCGGCCTGGAGGCTCGCCCAGCCGTAGCCCTCCTGCCAGGACTCTCGCAAGGCCCCGAGGAGCGGGAAGCGCACGCCCTTGGACTCTTCCCCAGGACTCGACATGACAAGCCCCCGTCGGTCGATCCCCAGGGGCGTCAGGTCCCCTGGCGGTGTCCAAACCATGAGACGAACCGATGATCCGCCCAAGCGGTCGGTTGCAGCGGCGCTGGAGGGCGACAGGTGGAGTGTCGGCGCAGGCGGCTGGGTGCCTTTGCACCGGTTCGGACTCGGATTCTCGCGCCAGGTGGTGGAAAATCAAGCTCTTTCTTGCCGTGCCCCCGGCGAGGCGCGGTGACGGCCTGGAACCGGAGCGGTGTTGGAGTCATGATGTGTCCAACGAGGTCGATGCGAGGAGATGAGCACCATGAGCAGAGGAGCGGCCTTCGGGGCCTGGGTGATGATCGGGATGATGGCGGTGGTCGGCTGCGAGGGTGAGGAGGGCGCCGCGTGCGTGCGAGGCGCCAGCGCCCCCTGCGCCTGCCCCGACGGCGACAGCGGCGCTCAGGTCTGTCAGGCCGACGGCAGCTTCGGCCTCTGCGTCTGTGAGGGCGACGAGGCGCCGGCGAACAACGATCCGAACAACGATCCGAACAACAACCCCAACGACGTCGGCGACGACCCGGACGATACGCCCAACAATGGGCCAGGAGAGGGGGTCGAGGGGGTTGAGTTGATGTCGCGGCTGGGGGGGTTGTGGGGCGGCGCGGCGACGCAGACGCCCTTGGGGACCTTCCCGGTGATGAACATGGACCTGCGGGCCGCCAGCGACAGGGTGCTCTTCGGGCGCGTGGACATGGACCCGGCCAACAACCTGCGCTTCGCCTTCTCGATCGAGACGCACGGGGGCCGCGACGTCCTGGTGTACAGGAACGGCGGCTTCTTCATGGGGCTGCTGAGGGACTCGCGCGCGGCGCTGGTCGAGCACGACGCCGAGGGGTCGACGTGGCGCTTCTGCGACGTGAACCAGGGCTGCGGGCTGATCGACGCCCTGTGGACCTTGAGCGGGGAGGACAGGCTGGAGCTGGACGTCAAGGTGAGGGGTCAGCAGCACCTCTCGTGGCAGGCGAGGCGGCTGGAGGAGAGGGCGCTGCCGGCGACCTTCCCCGTGGATGAGCGCAGCGCGGGAGGCGGCGATGCGCCCTATCCGCCGATGCCGAGGCTGGAGGTGGAGGTCACCTGGGACGGGGCGACGGAGAACGACGCGGCGGCGGCCTGGGTGATCCTGTCGGACACGGCCTGCGGGCTGACGGGGTCGGGCTGTCGGCCCTCGCGCAGCATCGGGGTGGCGGTCGAGGTCGGCGCGGAGAGGGTCGTGGTGCCCGTCGAGCAGCTTCACCCCGGCCGCTACTTCCTCAACGCGGTGCTGGACGTGGATGGGGACTTCGTCGAGACGCGCTTCCCGCGCTCGGGCGACGGCGTCGCGCTGCCGGACAAGGCCATCACCGTCGAGGTGGAGGGCGAGAGCCGCGCCACGGCGCGGATCGTCCGGCGGCTCTGATCGCGGCGCTCAGGACCGCCCGCCTGAGCCTGCAGGGTGAACTCTGCGAGGTGCGCGGCCGCGTCGGACTCAAGGCCCGAGTCGTCGGCCGCTTTTGAGCCGCGGGGCGGCTGGACCGTCAAAAAATTAACAATTTAAATAACTTGCAACGCAGCTGCGGCGGGTGTCGCCAGCGAGTTCTGCGATCGGATGGGGAGGGGGGGTCAGAAGCTGTTCTTGATGAGCATGACCTCGGTGATCTTCTCGGCGGTGTCATCGGGGATGTCCAGGGCGGCCTGGATGCGGGTCAGGGCCTCGCGCTCGGGCAGCTCCAGGACGGCGTCGGCCAGGATCACGTCGGTGGCCAGTGAGAAGGCGGCCAGGCGGGCCTGGGGTGAGAGGGCCTCGGCGATGGCCGCCAGGAGGGCCTCGCGGGGGTTGTCGGCCACGAGGTTGGCGACCTTGCGGGTCAGCTCGCTGACCTCGTCGATGTCCATGGTGGCGAAGCGCTTGAGGCTCATCAGGCGCGAGGACCAGTAATCGGTGGACTCGCGGGCGGAGGGGATCGCGCCGCTCAGCGCGGCGAGGCGGAGCAGGGCGAAGAGGGCCTCGGCGTCGGTCATTCGGATGCTCATGAGGTCGGCCTTGGGATCTACCGTTGGAGGATTTCGAACTCGACCCGGCGGTTCTGCTGTCGGCCTTCGGAGGTGTCGTTGGAGTCGTTGGGCTTCTTCTCGCCGAAGCCCTGGATCTTGAAGCGGTCGCGGGCCACGCCCAGGCTGACGAGGTGGTCGATGGTGTTGCGGGCGCGCGACTCGGAGAGGGCCTGGTTGCGGGTCTCCGTGGAGACGGCGTCGGTGTGGCCGTAGACGCCGACGAGGCCGATCTCGGGGTTGGCGGTCATGAAGCGGGCCAGGCGGGTGAGCTGTGCCTTGGCGTTGGCGTCGAGGTCGCTGGAGTTGAAGTCGAAGAAGATCACGATGTCGAGCCCCTGGAGGGCGGCGGAAGAGCCGCCGCCGCCGCCGGAGTTCCTGGCAGCCGCTGGGCAGCCATTTGAGGCGGCGATGCCGGGGACGCGGGGGCAGAGGTCGTCGAGGTCAGCGACGCCGTCCTTGTCGTCGTCGGTGTCGGGGCAGCCGTCCTCGTCCTGGAAGCGGTCGCGGTCCTCGGGGTCGCCGGGGCACTTGTCCTGGGCGTCGAGGACGCCGTCGTTGTCGTTGTCGTCGTCGGGGCAGCCGTCCTCGTCGCGGTGGCCGTCCTTGTCCTCGGGCTTGGTGGGGCAGACGTCGTCGAGATCGGTGATGCCGTCGCTGTCGCGGTCGCCGCTCCCGCCGCCGACCGCCAGCCCTCCGCCGGCGGGGCCGCCCTTGCTGTCGGAGTCGGTGCGGCGATCGGGGGCCGCGACCCGGTTGGAGGTGATGGTGTTGCTGGTCAGGGCGGCGTCGTTTTCGAGGTCGGGCGGGCTGGATTCGTAATCGGGGCTGTAGGCGTAGCCGACGAAGGTCCGGACGAGGGGCGCGCCGACGCCGGCCAGAATCCCGGCGCCGCCGCCGAAGGTCAGGGAGCTGGCGCCGAAGTTGTAGCGCAGCGCGACGAGGCCCTCCAGCGGGGACTCCTGGACGCGCAGGCCGCCGTTGAGGGGGGAGATGGCGCCGGTCAGCTCGGCGACGAGGTGCATCTCGGGGGTGAAGGCGGGGGTGCGCGCGGCGAGCTTGTAGGTGATCTGGTCGTCGACGACGAGGTCATTGAAGCGCGCGTTGTCGCGGACGAGGTAGCCGAGGTTGGCGGCCACGCCCCAGCTGGAGCCGGAGGTGGCGTCGATGGCCAGGGTGGGTTCGACGCGGAAGCCCTCGCTCTGGAAGCGGGAGGCGTCGCCGAGGGCGACGGTGGAGGGGATGAGGAAGGCCAGCGCGAGGCCCTCGGAGCGCTCCAGGAGGGTGAGCTTGGGGACGACGCGCAGGTCGCCGATGCCGCTGGCGTCGAAGTCGCCCGGGTTGGCGTTGAAGCCGCCCTCGTCGCCGCTCTGGAGGGCGTAGATGGGCAGGTCCAGGGCGATGCGCAGGAAGTCGTCGGGCGAGTAGGCCACGGAGAGGTTGCTGACGAGCTGTCGGTCGATGATCGTCCGGGCCTCTCCGTCGGCGTCGTCGCCGATGAGGGGCGAGAAGGAGAGGTGCGGGAAGACGCTGGCCTCGAAGTCGCCCGTCAGGCGAGATTCTCCAGATTCGGCGGACAGATAGTCGATCCGCTGGCTGGTGGCCGGGCGGAAGCGCTGAAGTTCGAAGCGGGAGGACTGGGCCTGGGCCTGGGTCGGGAGAAGGGGGAGGCACAGGGCGACGAGGGCCAGGGGCAGCAGCGAGGCGCCCAGGCAGCGCGCTTGCCGGAGCAGGCGGCGCCTCGTGGCCAGGAGCAGGAGCGCGGCCAGGCCGAGCAGCGCCGGGAGGGACGGGGAGGCCGGGGAGGCCGGGGAGGTGGCGCACCGCAGGCCGCTGCCGCGCAGGTCGAGGCCGAAGCCCTCGGGGCAGCCCTGGTTGAAGCCGTTGGACAGCGTCGAGCAGCCCTCGGGCTCGTCGACGTCGAGGAAGCCGTCGTCGTCGTCGTCGTCGTCGCAGGCGTCCCCGAGGTCATCGCCATCGGTGTTGGTCTGGTCGGAGTCGGAGGCGTCGGGGCAGATGTCCTCGTCGTTGGGGACGTCGTCGCCGTCCTGATCGACGTCGCAGGCGTCGCCCAGGCCGTCCTCGTCGAGGTCGGCCTGATCGGGGTTGGAGAGTTGGGGGCAGTTGTCCTGGCCGTCCAGGACGTCGTCGCCGTCGAAGTCGTCCTCGCAGTCGTCGCCGATCCCGTCGCCGTCGGTGTCGGTCTGGGGGGAGTTGGAGACGTTGGGGCAGTTGTCGGCCTCGTTGCCGATCGCGTCGCCGTCGAGGTCGGGATCACAGAGGTCGCCGATGCTGTCGAGGTCGAGGTCGGCCTGATCTTCGTTGACGACCTCCAGGCAGTTGTCGACGTCGCCGCAGACGCCGTCGTCGTCGACGTCGTCGTCGGAGTCCAGGGGGCAGGCGTCGCAGGCGTCGCCTGAGCCGTCGTCGTCGGCGTCGAGCTGATCGGCGTTTCTCAGGCCGGGGCAGTTGTCGTCGCTGTCGCAGACGGTGTCCTGATCGCCGTCGTTGGCGCCGTCCAGGGGGCATGGATCGCAGACGTCGCCGAGGCCGTCCTCGTCGACGTCGGACTGATCGGCATTGCTCTGGCCGGGGCAGTTGTCGACCTCGCCGCAGATCCCGTCCTCGTCGCGGTCGTTGTCGGGGTCAATCGGGCAGTCGTCGCAGACATCGCCGGAGCCGTCGTCGTCGCCGTCGAGCTGATCGGCGTTGGCGTCCAGCGGGCAGTTGTCGACGTTGGCGCACAGGCCGTCGCGGTCGCCGTCGTTGTTGAAGTCCAGGGGGCAGGCGTCGCACAGGTCGCCGAGGTTGTCGCGGTCGACGTTGGCCTGATCGGCGTTGGTGTCGTTGGGGCAGTTGTCGACGTCGCCGCAGACGCTGTCCGTGTCGCGGTCGTTGTTCAGGTCCAGGGGGCAGGCGTCGCAGGCATTGCCGATCCCGTCGCGGTCGAGGTCCTCCTGTTGGGGGTTGAAGTCGCGGGGGCAGTTGTCGACATTGCCGCAGATGTCGTCCGCGTCGGGGTCGTTGAGGGAGTCGGCGGGGCAGGCGTCGCAGGCGTTGCCGACCCCGTCTCTGTCGCCGTCGGCCTGATCGGGGTTGAAGATGTCGGGGCAGGTGTCGACGTCGCCGCAGGTGTTGTCCCGATCGAGGTCGTTGTCGGCGTCGCCGGGGCAGCGATCGCAGACGTCGCCGAGGTCGTCGAGGTCGAGGTCGGCCTGATCGGCGTTGGTGTCGTTGGGGCAGTTGTCGACGTCGCCGCAGACGCCGTCCGTGTCGCGGTCGTTGTTCAGGTCCAGGGGGCAGGCGTCGCAGACGTCGCCGAGGCGATCAAAGTCCCGGTTGCGCTGATCGGCGTTGGTGTCCAGCGGGCAGTTGTCGACGTTGGCGCAGAGGCCGTCGCGGTCGCCGTCGTTGTTGAAGTCCAGGGGGCAGGCGTCGCACAGGTCACCGATGTTGTCGCGGTCGCCGTCCTCCTGGCCTCTGTTGGGGATGAGGGCGCAGTTGTCCACGTCGCCGCAGATGGTGTCCTCGTCGAGGTCGTCGTCGGGATCCAGCGGGCAGACGTCGCAGACGTCGCCTGAGTCGTCGTCGTCCGAGTCGCGCTGGTCGTCGTTGGCGTCGGCGGGGCAGTTGTCGATCTCGCCGCAGACGCCGTCCTGGTCCTGGTCGTTGTCGGGGTCCAGGGGGCAGGCGTCGCAGGGGTCGCCGAGGCCGTCGCGGTCGAGATCGGCCTGATCGAGGTTGGGGATCTCGCCGCAGTTGTCGAAGGGGTCAAAGAGGCCATCGCCGTCGGGGTCGACCTCAAGGAGGCAGTCGGGCGAGCAGCCGTCATTGCCGTTGGCGTCGCCCTCGTCGCACTGCTCGCCGCCCTCGCGGACGCCGTTGCCGCACTGGGTCACGCCGCCATTGCGGATCTGGAAGCGCCAGACGCCGGGGTCATCGACGTTGGACAGGGTGCACAGGTCCAGGACCTCGGGGGTGAAGGAGCCGGGCAGCTCGGTGAAGTTGTCGCCGTCGCCGGCGTCGAAGCCGGCCTGGGCGGGGGTGCCGCCGAGGCCGTTGGCGTCGCCGCCGGAGAACTGCCCGCTGGTCCACTGGCAGAGGTTGTAGCGGAACTCGACGTCGAAGTCGCCGGCGACGAAGTCCTCGGAGCGGTCGGCGATGATGACCTGGAAGGAGTTGACGCGGTGGGTCTGGCTGTCGAAGAAGCCGACCTGATGCCAGGTGACGACGGCGCGGCGGCCGACGCGGTCGACGTGGTGGTAGATGGTGTTGTCGACCTCGCCGGAGAGGCCGCTGGTGTCGACGTCGGCCCACCAGGGGGCGATCATGGGCTGGTTGGCCACGGGGAGGCGCGTGGGGACGAAGCTGGCGAAGGGGCCGTTGAAGGTGATGTTGCCGTTGGTGTTGATGAAGAGGCTGGTGAAGGTCGAGCCCAGGAAGGTGATCCCGCCGGGGAAGGCCTGGGTGATGTTGATGGGGCCGGCGCTGTTGTCGTCGCCGGGAGAGACGATGCCCTGGCCGAAGCCCGCCGGTCCGCCGAGCCCGCCGACGAGCTCGGCTTGTGCGGCGGCCCGCCCGGGTGAAGCGGCGATGGCGAGGGTTGCAGCGAGGGGGGCGATGAGCCAGGAGAGGATCGCGCCTCGACGGTTCCGGTTCATAGGTTCCTCATCAAAAGCGCCCTGAGGCGCTCAGGAGCGGCGGCGGCGAATGATCATCGCCCCGACGATCAGAGCCATGAGCGCCGCGAGGTGCGTCGAGGGCGTGCGCGGCGGCGAGGCGACGGAGGCGCAGGCGCAGTCATCGCTGGTCCCGACCGAGATCGACAGGACGGTGCGGAAGTCCTCCATCTCGGACTCGGGGCCATCGAGGCCGCGAGCGTCTGTGGCGAAGGCGACCCAGAAGAACTGGGAGAAGCCGGCGCCGTCGAGGTCCTCGACGGCCACGGTGGTCTGCCCGGTGACGCCCTCGGGGACGTCGCTCTTCTGCCAGAGGATCTCGGAGCGGCCTTCGTCGGCGAAGATCAGGAAGGTGTAGGTCAGGGCGTCGCCGTCGGGGTCGGTGGCGTTGTCGATGACAAGCTCGAGGTCCTTGAGCGAATCGACGACGGCGCCGTCGATGGGCGAGATGGCGACAGGGGCATCGGGGGCGAGGTTGGGCGTCTCGTCGACGACGAAGCCCTCGGGGCCGGCGGTGGGGCCTTCGAGGCCCTCGGGGTCGATGGCGGTCACGGTCCAGAAGTGGGGGCCGGTGGCCTTGCCCTCGTCGTCCCATTCGACGGTGTTGACGCCCTCCTGGCCCTCGACCTCTCGTGAGAAGGCCTGGTCGGTCAGGGCGGCGTCGCGGAAGACCTCGACGCGGTAGGTCAGGGGGTCGCCGTCGAGATCGGAGGCGGCCTCGAAGACGAGGGTGGTGGCGTCCTGCTGGACGCGGGCGCCGTCGATGGGGCTGATCAGGACCGGGGAGCCGGGGGCGGTGTTCTCGGTGTTGACGGTGAAGTCAACGGCGGTGAAGGGGCTCGCTCCGGCGAAGTCGAAGGCGCGGACACGGACGGAGTAGGTCCTGTCCTCCTCAAGCTCGGGGAGGGTGAGCGAGACGGTCGGGTCGAGGCCGGCGGGGATGTCCTGCTGGCTGAAGACGATCTCGGAGAAGTCGGCTGTGGTCGAGAGCTCAAGCTCGTAGGTCAGCAGATCGCCGTCGCGATCGACGGCCTGCTCCCAGGTGACGACGACGGGCTGCTCGGCGACCTGAGAGTCGTCCTCGGGGCGGATGATCTTGGGGGCCTCGGGCAGAGCGTTGTCGGTGTTGATGACAAACTCGAAGGGCTCGGAGAAGTCGCTCTGCGCCCCGAGGTCGTCGCGGGCCGCCGCGCGCCAGAAGTAGCGGGTGTCGTCCTCGAGGTCGGACTCCAGGGCGAAGGAGGTCTCCTCGGTCTGGCCGGCGGCGACCTGAGCGGCGAGCTCCGCGTCGGAGTAGACTTCGAAGAGGTAGGTGATGGCGTCGCCCTCGGGGTCCACGGACGGGTCGACGACGAGGTTGGGCCGCAGGGTGTCGGCGCCCCGCAGGGGGGAGACGAGGGCCGGGACGGAGGGCGGCTCGTTGCCGAGGTCGATCAGGAAGGTGCCGGTCTCGCTGTAGGGGCCGTTGACGAAGGGATCGGCGGCACGGGCGCGCCAGAAGTGCCGCGCGTTCTCCTCCAGGACCAGCTCCAGGTCGTGGACGGTGGTCTCGTCGCCCTCGGCCACGTCCTCGACGATGAGCAGGGGGTTGAGCAGGTCGGCGTCGCTGTAGAGTTCGAAGGTGTAGGTCAGGGGGTCACCGTCGGGATCGGAGGCATTGCCGACGATCAGGGTGGTGGTCAGGGTGTCGAGGCGAGCGCCGTCCTCGGGTGAGACGAGGGTGGGGGCCGTCGGGCCGTTGAAGGTCGTCGGGTCGGTGCCGGCGAGGCACTCCTCGCGGTTGTTGAGGTTGTCGCCGTCGGGATCCTCGTCGCCGTCGGTGGGGTCGTTGGGGTTGAAGCCGAAGAGGGCCTCGCAGTCGTCGGGGACGCCGTCCCGGTCGACGTCGAGGAAGTTGGTGACGATCAGCCACTCTTGATCGGCGCTGCCGCCGTCGTCGTCGGAGACGCGGACGTGGACGGCGTGGGGGCCCTGGTCGAGCTGCTCGATGGTCATGGTCCAGTCGAGGGTGGCGCCCTGGAGGGCCATGCCCTCGGGGCCGTCGATCAGGGCGAAGGTCAGGTCATCGGCGCCGGGATCGGTGGCGCGCAGCGTGTAGCGGTAGGGTCGGCCGACGATGGCCAGCAGCGGGGGCTGGCTGATGATGGTCGGCGGCAGGTTGGCGATCGCCAGCTCGACGGTGCGCGAGACGGAGGCGCCGTCGCCGTCCTCGACGGTCAGGGTGAGGGTGAAGTCGCCGTCGTCGGCGAAGGTGTGCGAGGCGTCGGTCAGGTCGAGGCCGCGCAGGGGCTGCGAGCCGTCGCCGAAGTCCCAGGTGTAGATCAGCGCGTCGTCGCCGCGCTCGGTCGCGGTGGCGGCGAAGGACAGGCGCTGTCCTTCGAAGCCGCTGGTGGGGCCGACGAGGCTGAGGATCTCGGGGGCCTGGTTGTCGACCGTGACGACGAGGGTGCGGGTGGTGACGCCGCCGTCGTCGTCGGCGACGGTCAGGCGCAGAACGTAGATGCCGTTGTCAGCGTAGGTGTGCTCGACGAGGGTCTCGTCGATGCCGGAGATGGGGTCGGAGCCGTCGCCGAAGTCCCAGGTGTAGGTCAGCGGGTCGTTGGCGCCGGCCGGATCGGCGGCGGTGCCGAAGTAGGTCAGGCGCTGCCCCTCGGCGGCCTGGTCGCGTCCGACGATGGAGACGCCCTGGGGCGCGACGTTGTCGATGGTGATCTGGAGGGCGCCGACGGCGGTCTGCCCTTCGTCGTCGGTGGCCACCACGGACAGGTTGTAGTCGCCGTTGTCGGGGAAGGTGACCCGGAAGTTCGGGTCGCGGCCGGTGTTGACGGGCGGCTGGTCGTCGAGCTGCCAGGTGTAGCTGACCGCGTCGTTGCCCTGGTCGAGGGCATCGGCGACGAAGGCCAGCGTGTCGCCCTCGTTGCCTCGGCTCGGGCCCTGGATCTCGACAAGGCGCGGGGCCTCGTCGGTGACGAGGATGCGGGAGGTGGCGCTGACGACGCCGCCGTCGTCGTCGGCGACGGTCAGGCGCAGCAGGTAGGCGCCGTTGGAGGTGAAGGTGTGGGCGACCTCGGTCAGGTCGACGCCGGTGTCGGGCTCGGTGCCGTCGCCCCAGGTCCAGGTGAAGGTCAGGGGGTCGTGGATGCCGGCCGGATCGCTGGCCTCGGCCGAGGCCAGGCCGGGGATGTTCTCCGCGAAGGCGCCGACGACGAAGGCGTCCAGGCTCGGCGCGACGTTGTTGACGCGGACCTGGTGGTCGCTGAAGGCGAAGTTGCCGTCTGGGTCGGTGACGGTCATGCGGACGACGAAGCGGCCGTTGTCGGCCCAGGTGTGGGTGACCTCGGTCAGATCGACGCCGGAGGCCGGCGCGGAGCCGTCGCCGAAGTTCCAGGTGTAGGTCAGGGTCTGATCGGTCGGGTCGTCGGCGTCGGCCACGAAGGCGAGCGGCTCGCCCTCGTCGCCCTTGACGGGGCCGGTCAGCGCGTTGATGACCGGCGCGCCGGTGCCGACGTTGACCGTCCGGCTGATCTGGGTCTGGCCGCCGTCGTCGTCGGTGACGGTCAGCGTCAGGACGTAGGTGCCCTCGACGAGGTAGACGTGCTCGACGAGGGTCTCGTCGACGCCGGAGATGGGGGCGGAGTTGTCGCCGAAGTCCCAGGTGTAGGTCAGGACGTCGTCGCCCTGATCGACGGCCTCGGCCTCGAAGGCGAAGGTGTCGCCCTCGTTGCCGGTGAAGTTGCCGGTGAAGGCCGTGATGGAGGGCGGCACGTTGACGACGGTCAGGGGCAGGGTGCGGGTCGTCGAGCCGCCGTCCTCGTCGGTGACGGTGACCGAGACGTCGAACTGGCCGTTGTCCGGGTAGGTGTGGGCGGCGCGGGTCAGATCGGCGCCGCTGAGCGTGGGGCCGCCCTCAAAGCGCCAGGTGTAGCCCAGCGTGTCGTCATCGACGTCGGTGGCAAAGACGCTGAAGGCCGCCTCGACGCCCTCCTCGATGGTGGCCGGGCCGTCGAAGAAGGAGATGGCCGGGGCGAGGTTGTTGATGGTGATCGGGACCGTGCGCGAGGTCCGGCCGCCGTCGCCGTCGGTGACGGTGACGGTGACCTGGTAGATGCCGTCGTCGGCGTAGGTGTGCGCGATGGAGGCGCCGACGATCGGAGCCGCGCCGTCGCCGACGTCCCAGGTGGTCACGAGGGGGTCGAGGTCGCCGGCCGGGTCGGTGGCGCGGGCCGAGAAGGAGACCGAGACGCCCTCTTGACCCTCGGCAGGGACGGCCACGTCGACGAGGGTCGGCGAGACGTTGGCCACCGTGATCTGGACGCGGTGCTCGACCGAATCCGAGCCGTCCGAGACGAGGACCCTCAGGGTGTAGCGGCCGTTGTCGCGGTAGACGTGGGTGAGCTGGGTCAGATCCCGGCCGCTCTCCTGGAGGGAGCCGTCGCCGAAGGTCCAGGTGTAGGTCAGCGCGTCGCCGCCGGCGTCGCTGGCGGTGATCGCGAAGGCGAAGTCGTCGCCCTCGTTGCCCTCGGTGTCGCCGACGAAGGCGTCCACGACGGGGGCCTGGTTGCCGACCGACACGATCAGGACGCGGCTGGCCGAGCCGCCGTCCCCGTCGGTGACCGTGACGCGCAGGGTGAAGCGGCCGGCGTCCTGGTAGATGTGGTCGACCGCCGTGAGGTTGAGGCCGACGACCTCGGGGGAGCCGTCGCCGAAGTCCCAGCGGAAGGTCAGCGGGTCGCGCACGCCGGCCGGATCGGTCGCGGCGGCCGTGAAGGAGAAGAGCGTCGCCTCGGCGCCCTCGACGTCGCCGGCCAGGGCCGTGACCGTGGGCGGCAGGTTGGCCACCGCCAGGTTCAAGGTGCGCGAGGTCGTCGCGACCCCATCCGAGACGGTCAGCGTGATCGTGTAGGCGCCGTCGTCGGCGAAGGCGTGGGTGATCTCGGTCAGATCGACGCCCGACTGGGCCGCGGTGCCGTCGCCGAAGTTCCATCGGTAGGTCAGCGCGTCGGCGCCAGGGTCGGCGGCCAGCGCCTGGAAGGTGACCACCTGGGCCTCGTTGGCGCCGTTGGGGCCAAGCAGGCGCACGATGCTGGGCTGCGCGTTGCCGATCGTGATCTGGCGCGTGGTCGTCGCCGACGCGCCCTCGTCGTCGGTGACCGTCAGGGTGACGGTGAAGGCGCCGTCGTTGGCGTAGGCGCGGGTGCGGCTGGCGCCGGTGACCGGCGCGGTGCCGTCGCCGAAGTCCCAGCGGAAGGTCAGCGGGTCGTTGAGCCCGCCCGGGTCCACGGCCTCGGCCTCGAAGGTCAGCGACTGGCCCTCGGTGCCCGTCTGGGGGACGTCGACGCGCGTCAGGCTCGGCGCGACGTTGTTGACCGTCAAGGCCAGCTCCGCCGTGGCCTCACCGTCCGGATCCGAGGCGGTCAGCGTGACGATGTAGAGGCCGTCCTCAGCAAAGACGTGCTCGACCTCGGTCAGATCGATGGCCGACTGCGGGTTGGAGCCGTCGCCGAAGTCCCAGTGGTAGGTGATGGCGTCATTGCCGGGCTGGCTGGCCACGGCCCTGAAGGTGAAGAGGCCGCCCTCGGGGCCCTCGACGTCGCCGGTGAGCTGATCGATCCGGGGCGCCTGGCCGCCGATGGCGATCGTGCGCTGGACGCTGACCCGACCCCCGTCCTCGTCCGTGACGGTCAAGGTCAGGGTGAAGGTGCCGTTGTTGCGGTAGACGTGCGCCACGTCCGTCAGGTCCACGCCCGAGTCTGGCGCGGTGTTGTCGCCCCAGTTCCAGGTGTAGGTCAGCGTGTCGTCGCCCGGATCGGTGGCCACGGCGCTGTAGGGCAGATCGCCGCCCTCGAGGGCGACGGCGGCGCCGTTGAGCGAGACGATCGAGGGGGAGACGTTGTCGACGCCGATGACCAGCGCGCGGGTGGCCACGCCGCCGTCCTCGTCGCGCACCGTCAGGAGGCCGAAGTAGAAGCCGTCGTCGGCGTAGGTGTGGGTGACCGAGGCGCCGGACTGCGCCGGGGTCCCGTCGCCGAAGTCCCAGGTGAAGGTCAGCGTGTCGGCGCCCGGATCGGTCGCGCCCGCCGAGAAGGTCAACTCCTGGCCCTCGTTCCCGCCGTCGGGGACGTTGAGGTTGTTCGGGGTCGGCGCCACATTGCGCACGTTGATCGTCAAAGTGCCGGAGACCTGACTCTGCCCATCCGAGACGGTCAAGGTCAGGGTGTACTGGCCGTCATCGGCAAAGACGTGGGAGATCTGCGTGCGATCGACGCCAGAGACCGGCTGAGAGCCGTCGCCGAAGTTCCAGGTGTAGGTCAGCGCGTCGCCGCCGGGATCGACGGCCACCGCGTTGTAGCTCAGCGCGCTGCCCTCGTCGCCGACCAGCGCGCCGGTCAGGCTCACGATCCGGGGGGCCGCGTCGCCGACCGTGACCGTGAGCGAGCGAGAGGCGCTGCCGCCGTCCTCGTCGGTCACCGTCACGGTCACCGTGAAGACGCCATTGCGGGCGAAGATGTGCGTGGCGTTGGGGCCGACGACGGGATCGGAGCCGTCGCCGAAGTTCCAGGTGAAGGTCAGCGTGTCGGCGCCCGGATCCGAGGCCGTCGCCCTGTAGGCGAAGGAGCCACCCTCGACGCCCTCGGTGTCGCCGTCCAGCGTGAGGATCGTCGGGGCGACGTTGAGCACCGTCACGCCCAGGGTCCGCCGCGCCGTCTGGTTGTCGTCGTCGCGGGCGGTGAACTCGACCGTGAAGGTGCCGTTGTCGCGGAAGGCGTGCGTGCCCTCGACGAGCCCGACGCCGAGGTCGTCGTTGATGGCCCCGGTGGTGTTGGGCAGGCCGTCGCCCCAGACGATGGTGAAGTTGACGTCGTCAAAGATGGCCTTCTGCAGCGCGCTGCTCCAGCGCCCGACCGCCCCCTCGTTGATCTGGACGGGGCCGTCGATGGCGGCCAGCAGCGGGGCCACCGCCGAGACGACGACGTCGAAGATCTGGGTGGTCGAGCCGCCGTCGCCGTCGGTGACGGTCAGCGTGGCCGTGAAGGTGCCGTCGTCGCGGTAGGTGTGCGTGACCGAGGCGCCAACCCGGGTCGGCGAGCCGTCGCCGAAGGCCCAGGTGAAGGTCAGCGGATCGGCATTGCCGGCCGGATCCGAGGCCGACGCCGAGAAGGTCACGACCGCCGACTCACCGGGCAGAGCGGGGTCGATGTTGCGGGTGGCGATGGTCGGGGCGACATTGCGGACCGAGATCGAGGCCGCCGCGCTGGCCGTGGCCTGACCGTCGGAGACCCGGACGGAGACCGGCACCGTGGCCGGGCCGTCGCCCGCGGTGAAGGTGGGGTTCGCGCCCGTGGCGTCGTCGAACTGCCCGTCGCCGTCAAAGTCCCAGGCGAAGGTCAGCGCGTCGCCATCCAGGTCCGCGCCCGAGGCCGACAGGCGCAACACGCCGCCCTCGTCGACGGCGTAGGGGCCGCCGGCGCTGACCGTCGGCGCGCGGTTGTTCTCGGTGACGACCCATCGGAAGGTGACGCTGGCGCTCAGGCTGCCGTCGAAGACCAGGATGTTGACGGTGTAGGGGCTGCCATCGCTGGCCTCGAAGTCGATCCGGCCGCTGATCACGCCCGTGGTCCGGTTCAAGGTCAGGTTGGCGGGCAGGCCCGAGGCGGTGTAGGTCAGCGCGTCGCCGTCCGGATCGGTCGCCGACAGGGACAGCGAGATGTCCTGCCCCTCGCCGCTGGACTGGTCGCCCGGGCTCGTCAAGGCGGGCGCGCGGTTCGTGTCGCGCACCGTCCAGGTGAAGGCCGCGCTGCCGATCAGCCCGCCGCCGTCGGTGGCTCGCACCACGACGCTGAAGGGGCTGCCGTCGTTGGCGCCGAAGTCGATCCGGCCCGAGATGACGCCGGTGTTCGAGGCGATCGTCAGGCCAGGGGGCAGCCCCGTGGCCGAGAAGACCACCGCGTCGCCGTCCGGGTCCGAGGCCACCACGCGCAGGCTCGGGGTGTCGCCCTCGGCGCTGGACTGATCGCTGGGGTTGGTCACGACAGGCTGGCGGTTGGTGTTGTTCACCGTCCAGGCGAAGGTGACGCTGGCGCTCAAGGTCCCGTCGGAGACCGTCACCCGCACCACATAGGGGCCGGCGGAGTCGAAGGTCGGCGAGCCGGTGATCCGCCCGTTGTCCGGGCCGATGCTCAAGCCCGGCGGCAGCCCCGTCGCCGTGAAGGCCAGGTTGTCGCCGTCCGGGTCCGTGGCCACGATCTGGAGGTTGACGGCGGCGGCCTCGTTGCTGGTCTGGTTCCCGGGGCTGGTGACCACCGGGGTCCGGTTGGTGTTCGTCACCGTCCACGTGAAGCTCACGCGGCTGACCAGGTTGCCGTCGGAGACCTCGACGGTCACGGCGTGGCTGCCGGCGGCGTCAAAGCCGATCGTCCCGCTGATCCGACCCGAGTTGTTGATGCTCAGGCCCGGCGGCAGACCCGTCGCCGAGAAGGTCACCCCGTCCCCGTCCGGATCGACGGCGACCACCTGCAGGTTGATGGACTGGTTCTCGGCGTTGGTCTGGTTGCCGGGGTTCGTGATCGAGGGCGGGCCGTTCGTCTCGCCGATCGCCCAGCGGAAGGTGACGTTGTGGCTCAAGTCCCCGTCATCCACGATGATCGTGGTCAAGAAGGGGCTGTTCGCGCCAGCGTCGAAGCTGATCGAGCCGCTGATGATGCCGGTGGTGCGGTTGATGCTCAGACCCGGCGGCAGGTTCGCCGCCGTGAAGACGAGGGTGTCGTCGTCCGGGTCCGAGGCCGAGATCGGCAGGGTGATGGCCTGGCCCTCGGCGCTGGACTGATCGCCGGGGTTGATCACGGTGGGCCGGCGGTTGGTGTCGCGCACCGTCCAGGTGAAGGCCGCGGTGCCCGTCAGGCTGCCGTCGGTGGCCCGCACGACGACGGCGTGATCGCCCTCGGCGTTGAAGGTCAAGGTTCCGTTGATCCGGCCGCCCGCGGTGATGCTCAAGCCCGGCGGCAGCCCCGTGGCCGAGAAGGTCACCGCGTCCCCGTCCGGGTCGACCGCGGAGACCTGCAGGGAGATCGCGTCGTTCTCGGCGTCGGTCTGGTTGCCGGGGTTCGTGACGATCGGCGTCCGGTTGGTGTTGGTCACCGTCCAGCTCAAGGTCCCTCGCGCCGTCAGGCTGCCGTCGGACACGACGACGCTGACGTCGTAGTTCCCGGCGGCGTCGAAGCTGATGGTCCCGGTGATCCGACCGGTGCCCGAGTTGATCGTCAAGCCCGGCGGCAGCCCCGTGGCCGAGAAGGTCACCGCGTCGCCGTCCGGATCCGAGGCCGTCGCGACGACGAGGTTGACGGTATCGTTCTCGGCGTTGGTCTGGTTGCCGACGAGGTTGGCCAGCTGCGGGGCCCGGTTGGTGTTGGCGACGTTCCACCGGAAGGTGACGTTGGCGCTCAAGGTGCCATCCGTGACGGTGATCACCACGGTGTGCGCGCCGGCGCCGTCAAAGCCGATCGTCCCGCTGATCCGGCCCGTGTTGTTGATGCTCAAGCCCGGCGGCAGCCCCGTCGCCGAGAAGGAGAGCCCGTCGCCGTCCGGATCCGTGGCCTGGACGGGCAGGTTGATGGTGTCGTTCTCGTTGTTGGACTGATCGCCGGGGTTCGTCAGGACGGGGCGGCGGTTGGTGTTGCCCACCGTCCACGTGAAGGTGACGCTGGTGCTCAGGCCGCCGTCGGTGACCGTCGCGCGGACGTTGTGGGTGCCAGCGCCGTCAAAGCCGATCGTCCCGCTGATCTGGCCCGAGTTGTTGATGCTCAAGCCCGGCGGCAGCCCCGTGGCCGAGAAGGAGAGCCCGTCGCCGTCCGGATCCGTGGCCGACAGCTGCAAGCCGATCACCTGCCCCTCGACGCTGGACTGGTTGCCCGGGCTCGTCAACGCAGGCGCCCGGTTGGTGTTCGTCACCGTCCACGTGAAGCTGACCTGGGTGCTGAGCGTCCCGTCGGAGACGGTGACGGAGGCGTTGTGGGTGCCCGCCCCGTTGAAGCCGATCGTCCCCGTGATCCGACCCGTGTTGTTGATGCTCAAGCCCGGCGGCAGCCCCGTCGCCGAAAAAGTCACCCCGTCCCCGTCCGGGTCCGAGGCCACGACCTGAAGGTTGAGGGTGTCGTTCTCGGCGTTGACCTGGTTGCCGGGGTTCGTGACGGTCGGCGGCTGGTTGGTGTTGCCCACCGTCCAGGTGAAGGTCACGTTGGCGCTCAGCGTCCCGTCGGAGACGGTGACGGAGGCGTTGTGGGTGCCCGCGCCGTTGAAGCCGATCGTCCCCGTGATCCGACCCGTGTTGTTGACGCTCAAGCCCGGCGGCAGCCCCGTCGCCGAAAAAGTCAGGTTGTTGTTGTCCGGATCCGTGGCCGACAGCTGAAGGCTTATCACCTGCCCCTCGACGCTGGACTGGTTGCCCGGGTTCGTCAACGAAGGCGCCCGGTTGGTGTTGGCCACCGTCCAGGTGAAGTCGGCGATGCCCGTCAGGTTGCCGTCCGAGGCCGTCACCCGCACGTTGTGGGTGCCCGCGCCGTCAAAGCCGATCGTGCCCGTAATGCGCCCAGTGCCCGAATTGACGCTCAGACCCGGCGGCAAGCCCGTGGCGCTCCACGTCACCGCGTCGCCGTCCGGATCCGAGGCCGACAGCTGCAAGTTGATGACCTGCCCCTCGCTGCTGGACTGGTTGCCCGGGTTCGTCACCGTCGGGGCGCGGTTGGTGTTGGTCACCGTCCAGGTGAAGGAGGTCGAGCCCGTCAGGCTCCCGTCGGAGACGGTCACGGTCACGCTGTGGGTGCCGGCGCCGTTGAAGCCGATCGTCCCGCTGATCTGACCCGAGTTGTTGATGCTCAAGCCCGGCGGCAGCCCCGTCGCCGAAAAAGTCAGGCTGTTGCCGTCCGGATCCGAGGCCGACAGCTGCAAGCTGATCGACTGGTTCTCGGCGTTGGACTGGTTGCCCGGGCTCGTCACCGTCGGGGCGCGGTTGGTGTTGGTCACCGTCCAGGTGAAGGAGGTCGAGCCCGTCAGGCTCCCGTCGGAGACGGTCACGGTCACGCTGTGGGTGCCGGCGCCGTCAAAGCCAATCGTCCCGCTGATCCGGCCCGAGTTGTTGATGCTCAGGCCCGGCGGCAGCCCCGTCGCCGAGAAAGTCAGCGCGTCGCCGCCCGGGTCCGAGGCCGACAGCTGCAAGCTGATCGCCTGCCCCTCGGCGCTGGACTGGTTGCCCGGGCTCGACACCGAAGGCGCAACATTGCTGACGTTGACGGTGGCCGAGTCGGTGGCCGTCCGGTTCTGGCCGTCGGTCGCACGGACCTGGACCGTCACCGACGCCGGACCATTGCCCGCCGTAAAGTTGGGCCTCGCGCCCGTAGCGTCGTCAAACTGCCCGTCGTTGTCGAAGTCCCAGGCCAGGCTGACGCCATTGCCCGTCGAGCTCGAGTTGAGCTGGACCGTGCCCCCCTCATTGACCGAGTACGGGCCCAGCGCGTCCACCGTCGGACCCGCTCCCCCGAAGGTCAGCGTCACTCGGACCCGCGCCACGCACCCGAGGCCCGAGTTGAAGGCCAGCCGGACGTTGTTGGAGCCGCCGTAGACGTAGCCCGGGAAGCCGTTGGGGTGATTGCCGCTGTCAAAGTTCACGTCAGGATCGCAAGATCCGCAGCCGCACTGCCCCGAGCCCGAGTTCGACGACACGGTCTGCCCGTTGAGCTGGGCCGTCATGCTCGACGTGTTCCCGCCGCAACCCCACACAGCCGACGCAGTGTACTGAACTCGCGTCACGAGGTTCCCTACCCCGACGGGGTCGCTGAAGCTCCTCGTTCCGTCGTTCCAGTTGCCGTGACCGTTGGAGCACGCATAGCCCTGACCACAGACGGTGCAATGGCCCCCATCGTAGTTCACCGTGGTCGTGGCCGTCTGCGCCTGAGCGCTGGGGCTCCACCCCATCCACGCCGCCGATGTCAACACAAAACTCAAGAATAAGGCGTTGACTACTCTGGACATTGGGAACCCCCATGCAAGGAGGAGACAGTGATGCTCCAAGAAGATTTAACCGCCTCCACTATTGCATTTTTTCAACCCGAAAGGCAATTCGAAGGCCACCCTTCCTCACCACGACAGGTTTGCTCACTGAAGGTTCCAAGGCCCGCGACGCCACGGCACCCCACGCGCGCCGATCGCCCCACGCTCCTCGCACCGCCCCCTTTGGGGACGGGCTCGTCGGGTGGGGCTAGAACGCTGATTGGTTTGAGGGACCGAGGCCGGCGAGGCCGACAGCGTCGAGGCCAAGGAGGAGAGCACAGGCGGGCCGTTGGCCCGCCGAGCATCGACGACGCCGGCATCGGCGCTGTCGGCCCGTTGGCCGACGGGA